>NZ_JBNXUO010000017.1:0-99095 GCF_050563535.1 Falsiroseomonas sp. CW058
GGCGCCTCGTCCTCCGGACGGACGTAGCCGCGCTCGACGCGCAGGGCGCCCGAGCCATCGATGCTGACGAAGGCGCCGGCGCGGGCGGTCTCCGCCGGATCATAGGCGACCGGCCGCTCGTCGAGGGCGGCAATCGCCTCCTCGATCTCGGCCAGCCGCGCGTCGGTTTCCTCCGGCACGTCGTCGGCCTCGGCACAGGCCCGCTCCAGCTCTTCGTACTCGGCCTGCAGTCTCGCACGCCGCGCCGCTTCCTCCTCGCTCAGCGGCTCGGCCGTGCCGGCCAGGCGGCGCAAGCCGTAGGTGTGGCCATACGGGAAGTCCGGCGCCGCCTCGACCCAACGCCAGCCCTCCGCCCGGATCGCCTCCGCCTCGCGCGTCAGTCGCTCATGCGCGAGCCGGTCGAGGGTCACGGGATCCTGCCACCAGCCGCCATCGTCGGCCGCGAAGAGGTCGCGCAGGATGATCCCGCCCGCTGCCTCGTAGGCTGCGGCGCCGACGAAGCGCGCCCGGCGGTCGGAGGCGCGGACGGCGCCCTCCGTCAGCAGGCGGCGGATTTGGTGGGGCTCGCGGATCGGCAAGCGCTGAAGTGCGTCCCACACCGCCTCCTGCCTGGCGTGGTCGGGGCTGACGGTGAAGGCCATCAGCTGATCGAGCGTCATGCCGTCCTCGGCGTAGACGTCGAGCAGCCGCGGCGAGACGGCGGCCAGCCGCAGCCGCTGCTTCACGACGGCGCCCGACACGAAGAAGGCCGCAGCGATCTCCTCCTCGCTCCTGCCCTTCTCGCGCAGGGCCTGGAAGGCGCGGAACTGGTCGAGCGGGTGCAGCGGCGCGCGCTGCACGTTCTCGGCCAGGCTGTCCTCCTCGGCGAGGCCCTCGGTGCGGATGACGCAAGGGATCGGCGCGGTGCGGGCGAGGCGCTTCTGCTTCACAAGGAGCTCCAGCGCGCGGTACCGCCGCCCGCCCGATGGGACGTCGAACATCCCGGTCTCCACCCCGTCTGCGTCGAGCACGGGGCGAACGGTGAGGCTCTGGAGCAGGGTGCGGCGGGCAATGTCCTCGGCCAGCTCCTCGATGGCGATGCCGGCCTTGATGCGGCGGACGTTGGCCTGGCTGAGCACGAGGCGGTTGAACGGGATGTCGCGCGAGGCGGACAGCGCGATCTTCGGCGTGGACTTCGACATGGGGCTCTCCATAACGGGCCGGCCGGGAGCCTCTCTCCCGACCCCGATCCCGTCACGAAATCCCTCTCGGTTCTCTGTCTCTGATCCCGACCGACGACGCGGCGCTTCCGCAGATAGGTCAGCAGCGCGACCGATCATGCCATCATCGAGATGGACTTCGCCGGCCGTGCCACGGGCTGGAGCCCGGGCGCCAAGCGGGTGCTCAGCTGGACGGCGGCGGCGATCGGCCCGGACAGGTCGGCCATCTGGACCGAGGAGGACCGTGCAGCTGGCGTGCCTAAGCGCGAGCGGCAGGTCGCGGACGAACCGGCAGCGCGGCCGACGGGCGGTGGCCCTGCCGCGCGACGGCACGCGCTTCGGCTTCCGCGACGTCCGCGCGTGTGACCCACAGGGCGGAGAGACCGCCGGCGGCTGCGGTAGTGGCCAGCGGCCGCGAGTAGGGCGCGGCCCCCGCCAGTGGCGGGGGAGACGCCAGTGCCAGGGTCAGCCCCGTCCTATGCCGATGCGCACCGGCTCAATCCGTTCTTCAGGATCCTTACTCTGGGCGGCACCGGCAGCGCGCGTCTCCAAGTGGCAGCCTGCGCGTTGGTTACGATCAACCGTGCTTGCGGATGCAAGCGGCTGCCCCACGGCCGATCCGTTGCAATGTGACGACTTCGTCCGATTGCGACAGGCGCAGCATCCTTTGTCGCGCCGACGGTGCCATGCCGCAACAACACGCCGCCATTCTCCGTCGTGCCGCACCGAAGGGGTGCCTGGCTGCTTCGGAGAGAGAACCCATGCCCACGCGTATCCGCGTCACCCTTGCCCTCGCGCTTGCTGCCGGCCTTGCCGCTGCACCGGGCCTCGCCCGTGCCGACGGGCAGCCGGTGATCTCGCTCGAGGTGACGCAACTCGGGCGGTTGCCCGTCCAGATCTACTCCGACCGTGCCTCGCCCGTCGTCACCCTGCCTGTCAAGCGCATGACGGGCAGCGGCGAGAACGTCGAAATCGAGTACGACACCACCGCCACGCCGCGCCCTGTCGTCTCGCTTCCGGTGAGGCGCATCACTGGCAGCGGAGAGAACGTTGATATCGAGTACGACGAGGAAGCCGGCGCGCGGCTGCCCCACACCATGCCGAATGTCGGCGGCGGGCATAACGCCGCGCTCTGGAACCTGCGGAGCCTGCCGCCCTCGATCCGGTGACGGCATCGCGGCCCGGCCCCGCCGGGTGCCGGGCTGCAATGATTCGTCATGATTGCGCAACCCAGGCGACGGGAAAGCCCGCCAGAGTGCGCCCGAACCAGGAACAAACAGGAGGCCGCGTGAACGCGCGCATTCTTCTCGCCGCGGCGCTGCTCGCCGCGACCTCCCCTGCCTTTGCCTCGCCGCTGCGGGAGGCCTTTGATACCGCCGCGGGGCTGAATGCCGAGCTCCGCACCCTGGAGAGCCGCCGGGCCGAGATCGAGGCCCGGCTCCGCGGCGCGAACGCCCTCACGCCGGGGGCGCCAAGCATCGCCTTCGGATACACCGACGACCGCTTCAGCCAGAACCGCGGATTTCGCGAAGCTGAAGTGGAGCTCGGCGTCCCGGTCTGGCTGCCCGGCCAGGCCCGAGCCCAGCGCGGGCTCGCCGAGGCCGAAGCACAGCGGTTGGCAGCCCAGATCGCCCTCCAGCGGCTGACCCTGGCGGGGGAGGTCCGGGATGCCTACTGGACCTGGGCCACGGCGGAGGCCTCCCTGGCTGCGGCCCGTGCCCGCGCGGCGAGCGCCACCGCCCTCGCGCGCGACGTGGCACGGCAGGCCCGGGGCGGGCAGGTCCCGCGCGCCGAGGAACTCCTCGCCTCGGCCGATGCGCGGGAGGCGGAGGCTGCTCTGCGCGAGGCGGAGGTGACCTTGCGCGAGGCCCGCCTCGCCTTCCGTGCCCTGACCGGACGCGACCCGGCTACCGGCTGGGAGGAGGCACCGCGCGAAGGCGCCGCCGCGGTGGACCACCCCCGTCTCCTCGCCGCACGCCTCGGCCAGGATGTCGGACGCGCCTCCCTGCGCGTCGCGGTTGTCGAGGACCGCGAGAGCCCGGAGCTGTCGATCTTCGGAAGGCAGGAGCGCGACGAGCGCGGTGCCGGCTGGGACAGCCGGCTCGGCGTGCGGATCCGCATCCCCTTCGCGCACGAGCCGCGCAACGCCGAGCGGCGGGCGGTGGCCCAGACGGAACTCACCACCGCGGCGGCTGAGACCGCGACGGCCGAGCGCCTCATCGCGGCCGAACGCGAACGGGCGAGGACGGCGCTGGCCGATGCGCGGGCCGCGGCACGCCTCGCCGAGGAGCGTCACCGGGCGCTTTCGGAGGCCGCCGCTCTCTCAGAAGCCGCCTTCCGCGCGGGGCAGACCGGCCTCGCCGAGACGCTGCGCATCCGGGCCTCCCTCGCGGCCGCGGACGCCGATCGCCGGCGGAGCGGCGTTGCGCTGCGACAGGCTGCCTCCCGCCTCAACCAGGCCCTTGGAGTGGAACCGTGAGCCCTGTGATGTTCCGGCCCCTGCGGGCCCTCCTCCTGGCTGTTGCCCTGGCTACCCTCGCTCCGGCGGCCCTCGCGCATCCGGGGCACGGAGACGAGGCGCCGCCCCCCTCCAATGCCGCTCCGCGTGGCGAGACGCACTCCGACCTCTTCGAGGTGGTGGCGGTGCTCGGCCCTGACGGGCGCCTCTGGATCTACCTCGAACGCCACGCGACGAACGAGCCGCTGGAGGGTGCGGCGCTCGAGCTGACCATCGACGGCCAGCCGGTGCAGGCGACCCGCGCCGGCGAGGCGATGTTCGTGGCGAGCAGCCCGACACTGGCGGCGCCTGGCACACGGAACCTGCTGTTCACCGTCTCGGCGGGCTCAGAGATGGACCTCCTGCCGGCGACGCTGGACGTCCCGACCGCCGTGGCAGCCGTGCATGCCGAAGGCGGGCTTGGCCAGACGCTCGCGAACCTCGTCCGCGAGCCCTTCGCCTGGGCGGGTGCCGTCCTGTTCCTCCTACTCGGGGTCTTGCTGGGGCGCGCTTCGGCGCCGCGCCGGCTTCCCCCCCTGGTGGAGGAGGAAAGGCGTCCGGAAGCGGTGCCCGAAACTGTCGCGCCGAAGTCCGGGGCGACCGTCTTGCCGAAGCGCGCAGCGGCGGCCGCGTCGGTGGTCCCGCTGGCCGCATTCCTCGTCGCCCTGTTCGCCGCGGGCCATGCCGTCGCGCAGCCGATGGATGCGCCGCGGCGCCAGCCAGACGGCAGCGTCTTCGTGCCGAAGCCGACGCAACGCCTGCTCGGCGTGCGCACCGCCATAACCGCGCGCGCCGACGCCCCCGTCTCGGTCCAGGTCGTCGGCCAGGTGATGGCTGACCCCAACGCGTCGGGGCGCGTGCAGGCGCCGCAGGGTGGCCGGATCGAGCCGCCCGAGGGCGGCTTCCCGACGCTCGGCAGCCGCGTCGCGCGCGGCCAGGTCCTGGCGTGGATCGTGCCGGTGCTTGCGGCGCAGGAGCGCAGCGGCGTCCAGGCCAGCATCGCGGAACTCGATGCCCAGATCGCCATCGCCCAGGGCCGCGTCCAGCGCCTGTCGGGCCTCGCCGGCAGTGTCTCCGCCCGGGAGATCGCCGAGGCCCGGGCCGAGCTGGAGGGGCTGCGGCAGCGCCGCGCCGCGATCGGCGCGGGCCTGAACGGCCGCGAGCCGGTGCACGCGCCGGCGGCCGGCGTGGTGAGCGTCGTCAACGCGATCGCGGGGCAGATCGTGGACGCGCGGGAGCCGCTCTTCGAGGTGGTTGACCCGCAGCGGCTCTGGGTGGAAGCGGTTGCCTTCGACCCGAGCCTCGTCGCCGAGGTGGCGGCGGCCGCCGCGGTCACCACGGCTGGGCAGCCGCTCCGCTTGTCCTTCATCGGGCGAGGTCTCGCCCTTCGCCAGCAGGCGATTCCGCTGCAATTCCGCATCGAGGACGTCCCGCCGGGCCTTTCCGTCGGCACCCCCGTCACGGTCACGATGCAGACGCCGCGCCGTGCGGGCGGCGTCGTGCTGCCCGCGGATGCGGTGGTCCGCAGTGCCGAAGGCAGCCAGATCGTCTTCGAGATGCCGGGGGCCGAACGCTTCGTGCCGCGCCCGGTGCGCGTGCAGCCGCTGGATGGCCGCAACGTCCTAGTCACCGCGGGCCTGGACCCTGGCATCCGTGTCGTGACGCAGGCGGCCAGCCTCGTCGCCCAGGTCCGGTGATCCGATGTTCAACATCCTCGTCTCGGCCAGCCTGCGGAACCGCCTGTTCGTCCTCGTCGCGGCGGCGATCCTCGTCGTCTACGGCGCGCTGACGCTCCAGCGGCTTCCCGTCGACGTCTTCCCCGACCTCAACAAGCCGGTCGTCACCCTCATGACGGAGGCCGAGGGCCTGGCGCCGGAAGAGGTGGAGCTGCTGGTCTCCTTCCCAATGGAGACGGCGATGAACGGCATGCCCGGCGTCACCCGGGTACGCTCCGTCTCGGGCGTGGGGCTCTCCATCGTCTTCGTCGAGTTCGACTGGGGCACGGACATCTGGGTCAACCGCCAGCAGGTCTCCGAACGCCTGTCGCTGGTGCGCGCCCAGCTGCCGCCGAACGTGGTCCCGCAGATGGCGCCCGTTTCCTCCATCATGGGCGAGATCATGCTGGTGGCGATGTCCACCGACGGTCGCGCGAGCCCGATGGAGCTGCGCGAGCTGGCGGATTGGGTGGTCCGTCCTCGCCTGCTCACCATCCCCGGCGTGAGCCAGGTGATCCCGATCGGCGGCGAGGTCCGGCAGTACCGCGTGGTGCCGGACGTGGCGCGGATGAACGCCCTCGACATCACCCATGAGCAGGTGGTGGCGGCGCTGCGGCAGTTCGGCGTCAACACCGGCGGAGGCTACGTCGACCAGGCGGGCCGCGAGTACCTCATCCGCAACATCGGCAGGACAACGCGCCTCGACGACCTCGCGGGCACGCCGGTCGGCTTCAGGGCGGGTCAGCCGATCCTCCTGCGCCAGGTCGCGACAGTGGAGTATGCGGCCCGGCTGAAGCGCGGCGAGGCGGGCAGCATGGGCCGGCCGGCCGTGATCCTCTCCATCCAGAAGCAGCCGGCAGCAGACACCGTGACCCTGACCGCCCAGGTGGAGGCCGCGCTGCGTGAGCTTCAGCGCTCGATGCCGCCCGGCGTGGTCGCCGACAAGGTGCAGTTCCGGCAGGCCGACTTCATCGAGGCCTCGATCGGCAACGTGAAGAAGGTGCTGCTGGAAGCGGTGGCGGTGGTGGCCGTCGTGCTGTTCCTGTTCCTGCTGAACGGGCGCACCACCTTCATCTCGCTGACCGCGATCCCTCTCTCGGTGCTGATCACGGTCGTCGTCTTCCACCTGCTGGGCCTCTCCATCAACACCATGACGCTCGGCGGGCTCGCCATCGCGATCGGCGAGCTGGTGGACGACGCCGTGGTGGACGTGGAGAACGTCTTCCGGCGGCTGCGGGAGAACCGCGAGAGAGCCAATCCGCTGCCCGCCATCACGGTGGTGGCCCAGGCAAGCCAGGAGGTGCGGTCCGGCATCGTCTACGCGACGATGATCGTGATCCTGGTCTTCGTGCCGCTGTTCGCACTGTCCGGCATCGAGGGGCGGCTCTTCGCGCCGCTCGGGGTCGCCTACATCGTCTCCATTCTTGCCTCGCTGGTGGTGTCGATCACCGTCACGCCGGTGCTCTGCTACTACCTGCTGCCGAACATGAAGCGGATGGAGCACGGCGACAGTGCGCTGGTGCGGGTACTGAAGCGCTGGAACGAGCGGGCGCTGCTCTGGGCCTTCGCGCGTGCCCGGCTCGTCTACCTCGCCGCGGGCACCGCGGTTGCCGTGGCGATCGCCACCGTGCCCTTCCTGCCGCGCTCCTTCCTCCCGCCTTTCAACGAGGGGACGCTGACCATCTCGCTCCAGTTCCAGCCCGGGATCAGCCTCGCCGAGGCGAACCGGCTGGGGCGCGAGGCCGAGCGGCTCATCATGGCCGTGCCCGAGGTGCGCACCATCGGGCGGCGGACCGGCCGCGCGGAGCTCGACGAGCACGCCGAGGGCGTCCACTCCTCCGAGATCGATGTCTCGCTGCACCCCTCGGCGCGCGGCAAGCAGGAGATCGCGGCGGACATCCGCGCGCGCCTCGCGGTGCTGCCGGGCAGCGCGAATGTCGGCCAGCCCATCGGGCACCGGCTCGACCACATGCTCTCCGGCGTGCGCGCCGAGATCGCGCTGAAGAT
Organism: Falsiroseomonas sp. CW058; assembly: GCF_050563535.1. NCBI lineage: Bacteria > Pseudomonadati > Pseudomonadota > Alphaproteobacteria > Acetobacterales > Roseomonadaceae > Falsiroseomonas > Falsiroseomonas sp. CW058. The sequence goes on from NZ_JBNXUO010000017.1 coordinate 7,419, forward strand.
CTACGGCGACGACCTCGACACGCTGCGGACGCTGGCGGACGGCATGCAGCAGCGGCTTGCCGCAATACCCGGGCTGACCGACCTGCAGATCGAGCGCCAGGTGCGGGTGCCGCAGCTCCAGGTGGCGGTCAACCACGAGCGTGCGGCGCTCTACGGCGTCTCCGCCACCGCGGTGGCGGAGGCGTTGCAGTCCCTCTCGGGCGGACAGGTGGTCAGCCAGGTCGTGGATGGGTCGCGCCGCTTCGACCTGGTGCTGCGCCTCTCGGACGAGGACCGGACCGGTGCCGGCCTCTCGGCCGTGATGATCGAGACGCCAGGCGGGCGGGTCCCGCTCTCCCTGCTGGCCGAGATCCGGGACACCGACGGCCCGAACCAGATCCTCCGCGAGAACGGGCGCCGCCGGATCGTGGTGCTCGCCAACACGGACGGCTCCGACATGGCCGCGATCGTCGCGCGGATCCGGGCGGAGATGGCCGCGGCGCAACTGCCGTCGGGCTACTTCCTGGCGCTCGAAGGCACCTTCCAGGCGCAGGAAGAGGCGTCCCAGCTCATCGCGGGCCTCTCGCTCGTCTCGCTCTCGCTGATCTTCCTGGTGCTCTACGGCCGCTACCGCTCGGCGGTGCTGGCGCTGATCATCATGGGCAACGTGCCGCTCGCGCTGGTCGGCGCGATCGCCGCCCTCTGGATCGCCGGGCAGCCGCTCTCCGTCGCGTCCATGATCGGGTTCATCACGCTCGCCGGCATCGCCACCCGAAACGGCATCCTGAAGGTCAGCCACTATCTCAACCTGGCGCTGCTGGAGGGCGAGCGCTGGGGACTGGCCCTGGTCATCCGCGGCAGCCTGGAGCGGCTGACACCGGTGCTGATGACGGCGCTCTCGGCTGGGTTCGCCCTCATCCCGCTCATGATCGGGGCGAGTGAGCCGGGGAAGGAGATCCTTCACCCCGTCGCCGTCACCATCTTCGGCGGGTTGATCACCGCCACGCTGCTGGACACCTTCCTCACCCCGCTCCTCTTCCACCGCTTCGGCCGGCCGGCGCTGGAGCGCCTGCGCGAGCGGCAACGGGAGCTCAAGACGGCGGAGGCCTACTGACATCATGACGGAGCACCCCATGACGACCCGACGACTGATGGCGGCCGGCCTCGCGGCCCTCGTCCTCGCCCCCGAGAGCCTGCGCGCCCACGAGCCGCGGCGAGGGCCGAATGGCGGCCAGAAGGTCGACATCGGCAGCAACCATGCCGAGCTGGTGGCCCAGGGGAACACGCTCCGGCTGTTCCTGTTCGACGCCGCGGACCGGCCAATGGCCGTGAGCGGCGCGACGGCCCAGGCAGTGGTGCTGGCAGGCGGCAGGCAGGCGACCGTTCCCCTGACCCCGGTGGGGGAGAATCTCCTCCAGGGCACGGGCGACTTCACGGCCGCGCGTGGTATGCGCGCGGTGGTGACCCTGACCCTGCCGGGCCAGCGCCCGGCCCAGGCGCGCTTCACGCCACTGGACCAGGACTGAACGGAGATCGACCACACGCAATGTCACCGGAGACGCTTCCGCCGGAGGCTCATATCCTCGTCGTCGAGGACGACGGGGAGATGCGGAACCTGATCGCCAAATTCCTCCGCCAGAACGGCTTCCGCGTGACCGGTGCGCGCGACGGCCGCGAGATGTGGGAGACGCTCGGGGCGGCGCCGGTCGACCTGGTGCTGCTCGACGTCATGCTGCCGGGGCAGTCCGGCCTCGACCTCTGCCGCGCCCTCCGTTCGCGCAGCGCGGTGCCGATCATCATGGTCACCGCGCGCGGCGAGGAGACGGACCGTGTCCTCGGCCTCGAGCTCGGCGCCGACGACTACATCCCGAAGCCCTTTGGCCGGGCGGAACTGCTCGCCCGGGTCCGCGCGCTTCTCCGCCGCGCGCGCACACCCGGCGGGCCGGAGCCGGTGGCGGGCGCCCCGGGCGACCGCATCCTGTTCGCCGACTGGTCGCTCGACACGAGGCGACGGGAGCTTATCTCACCCGAGGGCGTGGCGGTGGACCTCTCGGGCGGCGAGTACGACCTGCTGCTGGCCTTCTGCGAGCACCCACAGCGCGTGCTGAGCCGCGACCAGCTTCTCGACCTTGCGCGGAACCGCATGGCCTTCAACGGCACCGAGCGCTCGGTAGACGTGATGGTCAGCCGGCTCCGGCGGAAGCTCGAGCCGACGGACGACAGCCCGGCCATCATCAAGACCGTCCGGGGCGCGGGCTACATGCTCATCCCTGCCGTCAAGCGGAGCACATGAGGATCCTGCGCCACCTCGTCCCGGATACGCTCGGCGGCAGGGTCGTGCTGGTGCTGCTCGTCGGGCTGATGGCGTTCCACCTCGGCAGCCTCTGGCTGCACCAGGTCGGGACGGAGGCGGTCCTCGGAACCACGCGCGAGGCGCAGCTCGCCGAGCGGCTGGCAGCGGCCAAGCGGGCGGTGGCCGAGCTTCCCTCCGCGGAGCGCGACCGGACGGCACATGCCCTGTCCTCGGCGAGCCTCGACATGCACTGGACGCCGGCGCCGACGGTGCGCCTGCTGGATGAGTCGAGCGCCCGGATCGAGGCGCTGCGCGCCCGGCTGGGCGAGCTGGTTCCGGAACTCGACGTGTCCGGCCTGCGCCTGGGCTATGCCGAAGACGCGCCCCATGCGACGCCCCATCTGCTGCTCGGCGCGTTGCCGCTGCCGGACGGCACCTGGCTGAACTTCTCCGCGGCTCTCTTCCGCCCGACCGCGCCGGAACACGCGACCTTCGCGTCGACGACGGCGATGGCACTCGGCATCCTGCTGCTCGGCCTCCTGGTCGTCCGGCTCATCGCCCGGCCGCTGCGTGAGCTGTCCGACGCGGCCGACCGGGTCGGCGAGCGAGGACCGGCGGTGCCGATCCCGGAGGACGGGCCGCGCGAGGTGAGGCACGCCGCGCAGGCCTTCAACCGCATGCAGGCGCGCATCGACCGGCTGATCGCCGACAGGACGCAGGCCCTCGCAGCGGTCAGCCATGACCTGCGCACGCCGATTGCCCGGCTCCGGTTGCGCGCTGGGTTCCTGGATGACCTGGAGGCGGCGCGCGCGATCGACACGGATCTCGACGAGATGGAGGCGATGATCGCGGCCACGCTCGCCTATCTCCGCGGCGACAGCGAGACGGAGGAGCGCCGCGCCGCTGATCTCGTGGCGATGATCGAGACGCTCTGCGACGCCGCCGCGGATGCGGGCGCGCCGGTTACCTACGCCGGCCCCGCCCAGGCGCGGCTCCTCTGCCGGCCGGTGACGCTCAAGCGGGCTTTCGCCAACCTCATCGACAACGCCGTGAAATACGGCGGCGGCGCCCGTGTGGAGCTCCAGGATGCGGGCGACAGGCTGGTGCTGATGGTGTCGGATGAAGGTCCCGGCATTCCTGATGCCGAGCTGGAGGCGGTTTTCGAGCCCTTCCGACGCCTTGAGGCGTCGCGCAACCGCGGCACGGGCGGCAGCGGTCTCGGTCTGACCATCGCGCGGCAGGCGGTGGAGGGGCACGGCGGGACCCTGCGCCTCTCCAACCGGCAAGGAGGCGGGCTGGTGGCGCGGGTGGAACTTCCCAAATCGCCGGCAGCCGCAGTGAAGGAAACAGTGTCGTGATGGTGCCCAGACGTAGTGCCCTGCTCGCCGCCCTCGGCCTCCTGGCGGCACCGCCGACGCTTGCGGAAACCCCGCTCCCGCGCCTCCAGGTCTGGCGAGATGCGGGGTGCGGCTGCTGCGGTGCCTGGGTGGACCACATGCGCGCGGCGGGCTTCCCGGTGGAAGACAACATCGTGCGGTCCGTCGCATCCGCGCGCCGGATGCTTGGGACGCCGGCGGATCTCCTCTCCTGCCATGCCGGCCTGGTGGGCGGCTACGTGCTGGAGGGGCATGTCCCGGCGCTTGCCGTGAAACGCCTGCTCACGGCGCGGTCCACGACCATCCGCGGCCTCGCCGTGCCCGCCATGCCGACGGGATCGCCCGGCATGGAGGTGCCGGGCGCGGAGCCCGACACCTACGACGTGATCGCCTTCGACGCCGGCGGCGGCCGGATGAGCTTCATGCGCTTCCGGGGCGGCGACCCGGTCTAGCCGGGCCCCGTTCCCACCCAGGTCACCCCGTTCGGCGTACGGCCGGTGCGGAAGCGGCGCGTGACGCGGCCGGCTGCCACGTCGATCTCGGCCAGCGTGTCGTCATGCAGGTTCGTCACGAACGCACGGCTGCCATCGTCGCAGATGGCGATGCCATGCGCGCCGCGCCCGGTCTCGACCGTCGCCGCGACGCGGCCGGCCGCGACGTCCACCACCGAGACGTTGGTTCCCGGGGCGGCGCGCGTGCCCTCGTTGGCCACGTAGAGCAGCCGCCCATCCGGCGTCGCGAAGACCTGGACGGGGCCGCGGCCTACGGGGATGCGGCGCAGCACCCTGCGGCTCGCGACCTCGATCTCGGCCACGGCGTCTGCGCCGCGAAGCGACACATAGGCCCGCGACCCGTCCGGCAGGAAACCCACCTGCACGGGCGAGGGGCCGGCCTGCACCCGCGCTACCTCCTCGCCGCGCGCGACGTCCACGACAGAGATCGTTCCATCGCGGACATTGGCGACCCAGGCTTCGCGCCCGTCCGGGGAGAGGCGGAGGCCGTGCGGATAGTCGCCGACCCGGACCGTCGCGGCGACCGCGCGCCGTTCGAGATCCACCACCAGCAGCGCGTCAGCCTCCGAATCCGTCACGAAGGCCCGGGCGCCGTCCGCGTCAGCCACGACATGCGCGGGGTGGCGGCCAACTGGAAACTCCGCCACGAGGCGTGGCGCGGCGCCCGGCACGGGCTCGAGCACCGCCATGCGGGCCGATGCGGGGCCATGCCCTGGACCATGCGCGGTCTGGGCGTTCCCCACTGCCAGCAGCCACCGGCCACCGCCGACCGCCTGAACATTGTGCGGCGCGATCCCGATCCGGACGGTCGTAACCCGGCCACTGGCAAGGTTGATGGCGCTGATCGTGCCGCTTCCCTCGTCGGCGGTGAACGCCGTGCCGCCGCACGCGGCCGCGGCCCGCGCCGCCGGCAGGCCCGCGGCGAAGCCGACGCCGGCGAGCAGCATCAAGCCCTGCCGGCGCGAGATGATCGACATGGAACCCTCCTCATATCCGTGAAGGTGAGGCTTGCATGCCGGCATGACGGCAACGCGAACCGACTGCGACAAAGCATGTCGCAATCGGCCATCTTCGGGTCAGGTCGCCACCCGCTCTGCCTTCCAACCCGCCGCCGCCAGCACCTGCGCCAGCCGTTGTGCTTCCGCGTCTGCCGCGTCGACCTCCACGATCCGGCGTTCGAGGTCGAAGCGCAGCGGCGCCTCGGCGGCCGCCTCGCGCAGGGTGGCGGTCACGCCCTTCGCGCAGCCGCCGCAGGTCATGTTGGAGATGTGGAACCGGACCATCCTGTCCTCCTCTGGCCTCTGTTCATGTCGGAAGGTGGGGTTTGCCCCCGTGGCAAGGTCAAGGGCCGGGCGGGTGCGACATGTTTTGTCGCATTGTTGCGGCAAAACCGATGGAAGCGGGCCGAGTTGGCTCCACGGCAGCCAGCCGCGGGGCGGAGCGCGTCCGCGCGCCCGGGGGCGGCTGCTTCCCCGCAACAAGGAGGCCACCATGCACGCGCAACAGATGATCAGCACGCATCCCCACGTGAAGGGCAACACCAACGACGCCCTCATCCGCTGCATCGAGGAGTGCTTCGACTGCGCCCAGACCTGCACCTCCTGTGCCGATGCATGCCTCGGCGAGAGCACCGTGGCGCAGCTCAAGCAGTGCATCCGCCTGAACCTCGACTGCGCCGACGTTTGCGCGGCCGCCGGTGCGGTCGCCTCGCGCCGGACCGGCTCGAACGAGGAGGTGATCCGCCAGATGCTGATGGCCTGCGAGACTGCCTGCCGGATGTGCGGCGAGGAATGCGAGCGCCACGCCGGCCACCACGAGCACTGCCGCATCTGCGCGGAGGCCTGCCGCCGCTGCGAGAAGGCCTGCGCCGAGGCGATGCGGAGCATGGCCCGGCACTGACCCGCCGGCCGCATGGCTGCCCCGGGATCCTGCGGTCCCGGGGCGCTTGACCTTCCCACATTGGGAAACCCCATCTGTGCGGCCAAGCACACCTTCGAAGGAGGGCAGGCATGGCCCCGGACACCCATCTCCAGCACCGCACGGCGGGGTCCAGCACCACAACGGACGCGGTCACCCTTCCTGTAGAGGGCATGACTTGCGCCTCCTGCGTCGGGCGCGTCGAACGAGCGCTCAAGGCGCTGCCGAACGTCGAGAAGGCGTCCGTGAACCTAGCCACGGGCCGGGCCGAGATCCGCTTCGCCGGCACCCCGGACATACCCGCCGCGATCGCCGCCGTGGAACGCGCCGGCTACGAGGTGCCGGAGGAGACGACGGAGCTCTCCGTCGAGGGCATGACCTGCGCCTCCTGCGTCGGGCGCGTGGAGCGGGCGCTCCGCGGCGTGCCGGGGGTGCTGGAGGCCTCGGTGAACCTCGCGACGGAGCGCGCCGCGGTGCGCCATCTCGGCACGGTGCCGGAAGGCGCCCTGGAAGCTGCGATCCGCAGGGCGGGCTACGAGGCCCGCCGCACCGCGCTGGAGGCCGCCGGCGCGCGGGAGGACCGGGAGCGCGCGGCGCGGGAGCGGGAGCTCTCCTCGCTGCGGCGCGCCACCCTGGTGGCGGCGATGCTGACCCTGCCGCTTTTCGTGCTGGAGATGGGCGGGCACCTGATCCCCGCCCTGCATCACTGGATCGCGGGCAGCATCGGCACCCAGACCTCCTGGGTGGTCCAGTTCGCCCTGGCCACGCCGGTGATGTTCGGCCCCGGCCTGCGCTTCCACCGCAAGGGCTGGCCGAACCTGCTGCGCGGCGCGCCGGACATGAACTCGCTGGTCGCGATCGGCACCGGCGCCGCCTGGGCCTACTCCGTCGTCGCCACCTTTGCTCCGGGCCTGCTGCCGGCGCAGGCGCTGGCCGTCTACTACGAGGCCGCGGCGGTGATCGTCACGCTGATCCTGCTCGGCCGGTTCCTCGAGGCGCGCAGCAAGGGCCGGACCTCCGAAGCGATCAAGCGGCTCATGGGGTTGCAGGCGCGCAGCGCGCGTGTCGAGCGCGGCGGCGAGGCAATGGAGGTGCCGGTCGGCGAGGTGCGCGCCGGCGACATCGTCCTGGTCCGTCCGGGCGAACGCGTTCCGGTGGATGGCGAGGTGCTCGACGGCGCCTCCTACGTGGACGAGAGCATGGTGACCGGCGAGCCGGTTCCGGTGGCGAAGGAGGCCGGTGCCCGCGTTGTCGGCGGCACCGTCAACGGCAACGGGGCCTTCCGCTTCCGCGCCACCGCGGTCGGCGCCGACACCGTGCTGGCGCAGATCGTGCGCATGGTCGAGGCGGCGCAGGGCTCGAAGCTACCGATCCAGGCGCTGGTGGATCGGGTGACGATGTGGTTCGTCCCGGCGGTGATCGCGGTGGCGGCGCTCACCTTCCTCATCTGGCTGGTCTTCGGTCCAGACCCCGCGCTGACCTTCGCGCTGGTGAACGCGGTGGCGGTGCTGATCATCGCCTGTCCCTGCGCGATGGGGCTGGCCACGCCCACCTCGATCATGGTCGGCACCGGCCGCGCCGCCGAGATGGGCGTGCTGTTCCGCCGCGGCGAGGCACTGCAGTCGCTGCGCGAGGCATCGGTGGTGGCGGTGGACAAGACCGGCACGCTCACCAAGGGCCGGCCGGAGCTCACCGACCTCGTGACCGCCCCGGGCTTCGCGGCCGACGAGGTGCTGGCCCTGGTCGCCGCGGTGGAGGCGCGGTCCGAGCACCCCCTCGCCGAGGCGATCGCAGCCGCCGCCCGGGCGCGCGGCTTGGCACTGGCCGAGCCGGAGGGCTTCGAGGCGGTGCCGGGCCATGGCGTCGCCGCGACGGTGGGCGGGCGGCGCGTGGCGGTCGGGGCGGACCGCTACATGGCCCGCCTCGGCATCCCGGTCTCCCCCTTCGCGGAAGAGGCCGCACGGCTGGGGGACGAGGGCAAGACGCCGCTCTACGCGGCGGTGGACGGGCGGCTTGCCGCCGCCATCGCGGTCGCCGACCCGATCCGGGAGACGACGCCGGCCGCGATCGAGGCGCTGCACCGGCTTGGCCTGAAGGTCGCGATGGTCACCGGCGACAACCGCCGGACCGCGGCCGCCATTGCTCGGCAGCTCGGCATTGACGAGGTCGAGGCGGAGGTGCTGCCGGAGGGCAAGGTCGCGGTCGTGGAGCGGCTGAAGGCCGGCGGAACCCGCAAGGTGGCCTTCGTCGGCGACGGCATCAACGACGCGCCGGCGCTGGCCGCGGCCGATGTGGGGCTGGCCATCGGCACCGGCACGGACATCGCCATCGAGAGCGCAGACGTCGTGCTGATGGGCGGCGACCTGCGCGGCGTGCCGAACGCCATCGCGCTCAGCCAGGCGACGATCCGCAACATCCGCCAGAACCTGTTCTGGGCCTTCGCCTACAACGCGGCGCTGATCCCGGTGGCGGCGGGAGTGCTGTACCCCGCCGCCGGCATCCTGCTGTCGCCCATCCTGGCGGCGGCGGCGATGGGGCTGTCCAGCGTCTTCGTGCTGACCAACGCCCTCAGGCTCCGGGGCTTCCGGCCGCCGATGGGAGGCGCGGCCTGAAGCCGTGCCTCCCGCTCACGGCCGCACCCGGTGGCCGTAGTCGATCGGGTGCACCGAGACCATCTCGGCGGCAGCGTAGAAGACGAGCAGCGCGACGGCCGCCTCGGCCCAGACCGAGCGGCCGAGACGCTCGCCGGCTCCCCTCTCCCCGGCTGAGAGCGCCGGGGACAGGCGCAGGCGGTGCCATGCCGCGAAGCCGAGCATCAGCAGGACCAGCAGCACCTTCGCCACCAGCGCCCAGCCGTACCAGCTCGCCGCGAGCAGATCCCAGCGGCCGACAAGGAACCAGGCCGCGACCAGCCCCGCCGCCAGCACCGCGCCCACCGTGCCGATCGCAACGCGCGACCAGGCGGCGACGAGGTCCGCCGCCGCGGGCCCGCCGCGTCGTGCGGCCCAGGCGAGGGGCGGCAGGCTGCCGACCCAGAAGGCCACGGCGAGCAGGTGCAGGGTCACGAGGGCCGAGAGCTCCTGCCTCGGGCGGTAGAGCGTCGAATGCCCCATCGCGGCATAGCTGGCCGCGACCATGAGCGCCCCCATGGCGGCCAGCGCCGGCGCCACGCGCCAGGATGTCGCCAGCATCGCCACCAGACCCAGCCCGATCACCCGGATGTAGAAGGCATCGCCGATGCGCGAGGCCATCTTGGCGTCCCAGGTCTCACCGTCGAGGATCGACTCCCCCGCCGTCAGGACGCCCGAACGCACGAACAGCGCCGCGATCGAGAGCGCGATGCCGAGCATCGCCGCGCCGAGCGTCCAGCGCCGCAGACGGACGGAGAGCACGGGGTCGAGACGGTGCGCGAAGCCGATCGCGAAGAGCGCAAGGCCAGCGGCCCCGAGCGTCGCAGCGTAGTAGCCGGCGCGCAGGACCACAGTCGCCGCGTCCCAGGCGCTGGCACCGGGCTGGAGGTATTCGAGGGTCATGGCGTGTGGTCCCCTTGGACCTGGAACTGGATTGTGCCGCGGATAGGGTGGCCATCGGCGGAGATCGCCCGCCACTCGATGCGCCAGGGCCCGGACGGGATCGGTGCGACCGGGACGGCGCGTTCCTCCCGCGACGGCGATGCGTCGCCGTCGCGCCGCAACGGGACAGCCCGGCCGGCGGCGCCGAGCAGGCGGAAGGTCGTCACCTGGACGGGTTCGTTGAACGCCAGCCGCAGCTCCGTTGGCGGCTCCGCCAGCACGGCGCCCTGCGCCGGCTCCGCCCGTCGCAGTTCCGAGTGGGCCCGTACCGGCCCCGGCACCGAGGCAACAAGGAGCACCAGGAGACCAAGACGTCTCCTCCACCGGCACGGGTAGAGTGGGGACAAGGGCGGAAGCTCGGCATGGCCGAACATGAAGGATTGTTCATGTGGCCCCACAAGGTCGTCCGGCCGCTGCAATGAAACTTCACGAAAGGCGGCGGCCCCTGACCGCTGACATGTTTTGTCATGATCGGCTGACAGGCCGGACATGCCGCGGCCCCATCCTCCGTTTCGCCCATAGAACCGGAGAAGTCGTCGATGTCCCGCCTGCCTGCCTCCCTCGCCCTCGCCGCCGCGCTCGCCGTATCCGGCGGGGTGGGAGCCGCCCTTGCGCAGGGCAGCCCTCACCACGGTCCGCACCGTGCCACGCCGGTCCAGGCCGCGCCCGGCCAGGTGCCGCCGAGTGCCGAGCAGATGCAGCAGATGATGCAGATGATGGGGCGCATGACCCCCGATCAGATGCGTCAGATGCACGACCAGATGATGCAGCGCATGACCCCGGAGCAGCGTGCCCAGATGATGCAGGGCATGGGCGGCATGATGGGCGGGATGATGGGCGGTGCGCGCCCACCGGGCGCGGCCGTGCAGCCCCAGCAGGGGGCCGATCCGCACGCCCATGGCGCACCGGGCGCGCAGGGCGCCGCGACCTCGCCCTCGACGGCCGCCTTCCTTGCGGCAAACGAGAAGATGCACCGCGAGATGGCGCTGCAGTTCACCGGCGACGCCGACCGCGACTTCGCGGCCGCGATGATCCCGCACCACCAGGGCGCAATCGAGATGGCCCGCATTCAAATCCAGTTCGGCCGCGATCCCGACATGCGCCGCCTAGCCGAGGCGGTGATCCGCGAGCAGGAGCGGGAGATCGCGGAGCTGCGCGCCTTCCTCGCCCGGCAGCGCTGAGCCGGCGCGCGGCGGAGGCCGGCGATGGATCGGCGCGACGTGGGCTGCGGTGGCGGGCCCGACGAGGCGGTGCGTGCCGCTCTCGTCGAGGGGCAGGCTGCGATCCGCGTCTGGCTGTTCCGGCAGCTCGGGGGGGATGCGGAGGCGGCGGCGGAGGTGCTGGCAGCTTTCTGCCTCCGCGCGTTGGAAGCCGCTCCGCGCCTGCGTGATGGCGCCGCGCTCCGCCCGTGGCTCTCTCGCATCCTCAGAAGCGTGCTCGCGGACCATCACCGGCGGGAACGGCGTCGGCTCCGCCGGAGCGCACCCTTGGAGATGGCAGCCGAGCACCCTGCCGACCACGATCTTCCCTGCGCCGAGACTGCCGTCTGCGAGTGCCTGGAGAGCCTGCTCCCGACGCTTGCCCCGGCGGAGGCGGACCTCATCCGTCGCCTCGACCTTTGCGGCGAGGCACGGGCAGACGTCGCGGCCGCGCTCGGGATCAAGCAGAACGCGCTGAGGGTGCGGCTGCACCGGGCGCGGGCCGCGCTGCGCGAGCGGTTCCTGGAGATGTGCCGGCACTGCGTTGCGGCCGGTCTCGGGCCCTGCGCCTGCCCGCAACCTCTGGCGGAGGCCCTGTAACGCGGCCCCCCCCACGACGTCTCTTCCAGATGCGGCACTGCGCCGGCCGCATCGGACCGATCAGGCGCACAACCGGATTGAGGAAGGCCGGACATGACACAGGCACAGGAGACGGCGCCTCTCGCCGACACTCTCTGGCGCCTTGGCGCGCTGATGCCCTGGAGGGGCGCGCCATGGCTCGCCGAAGCCGAGGAGCGCGCGCAGCGGCGCCCCGCGGTCTTCGCTCTGCTCCACAGCCTGGGAGCCGAACAGGAGAGGGCTGTCGAAGGCGCGCTCGCTATGGCGGACATCGCCTTCCGCCGCGCCTGCGACGCGGGCCAGCGCCTCGCCGCAGCGCGGAATCCGCTGGAGCTGGCCACCGCACAGACCGGGCTCGCGCTCGCCCTGGCGGAATGGAGCGCGACGCCGACGCGGGCGTGGCTCGACAGCCTCCCGCGGCTCCATGCCTGCTGCATGGCCGCGGTGGAAGGTGCTGGGGAGGCCAACTCCCCGGATGGGGCTGCGGCTCCAGCGGCTGCGCCCGGGCGGGTCGGGCCGGCTCACGACCGCGCCGCCGCGGAGTAGCGGACCATGAACACGCACCCGACCGCACGTCCGCCGACAGGCGCCGCGCAGGTGGACACGAGGGCGTGCCGCGCCCCTCGCAAGGTGTTCGCCTGATGCCCGGGCAGCCGCAACCGGGCGTTGCCGCCACGCCGCGCGTCATCCCCGCAGGTTTCGCACTGAGCGGCCTGTTCGTCGTGAGCTACCTGCTCTGCATCGCGGCCGGCCTGGTGCTCCCCGCACCGGCGATGCACGCCTTCCTCACGACCGTCATCCCGTGGTTCCGCTGGCTGGACCTCGGAAGCTTCGTGCTCGGCCTCGTCTTCGTCGCTGCCCTCGGTTGGTACGCCGCGGCGGTGTTCGTCCCTCTCTACACATGGGCGCTCCGGCGCTTCGGCTGACGGAACAGCAGGTATGTCCCCCAACGACGCGCACGCCCATCACGGCCACCACAGGCACCGGCAGGCCGAAGCGGCGGGCCCGCACTCGCCTGGGGCGCCATCGCACGCGCATGGTGGACATGGTGCTGCGAAGGGCGCCGCCCATGGTCAGGAGGGTCACGATCACGGCGCGATGGTGGAGGACTTCAAGCGCCGCTTCTGGATCTGCCTGCCCTTGACGGTTGGGGTCGTGCTCCTCTCCGAGCACATCCAGATGCTCGTCGGCCTTCCTGGGCTGATCGACTTCCCCGGTGCGCGGCTCGTCGAGGCGGCGCTCGCCAGCATCGTCTTCTTCTACGGCGGCTGGCCGTTCCTCAGCGGCCTGCTCGGCGAGCTGCGCCGCGGCAAGCCGGGCATGATGACGCTGGTGAGCCTCGCCATCGTCTCCGCCTACCTCTACTCGCTCGCGGTTCTTCTCGGCCTCGAAGGCGCAGTCTTCTTCTGGGAAACCGCGACGCTCATCCTGGTGATGCTGCTCGGCCACTGGATCGAGGCGAAGTCGGTGCTTGGCGCCTCCGGCGCGCTCCAGGCGCTGGTGCGACTGATGCCCGCGACGGCCACGCGGCTGCGGCAAGGCGGCGCGACCGAAGAGGTGCCGCTCTCCGCGCTGGCCGCGGGCGACCAGGTGCTGGTCAGGCCCGGCGCGAAGGTGCCGGTGGACGGCACGGTGACGGAGGGGCGCTCCTCCGTCGACGAGTCCATGCTCACGGGGGAGTCGAAGCCGGTCGAGAAGGGCCCGGGAGCGCGCGTCGTCGGCGGATCGGTGAACGGCGAAGGTGCGCTCACCGTCACCATCGACCGTACGGGCGGCGAGACCTATCTCTCGCAGGTCATCACCCTCGTCGAGCGCGCGCAGGCCAGCCGGTCCCGCACCCAGGACCTGGCGAACCGTGCGGCGGCGATCCTCACCTGGGTCGCCATCATCGTCGGCGGCGGCACCTTCCTTGCCTGGCTGCTCCTCGGCGCGCCGCTCGCCTTCGCGCTGGAGCGGATGGTGACGGTGATGGTCATCTCCTGCCCGCACGCGCTGGGGCTCGCGGTGCCGCTCGTCGTCGCCGTCAGCACGGAGCTGACGGCCCGCAACGGCCTGCTGGTGCGCGATCGCGCCGCCTTCGAGCGGGCGCGCGGACTGCAGGCGGTGGTGTTCGACAAGACCGGCACCCTGACCGAGGGCGCCTTTTCCGTCGCGGCGGTGGTGCCGCTCAGCGCCGGGCTCCGCGAGGCGGAGGTGCTCCGGCTGGCGGCCGGCCTCGAATCCGCGTCCGAGCACCCGATCGCGAAGGGGGTCCTGCGCGGTGCGGCCGAGCGCGGGATCGAGGCACCGGCAGCCACTGACTTCCGCAACCTGCCCGGGGAGGGCGCGCGCGCCACGGTCGACGGCCGCCAGGTCGAGGTGGTCAGCCCCGGAACGCTGCGCCGGCGCGGCATCGAGGTGAAGGACCCGCGCGTAGCGGCCGAGCAGGAGGCGGGCCGCACGGTCGTCTTCGTGCTGGTGGACGGCGCCCTGGCCGGCGCGGTGGCGCTAGCCGACGTCGTGCGGCCGGAAAGCCGGGAAGCGATCCGCCAGCTGCACGCGCTCGGCCTGCGCTGCCTGATGCTGACGGGCGATGCGCGGCCCGTGGCCGAGCAGGTCGGCCGCGAACTCGGCCTTGACGAGGTGCGCGCCGAGGTCCTGCCGCACCAGAAGTCCGAGACGGTCCAGGCCATCCAGGCCACCGGCCTCTCCGTCGCGATGGTCGGCGACGGCGTGAACGATGCGCCGGCGCTGGCGCAGTCCGACCTCGGCATCGCGATCGGCTCGGGCACGGATGTGGCGGCCGAGGCGGCCGACATCGTGCTGGTCAGGAACGACCCGCGGGACGTCGTGGCGATCCTGGCCCTCGCCCGCGCCACCTACAACCGCATGGCCCAGAACCTCGCCTGGGCCACCGGCTACAACGTCATCGCCATACCCCTGGCCGCTGGCCTGGCCATGCCCTGGGGGATCCTTCTCTCACCCGCGCTCGGCGCCGCCCTGATGTCGCTCTCGACGGTCGTCGTGGCGGTGAACGCGCGGCTCCTCGGCCGGCAGGGGGCACGCCGCCTCGCCCTGCTCCGCCGCGACGTGGCGCTCACCGAGGCGGCGGGGGCAAGGAGGTAAAGACCATGTCGGCCCATCATCAGCACGGCCCTTCAGGGCCCGAGCCGGCCGCCGGAGACAGCTTCTGGCGCAGCCGCGCCGGCATCGCCTTCACCGTCTTCGCCGTCGCGGCCGCGGTCTATCTGCTCTTCGAGCATCGGGTGCACGTGCTGGGGGCGCTGCCCTGGCTCCTGCTCCTGCTCTGTCCGCTGATGCACCTCTTCATGCACGGCGGACATGGTGGCCATGGCGGCCATGGCGGCTCTCCGGGCGGCCGCGCGCAGGGCGGGCGTGGGGAGGTGTCGTGATGCCCGCCGACAACGGCTACGGCCTCTGGCTGCTCGCGGCCGCCAATGCGGCGCTGTTCATCGCCTTCGCCTTCAGCTTCGCGCGCCCCCTGACTCGTCGGGACTGGCGCGGCTTCGGCGCCTTCTCCGCCTTTATCGTCGCGCTGTTCGCGGAGATGTACGGCTTTCCGCTGACGATTTACCTGCTGTCCGGCTGGCTTCAGTCGCGCTGGCCCGGCATCGCGTGGTTCAGCCACGATGCCGGCCACATCCCGGAGATGCTGCTCGGCTTCGGGGTGAACCCGCATTTCGGGCCGTTCCATGTGGCAAGCACGGTGCTCATCCTGCTCGGCTTCTGGCTCGTCTCGGCGGCCTGGCCGGTGCTCTGGCGCGCTGTGCGCGCGGGCCGGCTCGCGACGGCGGGTGTCTATGCGCGGTTGCGGCACCCGCAATATGTCGGGTTCATCATCATCCTGACCGGCTTCCTCCTGCAGTGGCCGACGCTGGTGACGCTGGCGATGTATCCGGTGCTCGTGGTCATGTACGTCCGCCTGGCGCGCCGGGAGGAGCGGGAGGCATTGGCGCGGTTCGGCGATGCCTATGCCGACTACATGCGGCGCGTGCCGGGGTGGATCCCCCGCTTTGGCGGCCCGGCGGCGAGCGACGGCCGTGCGGCGACCGGCTGAGATCGCCATGTCCCTGGCAGGTGGCGGTGCAGGTGCGCCGTGGCTCCGCACGATGCGCGGCTATCTCGTGTGGCTCGTGCCTCTCATGCTGGCCTGGGAGACGGTGCAGCTGCCCCTCTACACGCTCTGGCGGGAGGGCACGCCGGCGGCGATCGCGTTCGCGGTCATCCACTGCACCGGCGGCGACGCCCTGATCGGGATGGGTGCGCTCGGGACGGCGCTCCTGCTCGTGGGACATGGGAACTGGCCGCACATCGGCTTCGCCCGTGTGCTGGCGGTCGCCACCGTGATCGGGGTCGCGGTCACGGTCTACCTCGAGTGGCTGAATGTCGAGGTGAAGGGAGCCTGGGCCTATGCAGCGGCCATGCCTCGCCTGCCTCCGCTCGGCACCGGCCTGTCGCCAGTGATGCAATGGGTCGTCATCCCGCCCCTCGCGCTGCTGGCCGCGCGACGTTGGGCCAGGGCGACCGAAACCGGATCTCCATCGGGAAGGATCGCACCCGGATGACCGACAAGACCCCGCGCCTCACCTTCCTGGGCGGCGCCGGCACGGTGACGGGCTCGAAGTACCTCGTCGAGTTCCCGCGTGCGCGCCTCCTGGTCGACTGCGGGCTGTTCCAGGGCTTCAAGCAGCTTCGCCTCCGCAACTGGGAGCCCTTTCCGGTCGAGCCGCGCACGATCGACGCCGTGGTGCTCACGCATGCCCACCTGGACCACACCGGCTACCTGCCGCTGCTGGCACGGAACGGGTTCCGCGGGCCGGTCTACTGCACCCCGCCGACGGAGGATCTCTCGGGACTGATCCTGCCGGACAGCGGACACATCCAGGAGAAGGATGCCGACTACGCCAACCGGCGCGGCTTCTCCAAGCACAAGCCGGCGCTGCCGCTCTACACCCAGGAGGATGCGGAGCGGTCCCTGCGGCAGTTCCGGCCGCTCGATTTCGGGCGCGAGCACGAGATCCTGCCGGGCGTCGCGGTGCGCTTCCGCGTCGCCGGGCACATCCTCGGCGCGGCGAGCATCGAGCTGGTCCATGATGGCGTGCGCACCGTCTTCTCCGGCGACATCGGTCGGTTCAACAGCCCGACGATGCCCGATCCCGAGACCGTGCCTGCCGCCGATCACCTGCTGGTGGAATCCACCTACGGGAACCGCCGTCACGAGGATCGCTCGCCGGAGGACGCGATCGCCGAGGTCGTCAGCCGCACCTCCGCGCGCGGCGGCACCGTGCTCGTGCCCGCTTTCGCTGTGGGCCGCGCCCAGGCGCTGCTCTGGCACCTGCATCGGCTGAAGCAGTCCGGGCGCATCCCCGACATCCCGGTCTTCGTCGACAGCCCGATGGCGCGCGATGCCACCGAGATCTTCTGCGCATACCCTGCCCTCACCCGCCTCCCCGCGGGCGAGTTCCACGCCGCCTGCAAGGCCACGCGCTACGTCCGCGACGTCGAGGAGTCCAAGTCCCTCGACGCCATGCCGATGCCGAAGGTCATCATCTCGGCCAGCGGCATGGCGACGGGCGGGCGGGTGCTGCACCACCTGAAGGTCTTCGCGCCGGACCGGCGCAACACGATCCTCTTCAGCGGCTTCCAGGCCGGCGGCACACGCGGTGCGACGATGGTCGCGGGGGCGGATAGCGTGAAGATCCACGGTGGTCAGGTGCCCATCCGTGCCGAGGTCGCCAACCTGCCCATGCTCTCGGCGCATGCGGATGTCGACGAACTGCTGCGGTGGCTGCGCGGCTTCGAGCGTCCGCCAAAGGCCACCTGGATCGTCCATGGCGAGCCGGAGGCGTCCGACGCGCTGCGCCTGCGGATCCAGGAGGAGCTGGGCTGGGCCTGCGGGGTGGCCGAGCACGGCGCGCGGGTGGCGCTCGGATGACCGCGGCCAGCACCCTGAAGGTCAGGCGCACCGGCATCGACACGCGCCATGAGACGATCGCCTACATGAGCGCCGACTGCCCGCTCTGCCGGTCGGAGGGGTTCGCCGGCCATTCGCGGATCGCGCTGCGGAACGCCCGTGGCGAGGTGATCCTCGCCACCCTGCACCATGTGACGAACGGCCTGGTCGCGCCGGACGAGATCGGCCTGTCGGAATCTGCCTGGGGCCGCCTGGCCGTCTCGCCGGGGGAAGCCGTGGAGGTCAGCCATCCGCCGCCGCTCCGCTCGCTTGGTCTCGTCCGAGGCAAGATGTTCGGCCAACGCCTCGGCGTGGAAGCGATGGCCGCGATCATCGGCGACGTCGTCGCAGGACACTACGACGACATCGCCCTCTCGGCCTTCCTCACGGCCTGCGCCGCGCGTCCGCTCGACGGCGACGAGGTGGTCGGCCTCACCCGAGCGATGGTGGAGGCCGGCGACCGCCTGCGCTGGCCGGGCGGGGTGGTGGCGGACAAGCACAGCGTCGGCGGCCTTCCGGGCAACCGCACCACGCCGATCGTCGTGGCCATCGCGGCGGCCTCCGGCCTGGTCATGCCGAAGACCTCCTCGCGCGCCATCACCTCGCCGGCCGGCACCGCCGACACGATGGAGACGCTGGCCCCGGTGGACCTCGACCTCGCCGCCATGCGCCGGGTGGTCGAGCGCGAGGGCGGCTGCGTGGTCTGGGGCGGCGCCGTCAGCCTCAGCCCGGCGGACGACGCGCTCATCCGCGTCGAGCGCGCCCTGGACCTCGACAGCGAGGGGCAGCTCGTCGCCTCGGTCCTCTCGAAGAAGATCGCCGCCGGCTCGACCCATGTCGTGCTGGACCTGCCGGTCGGCCCCACGGCGAAGGTGCGGAGCCACGCCGCGGCGGCAGCCCTGTCCGTCAGCCTGAGGGACGCGGCCGCCGCCTTCGGCCTCGTCACCCGCGTGCTGATGACGGACGGGACCCAGCCGGTTGGCCGCGGCATCGGTCCGGCGCTGGAGGCGCACGACGTGCTGGCGGTGCTGCAGGGGCGTGAGGACGCGCCGGCCGATCTCCGCCGGCGCGCCGTGGCGCTGGCCGGGGCACTGCTGGAGCTGGCCGGCGCAGCCAAGGACGGCGACGGGGAGGCGCTGGCCGCTCGGGTGCTGGCCGACGGCTCCGCCTGGGCCAAGTTCCAGCGCATCTGCGAGGCGCAGGGCGGCATGCGCGAACCGCCGCGGGCCTCCTTCATCCGCCCGGTCCTGGCGCCCGCCGGTGGGCGCGTGCGGCTGATCGACAATCGCCGCCTTGCCCGCGTGGCGAAGCTCGCCGGCGCGCCGGCGGACAAGGCCGCAGGGGTCGAGCTGCATGCCCGACCCGGCGAGTTGGTCGCCCGTGGCGCGCCGCTCTTCACCGTCCATGCCGAGAACGCGGGAGAGCTCGATTACGCCCTCGCCTATGTCGGGGCGAACCCGGACATCATCGGCCTGGAGACCTCGCCATGACGCGGCCGGTCGTCATCCCGCTCGACGCCGGCGACGCGCTGGCCCGGCCGCTCGCGGAAGGCATCGGCGCCGAACTCGGCGGCATCGAGACGCGCCGCTTCCCCGATGGCGAGACCTACCTGCGGCATGTGACGGCCCTGACCGGCCGTCGCGTGGTCCTGCTCGCCACGCTCGACCGGCCCGACCCGAAGGCCCTGCCGCTCCTCTTCGCCGCGCAGTCGGCGCGCGAACTCGGCGCCCGCGAGGTCGGCTTGGTGGCGCCCTATCTCGCCTACATGCGCCAGGATCGCCGCTTCCGGGAGGGTGAGGCGGTCACCTCCGTTCACTTCGCAACCTTCCTGTCCCGCTGCGTCGACTGGCTCGTCACGGTGGACCCCCATCTTCACCGGCACGCTGCCCTCTCCGAGATCTACTCGATCCCCGCCGTGGCAGTCCGCGCCGCCCCGGTTCTCGCGGATTGGATCGCCCGCGAGGTCGCCTCCCCCATCCTGCTCGGCCCCGACGAGGAGAGCGAGCAGTGGGTCTCGGAGGTGGCGCGCCGGGCGGGGGCGCCGCATCTCGTGCTGCGGAAGGTACGGCGCGGCGACCGCGACGTCACGGTCACGCCGCCCGACCCGGCGGCACTGGGTGGCCGCACCCCGGTGCTCGTCGACGACATCGTCTCCACTGCCCGCACGATGATCGAGACGGTCGGGCATCTGCGCGGGAGCGGCACGGCCGCACCGGTCTGCGTGGCCGTGCATGGTGTCTTCGCTCCTGGAGCGCGGGACGCTCTGCTGGCCGCGGGCGCCGCGCGCGTCGTGACCACCAACACCATCCCGGACCAGACCAACGCGATCGACGTCGCGGGCCCGCTGGGGGAGGCGGTCCGGTCGCTGATGGCCGAGGGTGGGCCTGCGTGACCGCCTCACGCTCCGGTCGCCTGTAAATGGAGGTAAGTATGCCCAACGGGTCGAGGATACGGGTCGGGATCGTCGGCTACGGCGTGATCGGCAAGCGGGTGGCCGGCGCGGTGGCGCGCCAGGCGGATATGGTGGTCGCCGGCGTCGCCGACGTGCTGACGGACTGGCGCATGCGGGCCGCCGCGCGGGCGGGCCATACCCTGTTCGGCGCGGCGCAGGAGCATGCGGTCGCGATGCGGGAGGCCGGCCTTCCGGTGGCGGGTGACCTCGAGGCGCTGCTCGGCGAGACCGACGTCGTCGTCGATTGCACCCCGAAGCGCGTCGCGGCGCGCAATGTCGAGATCTACCGCCGCCGGGGCACCAGGTTCATCCTCCAAGGCGGGGAGAAGCATGCCGCCACGGGCCACTCCTTCGTCGCCGAGGCGAATTACGCCAGCGCGGTCGGCCGCGAGGCGACGCGCGTCGTCTCGTGCAACACCACCTCCGTGGTGCGGACGCTCGGCGCCCTGAAGCGCGTAGGGCTGCTGCGCAGCGCGCGCGGCACGCTGCTGCGCCGAGCCACGGACCCCTGGGAGAGCCACCTCGGCGGCATCATGAATACCCTCGTGCCCGAGGAGGACATCCCGAGCCACCAGGGCCCGGATGCGCAGACGGTGGATCCTGACCTCGACGTGGTCACGGTCGCGATCAAGGTCCCCGAGACGATCGGCCATCTGCACAGCTGGGTCGTGCGTCTGGCGCGCCCCGCCTCGCGCGAGGAGGTGCTCGCCGCCTTCCGGACCTCGTCGCGGATCGCCTTCGTCGAGGCCCGCGACGGCCTGCCGGCGCCGAACGCCATCAAGGAGATGACCGGCGACTTGGGCCGCCCGCACGGCGACCTCTACGAGGTGGCGCTCTGGTCCGACACGCTGAAGGTCGAGGGGGAGGAACTCTTCTACAACTACATGGTGGACAACCAGGCGATCGTGATCCCCGAGACGGTGGACGCGATCCGCGCCCTCTCGGGCCGCGAGCGCGACGCGGCCGCCTCCATCGCGCGCACCGACGCCGCCCTCGGCATCACCGGCGATCTGGTCTGAGGTGCGAGGCGTGGCCGAGGTCGCGACCCTGACGATGAATCCGGCGCTCGACGTGGCGACCTCCACCGCCACCGTCTTGCCGACGGACAAGCTGCGCTGTGCAGCACCCCGCTTCGATCCGGGTGGGGGCGGCGTGAACGCGGCGCGCGTGGTGCGCCTCCTCGGCGGAGAGGCGGTCGCGGTCTTCCCGGCCGGCGGCCCGGCGGGGGAGATGCTGGTGCGCCTCCTCGGCGGCCTCGGCCTCGGCTGCCACGCCGTTCCGGTCGCGGGCGCCACGCGCGAGAGCTTCACGGTGGACGAGGCGTCCTCGGGGCGGCAGTTCCGCTTCGTCCTGCCGGGGCCCGAGCTCTCCACGGCCGAGCAGGAGGCGTGCCTCGCCTCCCTCGCTGTCCTGTCCCCCGCGCCCGGCGTGCTGGTCGTCAGCGGCAGCCTGCCGCCCGGGGTCGAGCCGGGCTTCGTCGGGCAAGTCGCGAAGGTCGCCCGCCGCCTCGGGGCGCGGCTCGTCCTCGACACCTCGGGCGCCGCGCTGCGCGTCGCGCAGGGCGCATTCCTGGTGACGCCGAACCTCCGTGAACTCGCCGAGGCACTCGGGCGGGAGATCCGCGACGAGGCGGAGGAACTCGCCGGCGCGCGCGAGCTGGTCGCGCGGGGAACGGCCGAGGTGGTGCTGCTGTCCCTCGGCGCCCGCGGCGCGCTGCTGGTCGCGTCCGATGTCGAGCAGCGCTTCGCCCCCATCCCGGTGACGCCACGCAGCGCGGTCGGCGCCGGCGACAGCATGGTCGGCGCCGCTGCCCTTGCGCTTGCCCGTGGTTGGCCGCTGCGCGAGGCAGCCCGCTACGGCATGGCCGCGGGCGCCGCGACCTTGATGACGCCGGGTACGGAGCTGTGCCGCCGCGAGGACGTCGAGCGCCTCTTCGCCGAGACCGGAGGAACCCAGCCATGAGGGTCGCCGTCTTTGAGACCGAGCAGTGGGAACACGCGGCCTGCATGCGCCTCGCCCCTGCCCATGAGGTGGTCTGCCGGCGCGACCGCCTCGCCAGCGACACCGCGGGTCTGGCGGAGGATGCGGAGGCGGTGAGCGTCTTTGTCCATTCGGACCTCTCCGCGGCGGTGCTGGACCGCTTGCCGCGGCTGCGCCTCATCGCCACCCGGTCCACGGGCTACGACCACATCGACCTCTATCGCTGCGCGCAGCGCGGCATCGCCGTCGCGAACGTGCCGGACTACGGCGACCGGGCGGTCGCGGAACATGCCTTCGCGCTGCTGCTAGCCGTCGGACGGCAGGTCGTGGCGGCGGCGGAGCGCACGCGCCGTGGCGACTTCTCCCAGGACGGCCTGCGCGGCTTCGAGCTGGCCGGCCGCACCCTCGGCGTGATCGGCACCGGCCGGATCGGGCAGCGCGCCATCTCCATCGGGCGCGGCTTCGGCATGCGCGTGCTCGCCCACGATGCCCGGCCCGACCAGGCTGCGGCCATCGAGCACGGCTTCCGCTACGTCGCGTTGGACGAGCTTCTCGCGGAGGCGGACGTGATCACCCTGCATGTCCCGGGCGGGCCCGGCACGCGCCACCTGATCTCGGATGCCGAGATCGCACGCATGAAGCCCGGCGCGGTCCTGGTGAACACGGCTCGCGGCAGCGTCGTGGATGTCGCCGCGCTGCTGCGGGCGGTGCAGTCGGGCCGGCTCGGGGGAGCTGGCCTCGACGTGCTGCCGGAGGAGCCGCTGCTACGGGACGAGGCGCAGGTCTTCCGGATGGAGCCGGCCTTGGATGCGACGCGCCTGCAGGCGCTGCTGGCGGGGCACTCCCTGCTGCGCCACCCCAACGTGGTCGTGACCCCGCACATCGCCTACGCAACCGGCGAGGCACTCGGCCGGATCCTCGACACGACCCTCGCGAACATCGAGGCCTTCGCGCGCGGGGAGCCCCGGAATCTCGTCGCCCTGCCGTCGCGGTGAGCGGAGCCGCCACGACCCCGGGCGTTCCCACCGACGCGGGAGCCATGCCGCAGGTCGGCAGCCTTAACTCGCCTCATCCCTGCCCCGCGCTAAGGAGCCGCCATGGCACCGTCTCTCGATCCCTTCCTCGCACGGACGCGGATCGCCTACCTCACCATGGAAATCGCCCTCCGGCCCGAGATGCACACCTATGCCGGGGGCCTCGGCGTTCTGGCCGGCGACACCGCGCGCTCGGCCGCCGACCTCGCGCTGCCGATGGTGTTCGTGAGCCTGGCCAGCCGCGAGGGATACCTGCGCCAGGAGATCGGGCCCGCCGGCGAACAGATTGAGCACCCGGACCCCTGGGATCCGGCGGCGCACGCCACGCTGCTGGATGCGGCGGTGGCGCTGCCGATCGAGGGGCGACGGGTCTGGGTGGCGGCATGGCTTCATCTGCTCACCTGTCCGCTCGGGCACCACGTGCCGGTGCTGCTGCTCGACACGCAGCTTGATGCGAACGCCCCCGAGGACCGCGGCATCACCGACCGGCTCTATGGCGGCGACCAGGCCACCCGCCTGAAGCAGGAGGCTGTGCTCGGGATCGGCGGCGAGAGGATGCTGCGCGCCCTCGGCTTCGAGGTTGACACCTACCACCTGAACGAGGGCCACGCCGCGCTCCTGCCCCTGGCGCTGCTGCGGCGGCACCGCCTGGGCTCTGACCATCCGCCCGGCGGGCCGCTGCTCTACGACCCCGACCCGGTCCGGGAGCGCTGCGTGTTCACCACGCACACGCCCGTCGAGGCCGGGCACGACCGCTTCCCCTACGACCTCGTCGAGGGCGTGCTCGGCAACTTCTTCGAGCTCGACCAGCTTCGCCTCCTGGCCGGCGATGAGGCACTGAACATGACGCGCCTCGCGCTGTCCCTCAGCGGATGGGTGAACGGGGTCGCCGCCCGGCACGCCGAGACGGCGCGGCGGATGTTCCCCGGCTACCGGATCAACGCGATCACCAACGGCGTGCACGTCGCGACCTGGGCGCATCCCGCCTTCGCCCGCCTGTTCGAGGACATTGCCCCCGGCTGGGCGCACGAGGCGGAGCTGCTGGCCCGCGCCGACCGGCTCCCCGACGAAGCCGTGCTCGCGGCGAAGGCGGAAGCGAAGGCCGATCTCCTGGACGTGGCGCGCCAGGTCGCCCCCGAGGCGGCAGGCGCGCTGCGGCCGGACCTGCCCCTGCTCGTCTTCGCCCGGCGACCGGCTACAAGCGGCCGGACCTGCTGTTCTCCGACCCCGGGCGCTTGCAGGACATCGCGGCGCGCCTGCCGTTCCAGGTTGTGCTCGCGGGCAAGGCGCACCCACGGGATGAGGAAGGCAAGGCCCTGATCCGAGCGGTCCATGTCCAGGCGGAGGCGCTGCGCGGCGCGGTCCCGCTGGTCTTTCTTCCCGGTTACGACATGGGCCTCGCCAAGCATCTCGTGGCGGGTGCCGATGTGTGGCTGAACACGCCGCTCCCGCCGCTCGAGGCGTCTGGCACGAGCGGCATGAAGGCGGCGCTGAATGGCGCGCTGAACCTGAGCGTGCTCGACGGCTGGTGGGTCGAAGCCTGGGAGGAGGGGGTCACCGGCTGGGCCATCGGCACCAGCAGTACCCGCTCTCCGGAAGAGCATGCCAGGGACCTGTACGACACACTTGAGCGCCTGGTCCTCCCGCTGCTTCACGGGGACCCGTCCCGGCGCGCCTGGATGATGCGCGAGGCCATCGGCCGCATCGGCGCCCGCTTCAGCAGCCAGCGCATGATGCGCCGCTACGCCGCCGAGGCCTATCTGCGCTGAGGATCTGTGGCGCGGGGCTGGCCTCAGCGCGTTGAGGGATGCCCTGCATCTATCCGGTTCTGCCTGCGTCGCCGCACATCGCCGGAGGTGTTGACCCGGCATACATGTAGCCGCGCGACAGCGGCACCGCGTCGCGCGCTCGGGCGAGCTGGATCTGGAACACTATCATCCGTCCCTCGCGGAACGCAGCTTCGCAGGCGGCCAGGTAGAATT
Source organism: Falsiroseomonas sp. CW058 (assembly GCF_050563535.1). Taxonomy (NCBI): domain Bacteria; kingdom Pseudomonadati; phylum Pseudomonadota; class Alphaproteobacteria; order Acetobacterales; family Roseomonadaceae; genus Falsiroseomonas; species Falsiroseomonas sp. CW058. Next base: position 32,286 of record NZ_JBNXUO010000017.1, read on the forward strand.
CCCACATGCGGCAGAAGCGCTCGCCGTAGAGCGCCCGTGCCGTCTCGCGGTTCGCCTCGAAGCGGTCGAACCAGTGCCGCAGCGTCTCGGCGTAATGCAGCCGGAGGATTTCGACATCGGTCACCCAGAGGTCGGTTCTCTCCACCCCCGCGAGCACCTCGGACAGCGCCGGGCAATAGCCGCCGGGGAAGATGTGCTTCCGGAGCCAGGGGTTAGGGCCGCCAGGCGGCTCCATGCGGCCGATCGCGTGGATCAGCGCGACGCCGTCCGGCCGCAGCAGCCGCCGCACGGCACCGAAGAAGGCGTCGTAATGGGCAGCCCCGACATGCTCCAGCATGCCGACCGACACCACGCGGTCATAGGTGCCACGCTCCTCGCGATAGTCCCGCAGGTGGAAGGCGACGCGGTCCGCCAGCCCTGCGTCCGCCGCTCGTGCCCGCGAGGCGCTGAGTTGCTCCTGCGACAGCGTGAGACCGGTGACCGTGCCGGCGCCTTGCCGGGCCAGATCAAGAGCGAGGCCGCCCCATCCCGAGCCGATGTCGAGAACGCGCATGCCCGGCTTGATGAGCAGCTTCGTCGCGAGATGAAGCTTTTTCTTCGCCTGCGCCTCCTCGAGTGTCTCCCCGCCGGTTGGGAAGTAGGCACAGGAGTACTGGCGATCGGTGTCCAGGAAGAGGTCGTAAAGCGCGCCGGGCAGATCGTAGTGGTGCGCCGCGTTCGCGCGCGCCTTCTCTAGGGGGTTGCGGTTGCGGAGGCGCCGTGCCGAGCCCACAAGCCGCCGCAAGACCGACTGCTCACCGTATCCGTCCAGGGCTTGGTAGACCTGGACGCAAACGTTGAGGAAGTCGCGGAGTGTTCCGTCCTCAATGATGAGGCGCCCGTCGGTGTAGGCTTCGCCGACAGAGAGGCCCGGGCTGAGCCACAACCGCGCGACCGTTCCCCAGTCCGCTATGCGGATGCGCACGCTCGGCCTCGGTGCGTGGCCGAAGAGGTGGGCGCGCCCAGCAGGGTCTACCAGCGTGAGCGAGCCGTGAACGGTACCGCGTCTCAGCAGCCGCGCGAGTGGAGCGAGCACGAAGGATAAGCCGCAGCCCTCCGCGCCGCGCGCGGGGCATCTGGCGCCCTGGTCCACACGAGCACCGATCGGCCGCCTGTCCGCCGGTTCGGTGATAGCAGAGCGAGTGCCGTGCATCACGCCTGTCATGTTGGCGGGTATTCCATGGACGTCCACGTCGGGCTGCATGTCACAATGGGACGCGGTTGCCCCTGAGGCATTACGCGCAGCCTCAAGGAAGTGCGTCGGCCCGAGACCCGCTCCCGCCATCCATGCGCAGCGGATCAGCAATGATTCGTCATGGGCAGGACACCACCGGTTCGCAAAGCGCGCGCAGCATGGCGCCAGCTGCAGGAGCCGAGACCGATGATCCGCATCGCGCGCCGACCGTTTCTCATGATGGGGGCCGCCCTCGCGACCGGAGCCCTTCCCCGATCGGAGGTGGCCGCCGAGGCGATCCCCGCCTTGCGGGCAACCACTCGGACGCTCGATATCCACGGGCGCCCTGCGCGCGTGCTCGGGCTGCTGCGCGAGGACGGGGGACAGGGTTTGGTCATCCAACCTGGCGCTCGCTTCCGCGCGCGTCTCCACAACCAGCTGGGAGAGCCGACGATCATCCATTGGCACGGCCAGATCCCCCCGGTCGCCCAGGATGGCGTGCCGGATGCGCCGCTGCCGATGTTGCAGCCTGGCGACAGCCGCGGCTTCGACTTCGCCGCAACTCCGGGCACCCATTGGATGCACGCCCACGTCCCGGATCAGGAAATGCGCCTCCTCGCGGCCCCGCTGATCGTCCGTACGGCCGAGGATGCTCGCGCCGACCGGCAGGAATTCGTGATGATGCTGCACGATTACAGCTTCACACCCCTTCCCGAGATCCTTGCCCGACTGCACACCGCCCCGGGCCACGCCCCGGGAGCGATGCCGCCGCCGAACCCGCACGCTGGCGGTGGGCCCCATGGGGGTGCGGCCGCGATGGACCTGAACGATATCGACTTCGATGCCTATCTGGCGAATGACCGCACGCTCGACGATCCGCAGCTGGTACGCATCGAGCGGGGCGGCCGTGTGCTGCTCCGGATCATCAACGGCGCAGGCGCAACCGTGTTCCGTATCGACACCGGCGCTCTGGAGGCGAGCCTCGTCGCGGTGGACGGACAACCGGTCACGCCTGTCGTCGTGCGCAACTTCGCACTCGCAATGGGGCAGCGCGCGGACCTGCTCGTTCAGGTGCCGGCTGAGGGCGGAGCTTTTCCGGTGCTGGCGCTGCGGGAAGGCGCGCGCGAGCGGACCGGGATCGTCCTGGCGACTGCGAGGGCTCCTGTCCGCCGCCTGGAAGTCCTCGGTGACCGCGCAGCGGCGGCCTGGGACCCGGCGCAGGAAGGACGGCTTCGGGCGGCGACGCCGTTGCCTGCGCGCCGCGTGAACCGGCGCATTGAGGTGGCCCTCACCGGCTCGATGCAGCCGTATCTCTGGTCGCTGGATGATCGGCCGTGGGGGCGGCACCGGGTCCTGGCCGCCCGGCCTGGCGAGCGCGTGGAGTTCGCCATGACGAACCGGACGATGATGGGGCATCCGATGCATCTGCATGGCCACCATTTCCAGGTCGTCGAAGCGGACGGACGTCGCTTCTCGGGACCGGTTCGCGACACGGTGCAGGTGCCGCCCATGGCGCGTGTGGCAGTGGCGTTCGACGCCGGGGAGGCGGCACGCTGGATGTTCCACTGCCATCACATGCCCCACCTTGCGACAGGGATGATGACGGAGCTTGTCGTCAGCAGCTGAAGTCGATCATTTGCGGTAGCAGATTGAGCAGAGAGTGGAGCGCAGCTGTAGATGCTTCGACCGCATTGGTGCGCTTCGCAGCACGCAAGCGTCCCATCACCGTTGGAAGCTGAACCTTGCGAAAGACGCTCGCCATAGCTTTAACGCCGCTGCCGCCGAAACCTGCAGACTTCATCTCAACGTTCTGCGCCGGGAGATCCGTGCGTGGGATCGACGCAGTGCCCGTGCGTCGCGTCGGCCAGCACCTCGATCACGCGGCACTCGGCGACGCGACCGTTGTGGCAGTCGGTCATCCGCTCCAGCTCCGCCTCTAGCGACCGGAGCCGGGCGAGGCGGTCCCGGACGGCGGCGAGGTGCCGCCGCGCGATCACGTCCGCCCCCTCGCACGGGGCGTCGGGCGCGGCGTCGGCCAGGCGCAGCAGCTCGCGGATGTCCTCCATCGCGAAGCCGAGCTCCCGGGCGTGGCGGATGAAGCCCAGCCGGTCGAGGTGGGAGCGGCCGTAGACGCGGTGGCCGCCCTCGGTGCGGCCGGGGGGCGGCAGCAGCCCCTCCGCCTCGTAGAAGCGGATCGTAGTGGCCTTCACCCCGGTCGCCCGGGACAGGTCGCCGATCGAGAGGGTCTCCACGGCCGCGTGCCGCCGCTCAGGCCGGCCGGTCGCCGCGGGCCCGCACGAAGGGCTCCCGCCGCCCGTCCGCCGCGAAGGCGAACACGGTGTAGGGCCTGGGCGCAACGCCCGGCATCTCCATGCCCGGCGAGCCGACGGGCATCTCCGGAACCGCGATGCCGCGCCAAGCGCCCGGCGCATCGAGGAAGCGCCGCAGCGCGAAGGCCGGCACGTGCCCCTCCACGACGAAGCGGCCGTCCGCTGTCAGGCCGGTGTGGCAGCCCGCCAAGTCCTCGGGGACGCCGGCGGCGCGCCGGGCCGCGTCGAGGTCCGGCGTGTCCGACATCTCGACTGCAAAGCCGGCCGCCCGCACGTGGTTCGCCCAGCCCTCGCAGCAGCCGCAGCCGGGGCTGCGCATCACGCGGAGCGGGGAGGCCGCCGGCGCGGCCTGGGCTCGCCCCCGGCCAGGCGAGGCGGCAAGCGCCAGGGCGGCGGGCAGAAGAAGGGTGGCGCGGCGTCGGAGCAACTCGGACATCTTGAGCCTTCTTCCCCTGGGCAGGACGACGGAGCCCAGGCGTTGAACAGGGTGGGCAGACGCGGGGTCTCTGCCAAGTCCGGCAGGATGGGTCCCGCGCCGATCCCGTCGAATGGCGCGTGCCCCCTCACGACGGCGGCACCGCCGGAAACCTTCAGCCGCTGGAAGATCGCTTCCTCGCAGGGGCGCCGGCCCTCGTGCCGGGGTGGTGGAGGCCATGCATGGCCGACGACGATGACGACGTGGACTTCCAGGGGGCGAGCCCGGCCTATCGGCGCGCCCTTGGCTGGGTGGTGGCGCTCAATCTCGGCTACGGGGCCGCGGAGGCGATCGGCGGCCTGCTCGCCGGTTCCCAGGCGCTGAAGGCCGACGCGCTCGACTTCCTCGGCGACGGCGCGATCACCCTGCTCGGCCTGCTCGCCATCGGCTGGCCGCTGGCGCGGAGGGCGCGCGTGGCCATGCTCCAGGGGCTCTTCCTCGGCGCGCTCGGGCTCGGCGTCCTCGGGACCACGGCCTACCGCGTGCTGGTCCAGCGGGTGCCCGAGGCGGAGATGATGGGCCTGTTCGGGGCCGCGGCGCTGGCCGTGAACGTGGCGGCCGCCCTCATCCTCGCCCCACACCGGAGGGGGGCGGGCGACGCCAACGCGCGCGCCGTCTGGCTGTTCAGCCGCAACGACGCGCTCGGCAACCTCGCGGTGTTGGCCGCTGCCGGCCTGGTCGCCTGGACCGGGACGGCTTGGCCCGACCTCGCCGTGGCCGCCGTGGTCGCGGGCCTCTTCCTGCACTCGGCCTGGGAGATCCTGCGCGACGCCCGCCGCGACCTGCGGCGGGCCGGCGCGGGCAACGGACGCACGCAAGGGACTTGAACCTCTAGTCACTGGAGGTCCCATATCCGGCCGAACGGACGAGGAGCAGGGCAGTGGACGGCGGAAGCGGGGCGGGAGCCAAGCTGGAATGGCGGGTGGAGGGCATGGACTGCCCGACCTGCGTCGGAAAGATCGAGCGCGCCGTAGGCCGGCTCCCCGGCGTCTCCGAACTGTCCGTGAGCATAGCCAGCGAGCGGCTCAGCCTCCGGCTCGACCCTGGAAGCACCACGCCGGAGGAGGTCGAGCGGGCCGCAGCCGCGGTGGGCCACCCCGCGCGCCGCCTGGCTCCGCCACCGCCATCAGCGGAGCTCCTGGAGTGGCGCGTGGAGGGCATGGATTGCCCGACCTGCGTTGCCAAGATCGAGACCGCAGTGGCCCGCCTACCCGGCGTGTCGGACGTCTCCGTGAACATGGCCGCCGAGCGCCTGCGGCTGCGCCTTGCGCCTGATGGCGCCACGCCCGAGGAGGTCGAGCGCGCAGCCGCCGCCGTCGGTCATGCAGCACGCAGGATCGAGCCGGCTGCCCATGCGGCTTCCGGAGGGCAGGAGCACGGGCACGACGGCGACGACCCTTCCGACGCCGGCCGGTCCTGGTGGGCGACAGGCAAGGCGCGTCTTGTCTGGCTCCTCAGCGGGCTTGTCGGCGGGGCTTGGGCGGCGGCGCATCTGGTCCCGGCTGCCTCATACTGGCTCTATCTGGCGGCAACGCTCGCCGCGCTGGTGCCCTTCGGCCGGCGTGCCCTCGCCCTGGCCCGGGCGGGCAGCCCCTTCTCGATCGAGACGCTGATGGTTACTGCCGCGCTCGGCGCCGCCGTCATCGGCGCGGCGGAGGAGGCGGCGCTCGTCGTGCTGCTTTTCGCGGTCGGCGAGCTGCTGGAAGGCATCGCCGCGGGGCGGGCTCGCGCCGGCATCCGGGCGCTCGTCGCGCTGATGCCGCGCACGGCGCTGCGCCGCCACGTCGACGGCACGACGGAGGAGGTGCCGGCGGAGCGGCTGGCGGTGGGCGACCTCGTCCTGGTCCGCCCCGGCGACCGCGTGCCGGCCGATGGCGTGGTGATGGAGGGACAATCCGCCCTCGACGAGAGTCCGGTGACCGGCGAGAGCGTGCCCGTCACCCGCGGCCCCGGCGACCCGGTCGTGGCGGGCAGCGTGAACGCCGAGGGCGCGCTGGTGCTGCGCGTCACCGCCGCCGGCGAGGGCAGCACGCTCGCCCGCATCGCCCGCCTGGTGGAGGAGGCGACGGCGACCCGCGGGCGCACCCAGCGCTTCATCGAGCGCTTCTCCGCCTGGTGGACGCCGGGCGCGATGGCCGTCTCGGCGCTTGTCGTCCTCGTGCCGCCCCTGCTGTTCGGCGGCGACTGGTGGACCTGGATCTACCGCGGCCTCGCGCTGCTGCTGGTGGCCTGCCCCTGCGCGCTGGTGATTTCGGTGCCCGCCGCGATGGCGTCCGGCCTCTCGGCCGGCGCCCGGCGCGGGCTGCTGGTGAAGGGCGGCGCGGCGCTGGAGGCGATCGGGCACGCGCGCACGGTCGCCTTCGACAAGACCGGCACGCTCACGGCGGGCAGGCCGCGCGTCACGGATGTGCTGACCGCCGAGGGCGTGGCGGAGGCGGAGCTGCTGCGTCTCGCGGCGGCGGTGGAGGCGGGATCCTCGCATCCCCTCGCGCGCGCGGTCCTCGCCGAAGCCGCGGCCCGCGGCATCGCGCTGCCGCCCGCCCGCGCGGCCGCCGCGATCCCCGGCAAGGCGGTGGCGGCGAGCGTCAAGGGGCGTCGGATCGGCGTCGGCAGCCCCGCCTGGGCGGCGGAGGGCGGCGCGGCCCTGCCGCCGGCGCTGGATGCCGCGCGGGCCCGGCTCGAGGCGGAGGGCAAGACGGTCGCCGTCGTCACCGCCGACCGCGCTGCGCTCGGCCTGCTCGCCCTGCGCGACGAGCCCCGGACGGACGCGGCGGAGGCCGTGGCCGCGCTGCAGCGCCTTGGCGTCGGCGCGGTGATGCTGACGGGCGACAACCCGCGCACCGGCGCCGCCATCGGCGGGGCGCTCGGCCTGGAGGTGAAGGCGGGCCTGCTGCCCGCCGACAAGCTGCGCGAGATCGCTGCCCTCAAGGAGCGCGGCCCGGTGGTGATGGTGGGCGACGGAATCAACGACGCGCCGGCGCTGGCCGCCGCGACCGCAGGCGTGGCTATGGGCGGCGGTACCGAGGTGGCGTTAGAGGCGGCAGACGCCGCGCTGCTGCGCGAGCGCGTCTCGGGCGTGGCCGAGCTCGTGCAGCTCTCCCGCGCCACGCTGACGAACGTGAAGCAGAACGTGGCCGTTGCGGTCGGACTGAAGCTGGTGTTCCTCGTCACCACCGTCACCGGCGTGACGGGGCTCTGGCCCGCGATCCTCGCCGACACGGGCGCCACGGTGCTCGTCACGCTGAACGCGCTGCGGCTGCTCGCCTGGAGGCCCGGACGATGACGCCGAGGACCACCGCCCTTGCCGCGCCCCTGTTCGCCCTCGCCCCCGCCATGGCGTTGGCGCAGCCGATGGGACCCGGCGGCTGGGGCGACCGCCCCTGGATGATGATGCATGGCGGCTGGGGGTGGGGCTGCGGCCTCGCCTGGCTGGTCGCGCTGGGCGCGCTGGCCGCGCTCGCGGTGGTGCTGCTGCGCCGCGGTGTGGCCGGCGGCGTCGCCGAGGCGCTCGACCTGCGCTACGCGCGCGGCGAGATCGAGCGCGACGAGTACCTCCGCCGCAGGGCCGACATCCTCGGCCGCGGCTGAGGCACGCCGCCGGTTGCCTCGCGGCCGGCCAACCCCGGAGAAGAGGACAGCACAATGGGCTTGAGGAACGCATCTCTCGCCGCCCTCGCGGCGGCCGCCATCGGCATCGGCGCCGCATGGGCGCAGACCGGCCAGCCCGGCGGTCAGGGTGGCCAGATGGGCGCTGGCATGATGGGGCAGGGAATGGGACCCGGCATGATGGGCGGGGACCGCATGATGCCGATGATGCGCGGCGGCATGATGGGGCCCGGGATGATGATGGGCCAGCACGTCGAGGGCCGCGTCGCCTTCCTCCGCGCCGAGCTCGGCATCACCCCGGCGCAGGAGACCCTCTGGAACGCCTTCGCCGAGGCGATGCGGGCGAGCGCGCAGGCGATGGCCGACATGCACGGGCAGATGATGCCGATGATGCAGGGGGGACCGCAGGCGGTGCCGCTGCCCCAGCGCCTCGAGCTGCACGAGCGGATGATGGCCTCGCACCTCGAGGCGCTGCGCCGCGTCAGGGCCGCCGCCGGGCCGCTCTACGCGGCGCTCGACGACCGGCAGAAGCGGACCGCCGACACCCTGATGCTGGGGATGATGTAGCGGCCATGGACGACCGCGGCGGCGCGTGGCGGGGGCGCGGGTGACCCTCGAGCTCTCCTTCCTCGGCCTGTTCCTCGCCTTCGGCGGGGGCATGGTTTCCTTCCTCTCGCCCTGCGTGCTGCCGCTGGTGCCGGGCTACGTCGCCTGGGTGGCGGGGACGGACCTCGCCACCGCGCGGGCGGAGCGCTGGCGGGCGCTCCGGCTCTCGCTCTTCTTCGTGCTCGGCTTCGGCCTCGTCTTCGTGGGCCTCGGGCTCGGCGCGACCGCCGTCGGCGGGCTGCTGCGGCGGTGGTCCTACGAGCTGACGATCGCGGCCGGGCTGCTGATCGCGGCGATGGGCCTCGTGCAGGTGGGGCTGCTGCGGCTCGCGCCCCTGATGCGCGACCTGCGTTTCCGCCCGCCGGCGGAGGGCGGCGGCCCCGCCTCGGCGGCGCTGATCGGGGTCGCTTTCGGCTTCGGCTGGACGCCCTGCATCGGGCCGGTGCTCGCCGGCGTGCTCGCCGCCGCGGCGCTCACCCCCGGCGCCGGGGCCGGGCTGCTCGCGGCCTACGCGCTCGGCCTCGGCGTGCCCTTCCTGCTCGCCGCCTTCTACCTGCCGGCGGCGATGGCGCGGGCGCGCCGCCTCGGGCGGCTCGGCCGGGCGCTCCAGCTCGGCAGCGGGGCCGTGATGGTGGCCTTCGGCCTCGCGATCGCCACCGGGGAGCTGGGCCGCCTCGCGGTCTGGTTCCTGGAGACCTTCCCGTGGCTGGCGCGGCTCGGATGACCGCGCCCCGCCCCCGCGGCCTCCGGCGCCTCGGCCTCCTCGCGGCGCTGGCCGCCGCCGTCACGGACCAGGCGACGAAGGCCTGGGCGCTCGCGGCGCTGTGGCCGCCCTACAGCGACGGCATCGCCCTCCTGCCGGTGCTGAACCTCCGCCTCGGCTTCAACACCGGCGTGACCTTCGGGATGTTCCGCGAGAGCGCCGCCGACGCGGTCTGGGTGCTCGTCGCGGTCAAGCTGGCGATCGTGGCGTTCCTCGCCCGCTGGCTCTGGCGGACCGCCTCGCGCACCGAGGCGCTGGGGCTCGGCCTCGTCATCGGCGGCGCGGCCGGCAACATCCTCGACCGCCTGGCGCGGGGGGCGGTGACGGACTTCATCGACGCGCACTACGGCGGCTGGCACTGGCCGACCTTCAACATGGCGGACGTGGCGATCGTCTGCGGCGTCGCGGCCCTCGTGCTCGGCGGCCTGCGCCGGACCGAGGGGGGCGCCAGCCCGCCCGCCCGCCGGGACGCGGACAAGCCCGCCGCGGGACCGCCCTGAAAGGACCGAGACCCCTACCATGCGGACCCTCCTGCGCGGCCTCGCGGCCTCGGCCCTGGCGCTCGCGCTCGCCATCCCCGCGGCGGGCGCCCAGCCGGGCGACGTCGCCGTCTCCGCGGCCTGGACCCGCGCGGTCGGCGCCACCGCGCCCACGGCCGCCGGCTACATGACGCTGCGAAACCGCGGCGCCGCCCCCGACCGCCTCGTCGCGGCGGAAACGCCGGCGGCACGCTCGGTCGAGATCCACGAGCAGCGGATGGAGGAAGGCGTGATGCGGATGCGCCCGCTCCCCGACGGTGTCCCCCTGCCGCCGGGGGAGACCGTGACCCTGGGCCCGGGCGGGACGCACCTGATGCTGGTGGGTCCGACGCGGGCCCTGGCGCGCGGCGAGCGCGTGCCGCTGACGCTGCGCTTCGAGCGCGCGGGCGAGGTCCGGGTGGAGCTCTCGGTCGAGGCGGCCGGCGCCCGGCGGCCGGCCCACGCGGGGCACTGACCTTGCTGCGCTGGGTCCGCCGCGCCGCCTGGGGCGCGGTCGGCGTGCTCGGCTTCCTTGTGCTGGCGACCTCGGCCGGGTGGCTGGTCACCGACGGCCCGCTCGGCGACCGCCGCGTGGCGAGCGGGCCGGCGAGCCTGCCGATCGGCGGGCCCTTCAGCCTGACCGACCACCGCGGCCGCGCGGTCACCGAGGCCGACTTCCGCGGCCGGCCGATGGCCGTGTTCTTCGGCTTCACCCACTGCCCGGACGTCTGCCCGACGACGCTCGGCGAGATGACTGCCCTCATCGAGGCGCTCGGCCCCGACGCCGTCCGGCTGCACTGGCTGTTCGTCAGCGTGGATTGGGAGCGCGACACGCCGGAGGCGCTGGCCGGCTACCTGGAGGCCTTCGACCGGCGGATCCTCGGCCTCTCGGGCAGCGAGGCGCAGGTGGCCGAGGCCGCGCGCGCCTTCCGGGTCTACTACCGCCGCGTGCCGGTCGAGGGCGGCGGCTACACGATGGACCACTCGGCGAGCGTCTTCATGCTCGACGGGGCGGGCCGCTTCGCTGGGACGATCGACAACAAGGAGGGCGAGGGGGTGGCGCTGCAGAAGCTGCGGCTGCTCCTCGGCGGGCGGGCAGGCGGCTGAGGCGTCGAGGCTTGCCCTGTCGGGCGCTGCCACGGGGCCGTCCCTTGCGGTCCGGCCCGCCTGGAGGGCGGGCCGGCTTTTCCTGCCAGATCGCTCGCGCTGCCGGGGTTCCTGGCGGAGAGGGGGCGGAGCCTGGGCCCCGTCCCGCCGGTTTCAGCCCGCGCGCTTGAGTTCCGCCATGCGCTCTGTCAGCGTCCACAACGCACGGTTCCGCCGCACGTCGCCGCCGATGCCCGTCACCTCGCGCGACGTCACCCGGCGCGCCCGGTTCTGGGCGTCGCGGCCCCAGGCTGTCAGCCCGCCGCGGATGGCGTTCTCCTGCACCCGATTGAAGGTGCGCCAGAGATCGTGGCGCGTGACGCGCGAGCGCCTGGCCCGGACGCGCGACCTGATGGACCGCGTCCTGCCCGATGCCAGCGTCCCGGGCTGGGAGGCGCGGATGGAGGGGCTGACCCTGCCTGACCCGGACGACCGGCACGTGCTGGCCGCCGCGGTCGCGGCGGGCGCGGCGACGATCCTCACGATGAACCTCCGCGACTTCCAAGCGGCGGCGCTGGCGCCCCACGGCGTGGCGGCGGCGCATCCGGATTCCTTCCTCTGCACGACCCGCGACGCGGACCCGGCGGTGATGCGCGCCTCGGCTGAAGCCGCGCACGCCCACCTCAGCCGGAGTGCGCCCACCTTCGACGCCTTCCTCGATGCGCTGGATCGGCAGGGCTTGCCGGGCCTCGTCGCGCGGCTACGTGCGGGCGGTGCGTTGTGACCGCATCGCTCTTGGCCCACCCACGTCCCGGGCGGATACTGCGGGGGTGGACGAGACGGGGAACGACGCGGGGCGCGATGCGGCTCGAGCAAAGCTGCCTTGGGAGCTGCACCCGGCGCTGACGGAGGAGCGCCTGGCCGCCTGCGCGCGGCTGCTCGCGCGCGGGCGCGCCGACGCGGTGGCGCACGCGGATCCCTGGATGGGCGACGATGCGTGGAGCATCGGCTGCCGCGCCTACTCCTTCTCGCGCAACCGGCTCCGGCAGGCGGCGGAGGGCGGGCGTTACCGCTGGCTCGGCGTGCTCGACGCCACCCATCATTTCGTATTCCTTATCGAGGGCGTGCCCGTGCGCTTCTTCCGCGGCGACGCGGAGGAGCCCTCGAAGCGCACGCTCCGCCAGCAGGAGAGCGAGGCGCAGCAACTCGCCCTCGCGCTCGGCGACGCCGACCGGGCGGAGGGCCTGATGTTCTGCCTCGCCGTCGAGACGGGCGAGGGCGGCGAGGTGACGCGCGTGGTGTTCCTCGCGCTGCGCGGCGAGGACGGCGCGGCCGAGTGCTTCTGGCCGGTCCCGCTCGATCACGCGGACGTGTCGGCGCCGCCAGGGCGGAACGCCGGGGCGGCCCTGACGCCGCCCCTGGCGGCTGGCACGATGCGGCGCAGGGGATGATTCCGGTCTCGCTTTTCTGACCATTCTTACGAGTCCGGTTTTGTTCCTCACGACAGAGTGACGCTAGAGGCTGGGTTTTACGTGCCCACACGCCAGGATTGCAGATTGTATTTGGGCCGCCGCCGTCGGTAGCATCCGCCCTCGCCACTCCAGAGGGGCCCGACCGCAGTGCAGTTTTCGGTAGTCTGCTACCGCGGCGCTCACGGCCTCGACGCCCCGGGGCGCCTCGCGCGAATCACAGAAATCGCTAGCTTGCCCGCGCAAACGGGAGGGGCGGTCGGGGCGTGGGCGACACACTCGGCGAGGCGGATCTACGCGAGGGTCTGCTCAGGGGCGGCCGCATCGAGGCTGTCGTGGTGGTCGCGCGCCGCGACCCCGACGGCGGCGTCGATCACGTGCCCTACCTCCTGCCCTCCTGGCGCCGCGGCTACGTCGCCATCGAGCTCTTCCGCGGCCCCGGCGTGCGCGGCTGGCGCGACCTTGACCGGCTGCTCCGGTTCCTGCGCGACGACATGTCCTTCAAGCTGCCCGTCTCGCTCTACGAGGAGGACTGCCCCCGCCTCGCGCGGCTGCGCTCCGTCCTCCCCCGCAGCGCCATCACGAAGCACGTCAAGGCGGACGCGAGCCAGCCGCCCGAGGGCATGGACGTGCCCGAGGCGCCGCCCGAGTAGCTCCGCGCGCCGCGCTGGCGGTGCGCGGTGACCGGCTGCGAGGCGCTCGCCGGGCTGGCCCTGTTCGCTTGCGTGGCGCGCGACCCGCGCTGCCTGCCCGACGAGCACCGGCGCTTGCTCCCCGAGCTCGCGGCCGTCGCCGAGCGGGAGTCCGGCTTCCGCCCCTTCGCCATCCGCGACGAGGTCACGGGCGAGAGCTTGTTCCCGATGACGCGCGCCGAGGCCGTGGCGGTCGCCGCCGCGCGCGACGCGGCGGGCCGCACGCTTGGGCTCGGCTGGTTCCAGATCACGCACCGCGCCAACTGGCGCCGCCACGGCCTGACCGTTGAGACGGCGTTGGACCCCTGCGAGAACATGCGCGCGGGCGCGGCGCACCTGGCCGGCAACCTGCGGGACGCGGCCTTCCAACTCTACAACAGCGGCCGGCCCGGCGGCGCGCCGGGCTACGCCGCCGCGGTCGCGCGCCGCATCGGGCAGCACGCGGCGGCACTCGCCGCCGGCCCCGACGGGCCCGCCGGCGCCGCCACGGCGCCGGTCCCCCCTTTCCTCCTCCCCGACCTGGGTCGCGGCCGCCCGGGCAGGGACCTCGTGACCGGCCGGTAGGAGATCGCCCATGGGTGGCGGAGACGTCCTCACACGCGCGCTGACGGCCCTCGCGCAGTTCCTCGTCGGTCCCTTCGGGATCGCCTTCATCATCGCCTGCGTCGTCATCGCCTTCCTCGCAGCGGCGGCGCGCATGGCGCCGCCCTCGGCCGGCTTCGTGGCGATGTTCTTCGGCGCCGCCGCGTTCACCGGCGCGTACTTCGTCAACACCTTCATCGGGGGCTGAGCGCGGTGCACGCCGCCGGACGCGACACGCTGTTCCTGGCCGCCACGCGCCCGGCGATGCGGTGGGGCGTGCCGATGGAGGGCTACTACCTGAACCTCTTCGGCACCTGGCTCCTCGGCATGGTGCTCGGCAGCCCGCTGTGGTGGGCGACCTTCCTCGTCTGGCACCTGCCCATGGTCGCGCTGACGAACCGCAACCCGCACTTCTTCCACGAGCTGCGCATATGGTACGCCACGCGCGGGCAGACGATCGGCGGCGTGCTGCGCGCCATGCCGGACCGCGCGCCACGGCGCGCGAAGGACCTATTGTCCGGTGTCTAGCCGCTTCGCCCCGCGCGCGCCGACGCTCGGCGAGCACGTCCCTGTCGAGGGCCACCTCACCGAGCGCGTGCTGCGGCTCTCCGACGACGGCGCCTACGCGATGCTCGCGCTCGACGGCCTGCCGGCCGAGACCGCGAGCGACGCCGACCTCGTGGAGCGGGTCGCCCGCCTGAACGGGACGTGGCTCAACGTCTCCGCGGCCGACCGGCTGGTGGTGTCGATCTACGTCTGCCGGAGCCTCGCGGACCCGGCGGCGGTGCTGGAGCCCGACGAGCGGCTCGCCCCCTTCGCGCGCTCCTTCCAGGCAGCCTACCGGGAGCGGCTGCTCGACGGCCTGCTCTACGAGAACCGGCTCTTCCTCGGGCTGCACCTGCGGCCCGCCGCCGGCGGCGGGCCGGAGTGGTGGGCGCGGCGCAGGGCGCGTAAGCACGGCGCCGACGCTGCTGGCGAGCGCGCGATCGACAGGGCGCGCCACCTCGAACGGATCGCCGACTGGCTGGCGTCGGAGCTGGCCGACTACGGCCCCCGCCCGCTCGGCCTGGCGGAGCGCGGCAAGGTGGTCTTCAGCGAGATCGGCGAGGCCCTCGCCTTCGCGGCGACGGGCGTATGGCGCCCCGTCCCGCTCACAACGGGCCGGCTCGCCGAGGCGATGTTCGCCGAGGAGGTGGCGTTCCACTACGAGACAGTGGAGCTGCGCGGCCCCGGCTACACGCAGTACGCCGCGGTCCTGACCTTCAAGGGCTACCCGGCGGTGACCTGGCCGGGGATGCTCGCCGCCGTCGAGCGGGCGCCGTTCCGCGGCACCCTGCTCCACCACTTCGAGCGCCTGCCGACCTCGGGCGGCATCGGCCTGCTCACGCGCCAACAGAACAAGATGGTCTGGGCCGGCGACAAGGCGCGCAGCCAGATCGCGGAGCTCGACGAGGCCGCGGACCGCGTCGCCTCCGGCCGGATGGCAATGGGCCTGCACAGCGTCTCGCTCACGCTGTTCTCGGACCGCGCCGGCGGCGCGCTGCCCTGGTACCGGCGCTTCGCCGCGGCGCTGCGGGGCGCGGGCCTCGGCTCCGTGGCCGCGGCGAGCGTCGAGGCGGCGCTCGACGACGCGACCGGCGGCCCCGGCCGGAACCCGCTCGACGACGTGGTGAACGCGGCCTGGAAGACGCTGGCCGACTGCGGCGCGGCGGTGGCGCGGGAGAACAAGGCCCTCATGGCGGCGTGGCTCGCGCAGCTCGCGGGCAACCACCGCCTGCGTGCCCGGCCCGGGGCGCTCTCCACCCGCAACCTCGCGGCGATGGCCCCGCTGCACGGTCCGGCGCGGGGCGTGCCCGTCTCGCGCTGGGGTGCGCCGATCGTCACGCTCCGCACGACGGCCGGCACCGCCTACCCCTTCCACTGGCACGACGGCGAGGGCGACGACGCGGTCGGCAACACCCTCATCACCGGCGAGACCGGCTCGGGCAAGACGACCCTCGTCGGCGCGCTGATCGCCTGCACGGCGGGGCGGGCCGACGTCGTCGGCCTCGACCACAAGCAGGGCTGGCGGGTGCTCTTCGGGCACCTGGGCGCGCCCTACGCGGTCATGGGCGGCGGCAACCCGATGTTCGCGCCGCTCAAAGGCCTGGAGCCCACGCCTGGCAACCTCGACTTCCTCCTCGACCTCCTGCGCGGCTGCATCCTCCAGGGCGGCTGGCGCGACCTGACGCCGGAGGAGGAGCGGCTGCTGTCGCTCGGCATCCGCACCGTCATGGACAACCCGCCGGAGCACCGCCGGCTCGCCGAGGTTGCGGCCTTCCTGGCGCCCGACGTGGACGTGGACGGCGCCGGGGCGCGGCTCCTGAAGTGGTGCTGGGGCGGCGAGCTAGGCTGGGTGCTCGACGCCCCGCGCGACGCCCTCAACCTCTCGGGCGGCACGGTCGGCCTCGACGCCACCGACGTCCTGAAGAACGGCCGCGCCGCCGCGCCGACGCTCCTCTACCTCTTCCATCGCATCGGCCTGCACCTCGACGGGCGGCGCCGCCTGCTTCTGCCCGTGGACGAGGGCTGGCGCGTGCTGGAGGACCCGGCCTTCTACCGGCCGATCGCGGCCCAGCTGCGCACCATCCGCTCGAAGAACGGCGTCGTCGTGTTCATCACGCAGTCGCCCTCGGACGCGGCGAACAGCCCGATCGCGGCCGAGCTGCTGGAGCAGTGCCCGAACCAGATCCACCTGCCGAACCCGCGCGCCTCCGAGGAAGACTACGTCGGCCGGCTGAAGCGCACGCCGGGCGAGTTCGCCGCGCTGCGGGCGCTCGGGAAGGGGTCCGGGCAGTTCCTCGTTTGCAAGGGGCGCGAGAGCCTGATCGCGGAGCTGCGCCTGCGCGGCCTGCCGCAGCTCGCCGCGCTGTCGGCCGGCGAGGCCGCGCTGCGCGCCTACGAGGCGCTTCCCGAGGAGGTGCGGGCCGACCCGCGCCGGCTCGAGCACGAGTTCCGGCGGCGCCGCGCCGCCGCGGAGCAGGAGGTTCCCGCATGACGCGCGTCCCCAGTTTGGCGGCGGCCGCCGCGCTCGCCGTCCTCGCCGCCGCCCCGTCCGCGCGGGCGCAGCTGACGGTCGTCTGCCCGACCTGCCGGCAGGAGCTGACCGACAACCTGGCCTGGGCGCAGCAGGCCGCGGACATGATCCGGCAGCTCCAGCAGATGCAGCAGCAGTACCAGCAGCTCGTGATGACCTACCAGGCCATCACGCGGGTCACCGACCTCGGCAGCGCCGTCTCCGCACTGAGCATGATGGGCATCCGCAACCCGCTGCCGATCAACCCCTACGCGGCGCAGAGCCTGCTGAACGGCACGGGCGGCGCGAGCGGCATGCTGAACTCGCTGTCGGGCCTCTACACGGGCACGGTGCGCGGCAACACGGTCTACGTGCCGCGCGACGACACCTGGACCACGCGCCAGATCGTCGCCAACGGCGGCGGCTTGGCCGGCGCGCAGGCCCTCGCCCTCCAGCTCTACCAGTCGGCGGGAGAGCGGGTCGCCGGCCTCGCCGAGCTCCAGGGCCGCATCGACGGCGCGCCGGACCCCTCGGAGCGCGAGGCACTGATCGCCCGCCTCGGCGTCGAGCAGGCCTACATCCAGAACCAGCAAGTCCAGGCGCAGAACATTCAAACCTACCTCATCGCGCAGACGCAGGTCCGCGAGCAGCAGCGCGAGGAGCGCCTCCAGCAGAGCATCGACGAGATCCTCGAAGAGGCGCGCGGCCGGGGGTGGTGGCGATGACCGGCCGTCGGTGTGCCGTGCCGCGGTGCCGGGCACCGCGGCTGCTCGATCCGGACTTGCTCGGGGGGCTGGGGCTACTGCTCTGGACGCTCGCCTTCCTGGCGCTGAGCGCGGCCCTCGGGGTGGCGCAGCCGCTCCCGCCGCAGGAGCGCCGGACCGTCTCCTGGTACGCCGCCAACCCCTGGGCGCTGGAGGCCGTCACGCGCGCCTGCCGCGACGACCCGGGACGGCTGCGTGGCACCCCGGACTGCGTGAACGCCGACCAGGCCCGCATCGTTGTCGCCGAGCGCGAGGCCCGGGCCCGCGCCGGCATGCGACCGGAGCCGCCGGCCGGGGCGACGCCCGATGCGGAGCGCGCGCGTCAGGCGGAGGCCGAGGCGCGCCGCAACCAGGGCGACCTCACCTCGCCGACGAGCCCGCGCTACTGGGCAGCCAGGCCGATGGAGCGCGCGCAGCAACTCGCCCACTGCGGTCGGCTGACGGCCGAGCAGCAGGCTCGCTTTTACTGCGACGCCGCGCGCGCGGCCGAGGCGGCCGCGCGGAGGCCCCGGTCGTGAACGGCTGGGACATCTTCAGCCGCCTCTACGACCTCGTGGCGATCCCGCTCACCGCGGGCGTGGACGCGATGATCGCGGCCATGACGGGCTGGGTCGCGGGCTGGCTGAAGGTGGCCCTCGTCGTCTACGTGACCGGCCGCCTGATGTGGCAGGCGCTCGTGCAGAACGGCGAGCCGCTGAGCGAGGTCGAGCGGCTGGTCGTCATGGGCGCCGCCGCGGTCGCGCTCGTCACGACGGTCGGCGGCTACGGCCCCTGGGCGCGCGACGTGCTGCTGAACGGGCTCGGGCCGGAGGTCGGCCGCGCGCTCGCCGGCTCGCTCGGAAACCGTCCGGTGACCGGCCCATTGTTCGACGAGATCTGGGGCAAGGCCTGGGTGTCGGGCCTCGCCATCTACCGCAGCCTGCCCTGGTCCATCGCCGGCCTGGGGCTCTGCATCATCGTCGTGTTCTACTGGATCATCGCGGTCTTCGCGATCGCGATCGCTTTCCTCGTCTGGATGAAGGCCTTCATCATCCTCGCGCTGCTGATCGGCGTCGGGCCGATCTTCGCGGGCCTGTTCGTGTTCCCGCTGTTCCGCCACATGGCGATCGGCTGGCTGAACACCGTCTTCGCCAACATCGTGCTGCAGGTCCTCTCGACCGCCCTGCTGGCGCTGCTGCTGAGCGCGGAGACGCAGCTCCTCTCGCAGGTCGCCACCCTCGCCGCGGCCGGCGGCATGGCGAACGAGATCCGCGGCGTGCAGATGCTGCTGGCCGGGATGGTGCTCTTCGTCGCCTGCGGCTGGATCACCTACCAGCTTCCCGGCATCGCCTCCGCCATCACCGGCGGCTTCGCCGGCTACGCCCTCCCCTACGTCCGCTCCTACGGCCGCGGCTCTTCGGGCGGAGGCGGGGGCGGCGGACCGCCGCAGCGTGACCCTTCGCCTCCTCAGGCGGCAGCCCCCGTGTCGCCCGCGCCCGTCGCCCCCGCGCCGATCCCGCTCGCCCTGCCCCGCCCCGCCCCCGGCCCGACCGGGCCGTCCATGTCCAACCGATAGGAGCCCCGCCGCCGTGCCGCGCCGTATCCTGCTCCTCGCCATGGCCCTCGCCGCGCTCGGCGCCGGCTGCTCCGACGGGGCGCGGCGCCTCGCCGAGCCTTCCGGGCCGGTCTTCCGGCTGAACCCGGACCGCTGGCCCGACGCGGCACCGCCGACGGGGAGGGCCGCCCTGCGATGAACGCCCCCCTGCGCCTCAAGCCCGGCGTGTGGCCCGCCGAGCCGCTCAGCCCCGAGGCCGCCCAGGCCTTCCTCGCCGACGCCGCGGCGCGCGCCGACGAGGTGCGCCGCACCGGCCTCGCCTTCCGCCGCGCCGGCTGGATCGCCGGCGCCTTCGGCGCGCTCCTCGGCCTCGCCGGGGTCGGCGTCGCGGCCGCCGTGGTGCTGCGCGCCGAGCCCGCCCGGCTCGACTTCGCCCTGCTGGACCGCGACACCGGCGAGGTGAGCCCTACGCTCGCCGCCCGCGACGCGCCACGCGCCTTCACCGACCACACCGCGCGCCAGTACCTCCGGCGCTTCGTCGAGGCCTGCGATGGCTACGCGCCGACGCCGAACCCGACGACGCTCCAGCGCGACCTGCACCGCTGCGCTATCCTGCTCACCGAGCCGATGCAGGAGCGCTTCCGCGCGAGCGTGGCACGCTCCAACCCGGAGAGCCCGCTCGCCACCCTCGGCCGCAGCGGCGTCCGCACGACGGAGGGGTTCCGCTACTTCAAGTACCCCTCCGAGGGCCGCACCCAGACCTGGCGCGTGCAGTACACCCGCGTCGAGACGCGCGTCGGCGCCGGCGGCCCTGGCGTGACCACGCGCACGCCGATGACGGCGATGGTGAACTTCCAGTGGCGCCCCGAGCTGCCCCAGCTCGCGGAGGACCGCGACTGGAACACGGCCGGCATGCAGGTCGTGACCTACTCCATCGAGCCGGACACCGGGCGATGACGCGGCGCGCTCCCTTCACGGCGGCGGCGCTCGCCGCCGCTCTCGCCCTCCCCTTCCCCGCCGCCGCGCTCGACGAGCCCCGGCCCGTGGACCCGGCCGAGCCGCACATGCGGACGCTGGCCTACAACCCCGCCGGCCGCACCCTCCTCGTCGGCACGGTCGGGCGGGCCACGGTGATCACCTTCGGCCCCGACGAGCAGGTGAAGCGCGTCGTCCTCGGTGTCGAGAGCTTCTGGGAGCCGCCGAACGCGCAGGCCCTCGCGCAGTCGCCCCTGAACAACGTCCTGCCGCTCTGGGCTGTGGCGCCGGGGCGGACGACGCTCCAGGTCGTCACCGCGCGGCACGGGGCCGCGGACCGGGTGTACCAGTTCGCGGCCGAGGTGCGCCCCCTGCCCCGCACCTGCGGCCCCGACGGCCGGGCCGAGTGCGCCGACGACCCGGCGGCCACCTACGGCCTCGCCTTCACCTACCCGGCGGACGAGCGGGCGCGGCGCGAGGCGGAGGCGGCCGAGGCCCGCCGCCAATCGGCGGAGCGGGCCGCCGCCGCGCGGGCGACGCGCGAGGCCCAGGTCGCGCGCGACCGCCTCGCCGTGGACTTCGCCTGCCGCAACTGGACCTTCGAGGGCCGCGGCTCGGCCGACCTGGTGCCGGACGAGACCTGCGACGACGGGCAGCGCACCGCCTTCCGCTACCTCGGCAACCGCCAGGTGCCGAGCGTCTTCACGGTGGACGCCTCCGGCGCCGAGCAGTCGGTGCAGGCCGTCGCCCGGCCGGCCAACGAGCCGGGCCTGCGGGGCATCTGGTGGATCGTGCCGGGCGTCCACCGCGAGATCCGCCTGCGGCTGCCCGGCGGCGCGGTGCTGGCGGTCTACAACCGCGCCTACGACCCGGTCGGCCGCGACCCCGGGACCGGCACGACGCACCCCGACGTGGTGCGCGAGCTGGCGAGGCAGGCGCGCCGATGACCGAGGACCGCGGCGCCCCCGACACCACCGGCCGGCGGCTGCTGACGCAGAAGCAGACCTACGCGGCGTCGATCCTGGGCGCCGCGGCGCTGATCGCCTTCGTCTTCTGGCGGCACCCAGGGAACGAGCCGCCCGAGCCGCCGCAGCCGGCCGGCGGCATCGGGCGCCGGGTCACCTTCGACGCGCCGCAGCCGCCGCCGGCGACGCCGCCGGCCGAGCCGGTCGCCTTCGCGCTCCCGCCCCCTCCCCCGCCGCCGCAGCTTGCCGTGGCCCCGGCGCAGGCGGCCGCCGGCCCGCGGGCGCCGCGCATGATGTCCTACGCCGTCACGCCCCCTCCCCGGGCGGACGACCGCTCCGGGGCGGAGGGCGGTGGCCGTGGCGCCGTCCCGGGCGGGCCGGAGGCCGACCCGGCGCGCCGCGGGACGACGGTCGCCTTCCGGGGGACGGCGGTCGCTGGTGCCCGCGCGGGCGCCCCGCTCGACACCACGCTTGTGCTCATGCCCGGCGTCTACCGCTGCAGCCTCGACACCGCGGTCAGCAGCGAGCGGCCGGGACCGTTCTTCTGCCACGTCACGCAGGACTGGCTCTCGCCGGCCGGGGTGCGGCTGATGGAGGCGGGCACGCGCATCCAGGGCAGCTACGAGAGCCACGTCGCCGTCGGCCAGAGCCGAATCCTCTCCCTCGCGGCGACGGGCTGGACGCCGCAGGGGGTGCCGGTGCCGCTCGGCGCGCCGGTCGGCGACGCGCTCGGGCGCGTCGGCATGGACGGCGCCGTGGACCGCCACTTCTGGGAGCGCTTCGGCGGCGCGGTCTTCCTCATGCTGTCGGGCAGCGCCATCAGCGCCGCGCAGGGCGCCGTGCAGGCCGCGCTCGCCCGCGGCGACAACAACACCTACCTGAACCTCCAGACCGGCGGCGTGCAGGGTGCGGTCGCCTCCGTGCTGCGCGACAGCCTCAACATCCCGAACACGGTGACGAAGAACCAGGGGGAGGAGATCGCGATCCTCGTCACGCAGCCCGTGGACTTCTCCGACGCCTACCGGCTGAGGCTCCGCTGATGCTGGCCGGCGAGGCGACGCTGCTGCGGCTGCTGGAGCCCTTCGCCGCGGCCCTGGCGCGCCCCGGCACGCGGGAGATCGTGGTGAACCGCCCCGGCCGCTTCGGGGTCGAGGGCGAGGACGGCTGGACCTGGTACGACGCGCCGGAGCTGACCTTCGCGCGCCTCGACGCCATCCTCACCCTCGCCGCCTCGCGCACGTCGCGGCGCGTCGGCCCGGACCGCCCCTCAGCGTCCTCCGTGCTGCCGGGCGGGGAGCGCATCATGGGTGCACGACCGCCGGCCGCGCCGCCCGGCACGATCACGCTCGCGATCCGGCGCCGCGCGAAGGACTTCACGCCGACCCTCGAATGGCTCGAGGAGCACGGCTACTTCGCCGCCGTACCGGGGCGCGGCGCGGCGTGGTGGCGGGCAGCGGTCGAGGCGGGGAGGACGATCCTCGTCGCCGGCGCCATCGGCTCCTCGAAGACCACCTTCGCCGAGGCGCTCATCCGCGCCGTGCCCGCCGACCGGCGCCTGGTCACGATCGAGGACACGCCGGAGTGGATGGACCTGCCGCACGAGAACTGGTCGCCGCTCTACTTCGACGGGGAGCGTCGCACCGCCACCGACTGCCTCCAGGACGCGATGCGGCTGCGGCCGGACTGGCTGCCCTTCCAGGAGCTGCGCGGCGCCGAGGCCTGGGCCTTCCTCCGCGCGCGTGTCGTCGGCCACCCCTCCGTCACCACGATCCACGGCGCCGACCCCGAGGCCGCGATCGAGGCGGCGGCGCTGATGGTGCGGCAGAGCCCGGAGGGCCGCGCGCTGGAGGCGGCGACGGTGCACGGCCTGCTCCGCCAGCACGTGGACCTCGTCGCGCACTGCGCGCGCGATCCCTACCGCCTGACGGCGGTGCTGGAGGTGCGTCCGTGACGCGGCGGGGCGCCCTCCTGGCCGGTGCCCTCGGCGCGGCGGCGCTCGCCGCGGTGCCGGTCGCCTCGGCCACCTATCTCGCGATCACCGGGCTCGGCGCGCACCCCTACTTCGCCGCCGCCGGCCTCTGGACGAAGGCGACCGCCTGGATGCTCTACGCGCCCCAGGCAGGAGCCAACTGGTGGGCGGCGGTCACCGTCGGCCTGTCCGGGTTCCTTGGCCTCGCGCCGCTGCTGCTGACGGGGACCGCGGCCGTCGCGGTGCGGCGCCGCGGCGGGCGGCCCCTGCACGGCGAATCCCACTTCGCCACCCGGCGCGAGGCGGAGGGCAGCGGGATCGTCTTCGCGGCCCGGCCGGTGCCGGATGGGATCCTGCTCGGCAAGTGGGGCCGCGGCCCCTTCGCACGCTACGCCTGCCTACCCGGCCAGCAGCACGTCGCGGTCTACGCGCCGACCGAGGAGGGCAAGGGCGTCTCCTTCGTGGTACCCAACGCGATGAACTGGGGCGGCGCGCTCGTCGCCTTCTCGGTCAAGCGCGACCTGGTGAAGTGGACGGCCGCGGAGCGGGCGCGGAAGGGCGACGACATGTTCGTGCTCGACATCGGCGACCCGGAGGGCCGCACGCACCGCTGGAACCCGCTCGGCCTCGTGCGGCGGGGCACGCCCGACGCCACCGACGACCTTCAGAAGGCGATGTTCGCCCTCGTGCCGGAGACGCGGGCGAACAACCCATACTGGGACAACGCGGGCCGGCGTGTCGCCACCGCCCTCGCGGTGATCCAGTCGGAGACGCCCAGCGCGCCGCTCACGGTGGCGGCCGTGGCCGGCCTCGCTCGCCGGGGCGACTGCGCGGCGCATCTTCGTACCCTGGTGACGGAGGCACGGACGGCGAACCGGCCGTACCCGCGCGCGGCCGTCGAGACCGCGCTCGGCTGGGCCGACGGCCTCGACAAGGGCAGCGAGGAGGCGCGCGGGGTGCGCCAGACGATCCTCACCGCGCTCTCGCTCTGGGAGGTGCCACGGATCGCCGCGGCAACGGCGGCGAGCGACTTCGACGTACGCGAGCTGCGGTCGCGCCGGATGTCGGTCTATCTCTGCGCCCAGCCCTCCGACCTGCGCAGGCTGCGGCCGATCTACGCGATCTTCTTCCAGCAGCTCATCGACGCGATGGCGCGGGAGGAGTTCGGCGAGCGGCCGGAGCACAGGCACCGCGTGCTGGCGATCCTCGATGAGTTCTGGGCGCTCGGCGAGCACCGCGTGCTGGCCGACGCCACGGCCTTCATCCGCTCCTCCGGCCTGCGCATGGCGATCGTCGTGCAGTCGAAGGACCAGACCCGGCTCGCCTTCGGCGAGGACGGGTCGCGGAACATCTACGCCAACGCCGGCGCCGAGCTCGCCCTCGGCGGGCTCGACCAGCGTCAGGCGGAAGAGATTAGCCAGCGCGGCGGCAGCGACACCGTCGTGGAGACGACGCAGAGCCGGCCGCGCTTCTTCGGCTGGCTCAGCCCGTCGCGGCAGAGCGAGAGCGAGACGGTGCGCCGCCGCGCGCTGATGCTGGCGCAGGAGGTGCAGCGCCTGCCGGCCGACAAGCTCCTCGTGCTGCGCCGCCGGCTGCCCCTGCTGATGCTCGACCGTCTCGTCTGGTATCGCGACCGCTGCTTCCGCAACCGCGCGGCCGATCCGCCCGCAATCCCGACGCTTGCCGTCACCGTGGAGCGCGACGCGGCGCCAGCGGGCGATGCCGGCCCGCCGTCCGATGCAGGCGCGGCGGCGGCCGGCCGCTCAGCGGCGTAGCGTCATGGTCGGTTCGTCCCGCCCGCGGCCGGGGCTCGGAGAGCGCATGCGCGCGACCCGCGCCCGCACCGCCCCTGCGACCTCCGCCCCGAGCCGGGAGAGCCGCCCGACGAGTTCCTCGCCGGCCCGCACGGCGCCGGCGATGCGCGCGGCGACCGGCTTCACCGCTAGGCGCTCGCGGCTACCTGCTAGCCGCTTTTCGAGGACCGTCGGCGGCAGTCCCGCCGCCTCCCGCCTCTCGGCCGGCCGCACGCCCCCGCGCAGCGCGCGCGTCGCGCCCCGGCGCACCTCGCCGGCGCGGGCGAGGAATTCGAGCGCGCCTTCCTGCCGGGGCTGGCGGCCGAGGTTGCGCGCCGCGTTCGCCCAGGCGTCCGCCTCGGTCACCGGCCGCACGTCGTTCAGCGGGCGGCGCCGCACCACCTCCGCGTGCTCGGCGCCGGCCGAGACGAGGAGCCAGGAGGCCCGGCGGTGACGCGTGCCCGAGGCGTAGGCCGCGAAGCCGGTGACCGCCTTCGTCCCGGCCGGGAGGGCGTGGACGTGCTCGGTTGCGGTCGAGCCCTGCGCTGTGTGGGTCGTCATGACCTCGCCGTAGGCGAGCCGCACGCGACCCGTGGCGCGGTCGGCGAGCGCGGACCAGGCGACCCGCCCCTCGCGGCCGGAGGAGGTGCGGACCTGCATGCCCCCTGCGTCGGCCGAGAGCACGGTGAGCACCGAGCCGTTGCGACCGATGCTGCCCCCCTCCCCCTCCGCGCGGGTGCTCGCGAAGAGCCGCACCCGGTCGCCCGGCGCGAGCGCCATCTCGTAGGCGTTCCCGTCGCGGTCCGCGGCGCGAACCTTTACTTGGTCGTCCCCGACTTGGCCGAGCCCGCGGCGCACCTCGCGGATGGCCAGCCCGAGCCGGTGCGCGTCGGCGTTCGTCGGCGCGGAGACGGTGAGGCTGTAGCCGGCGTCGCCGGCGTTCGCCCGCAGCCGCTCGCCGACGAGGGCCGCGACGCGCTCCACCGCCTCGCGGTAGCCGCCGGGCACCATCTCGGCCGTGCCGTCCGCCCGCTTCATGGCGAGCGCCTCAGCGGCGCGGCCCTCGCGCCAGTGGCCGGCGATCTCGCGCTCCCGCTCCGCGCGCTGCCGGACCGTGGTGAGGATCTCGGGCACCTGGTCAGGGCCGAGCGCGCGGCGGACGAGGTCCACGATCGGGCCCGCCTCGATCGCCTGGCACTGCCGGTCATCGCCGAGCATGGCGAGGCGGAAGCCGCGCGCCTCCTGCAGCCGCAGCAGCTCGAGCCCCTGGCGCGTGCCGAGCAAGCCGAGCTCGTCCACGACCACGACCGAGCGTCGGTCAAGTACGAACCGATCCGCCTTTGCGCCGTCGAGGAAGACGCTGAGCGCGTGGACGTTGCCGCGGCCGATGCCCGCATCGGCAAGGTCGTCGGCCTGCCGCCAGGCGAGGGATACGCCGTGCACCGCCCTCCCCTGCCCCGCCCAAGCCTCGACCAGGGGTCGGAGCAGCGTCGTCTTGCCGCTGCCGGCGGCGCCGACCACGACGCCGAAGCGCCCCCCTTCCCCGAGCCGGTGCATGGCGCGCCGCTGCGCCTGGCCGTGCTCGCACTCGAAGGCGAGGCCAGCCCGCGCGGCCGCGGCCTCGATCTCCGCGGGCCGCAGCGCGCCCGTCCGATCGGCCGCCGCGGCGCGCGCGAGGCGGATGAAGGCGGCCTCGTCGGCGGCGTGCAGCGCGGTCGTGATGCCGACGTCGCCGCGCTCCCCTGCCCTGCCCCAGACGAGCGCCGTCGCCTCGCCGTACTGGCGCACGCCCTCGCTCCGGAAGAGCGCGGTCACGCGCTCGACGTCGCGGGTCTCCTCGATGCCGGCAGCGATGAGCCCACGGAGCGCAGCCGTGCGCGCGTCGGCGCCGGTGACAACGGCGCGCCGGTCCAGCTCCTTCTCGAGCCACGGCAGCGCCTCCTCGTAGGCCAGCGCGATGCGCTCCTCGCGGGTCGGTCCGGGTCCTTCCCGGCGCGGCCCCTCGATCCCGCCGTAGTTCCAGCCGAGCTCGCGCGCCTGGCGGCGCCAGTCGGCGAAGTCGGCCACATCGTCCTTCCGGAGCTTCTCCCGCGCCTCCGCGTCGATCCCGGCCGGGGTACCCTGCACGCCGGCCTTCAGCAGCCCGGCCCGGCGCGCGGGCGGCAGGGCGTCCCAGTCGAGGCCGAGCGTCCTGGCATAGGCCCGCGCAGCCTCCTCGCCGCCGAGGGTGCGCTTCGAGAAGTGGTCGCGCACTCGGTCGGGGATCGCCGCGAGGCGAGCCATGCCGGTGCGGTCGTCCAGCGCCACCTCCGCGCCGAGCCGGCGGAGGTTCGCGGCCAGGTGCGCCTGGTAGAGCGCGCCGGCCTCCTTGATCAGTCCATCGAGCCGGTCGAGGTCGAGCGAGCCAACGCGGCCGTTCTCGCAGAACACCGCATTCGGCACGGTGAAGTGGGTGTGCAGGTCCGGGTCGCCGGCGACCTGCACGGCGACGCTCTCGGTGACGGTCCGCTCGCCCTCCTGGCGCGCGGTCCAGAGGGTCGGGCGCGAGGTGTAGTGGTCGAAGGCGATCCAGGCGACGTGGCCGGGCTCGGCGCCGTCGCGCCCGCCCTTGCCGTGGCGCGCCTGCCCGATCCGCCCCTCGATGGCGGCCATGGCTTCGGCGGCGGCCTCGCGGTGCGCGACGTAGATCGAGGCCGCCTCCGCGGGCCGGGCGAAGGCCCAGGCGACCGACACCGACTTGTCGGGCGTCAAGCAGAAGTCGACGGAGCCGATCGGCGTGATTTCCTTCGCCTCGCCCGTGCGGCGGTCCGTGACCTGACGGGCGACGGCGTACTGCTTGCCCTCGATCTTCGCCCCGTCGGCCCGGCGGCCGGCGAGCAGGGCGTTGATCTCGTCCCGGCCCACGGCGCGATCGGGGTCGAGCCCGAGGCCGCGCGCGACGAGGGGGTGCATGTCACGCCGCGGCTCAGCGACCGGGCGGCCGTAGGCGGCCTCGAAGTCGCGCCGCTCGATCGCCATCGAGAGCCGCTCGGCGAGGCGGTCCTCCTCGTCCTGGAGGTCGGCCCCGCGGTCGGCGTGCCCGACGACGAGCTCGTCCAGGGCTTGGCTATACGCTATCTGCTCGCTGCTAACTGCTTCGGCCAGCTCGGCGAGCGCGCGGTCCTCGGCGGAGACGGCCTCGACTCCCTGCGTGTAGTAGCGCGCGAGGTCGGCCACATCCCGCGGCAGGGTGCGGGTGAGGAGGTGGTCGGTCATCGCGCCGGCCGCCGCCGGCTCGCCCGCCGCGATCGTAGAGTAGGTCAGCACGCCGGGCGCTCAGGCCGGCTCGGTCGCCAGCGCCCCGGCGATCTCGCCGGGCAGCGCCGCGAGCCGGGCCTCCAGCCGCGTCATGGCGGCCTCCTGGCCCGTCAGCGCGTCCGCCATGCGCCGGAGCGCGTCGGCGAGGTCGCCCCCGTCGCCCGGCGGCTCCTCGGCGGCGGCGAGCAGGATCCGCTCCAGCATCGCGGTATGCGCCGCGAGGGTCTCGTTCATCTGCGCCACGCCGCGGACGAGCGCGTCCTGGCGCTCCTCCATCCGGGCGAGGCGGTCGTCGTCGCGGCTCGTGGTCGTCCGCATCCCCTGTCCTCTTCCATTCCCGTGCCGGATGCACGGACCGCACTGGTGGGTGCCTTGGTCTGTGCAGCTTGTTTCCTCCAACGGACGGTGAACACCCGCTCCACGACGCGCGTCACTCAACTCCACGCGGTTGAATCACCGGAACGTCGCAGACCGCTGCTGCGGCACGGGGATGGCGGGCGATGAAGCGCGACGCCGAACTGCGCCGGATCGCCGAAGTGGCCCGCGGCGGCGCCGGGCGCTCACCGCTCTACCGCTGGCTCCGGGGGCGCCACGACGCCTTCGCCGAACTGCTGGACGAGACGCGGCCGAGCTGGGGCTCGCTCACCGACGGCTTCAACGACCTCGGCCTCGCGGGCCCGGGCGGACGCGCGCTCACCCCCGAGACCGTCCGGCACACCTGGTGGCGCGTGCGGCGGGACGTGGCGGCGGCCCGAGCCAGGCGGGAAGCGGCCGCGCCGCCTCCGCCGGTCGTGCCCGTCACCCGGCCGGCACCGACACCCCCCTCCCCTGCCCCGCCGCCGGCCTCTGCGCCGGGCGGGGCGGAGACGGCCCTCGCAAGGCTGAGGGCCGAGATGGACCAACGCAGCGGAAGGAAGAGAGATGGCTAAGGGCAACGGACACGCGCTGGCGGCGGGCGACCCCGGCGCGCAGGTGGTCCTCGCGGTCGGCCTCGGGCGCGGCTTCGGGGGCAAGTCCACCGGCCTCGCCGAGCTCGTCTGGCGGGCGCGCAACGCCGGCCGCGAGGTGATCGTGGCGGACGGCGATCCGCGGAGCCGGACGCTCGCCGGCATGTTCGAGGGGGCGACCTACCCGCCGACGGAGGAGCTGCCGGACGTGAAGGCCTGGCTGACGGGCGTCCTGAACCGGATGGTGCGGGAGCGCCGGTCGGCCGTGCTCGACCTCGGCGGCGGCGACAGGGTGCTCCAGGAGTACGGGCGCGACCTCCGCCTGGTAGAATTCTGCGCGCGGCGGGGCATCCAGCCGCTGGCGCTCTACTTCCTCGGCCCAGAGGAGGAGGACCTGCGGCACGTCCTCTCCATCTGGGACGCTCGCTACTTCCGGCCGGAGCGGGCGCTGCTCGTGCTGAACGAGGGGGTCATCCGCGAGGGCCGGACGGTCGCCGGCGCCTTCGAGCGCACGCACCAGCACCCCGACTTCGAGCGGATGGTGGCCGAGGGCGCCGTCCCCGTGCTGATGCAGCGCCTCGCCTGCATGGACCTGCTCCGCCAGCGCGGCTTGGGCCTCTACGCCGCGGCGGCGGGGGACGGCGACGCCCCGCTCGACCCGGTCGAGCAGTTCATGGTCGAGGACTGGCTCGCCGACCTCGAGAAGCGGCGGACTGACCTCGGCGCGGCCGGATGGCTGCCGTGACGGAGGCCCCCTCCCCTGCCCCGGTCGCCGCGACGGCGCAGGACGTGCGGGGATGGTGCGACCTCGCCGGCATGCGCGCCGACAGCCCGCTGCGCGCGGCACTGCTGGCCACCGTCGAGGCGGCGTCCACGGCGCGGGAGGCGGCCGACGGCGTGCGGCGCCTCACGCCCGAGGGCGAGGCCGCCCTGGTCAAGCGGGTGGCGGAGGCCGCGGCGGCAGGGGCGGAGCGCGAGGTGGAACGGCTTGCGCGGCGCGTGGAGCTGCGCACCGTGGTCGCCCTAGCGGCTAGCGGCATCGTTCTACTTTGTAGCGGCTACGCGCTAGGGCGATGGGACGCGGGCGGGATGGGCGCGGCGCGCGGCGGCGTCAGCTTCCTCGCTCAAGTGGCGGAGCTGAACGATGCGGCGGCGCTTCGCCGGCACTGCGAACGGACCGCCTACGAGCAGGGCGGCCGGCGTGCCTGCTCCCTTCCTTCTGTCTGGATCGGGGCACATAGCCCATAGATCTCTCCATATAGGAGCTAGCAGCGACCTGCTACACTCGCCCGCTGGTTGTCAGCATGGCATCCATCCCCGGTAATCGCCGGTTGTGGCAAGCCAGTAGCTCCTATCTCGTAGCACATACCTGCTACGTGACGTCCTAAGCCCCGGGACGTCGAGTTCCTTGAATGCGGGCTGCTCAGGGGCTATCTCTGGCCGCGCAGGGAGCCCTGCGTGCGACTCGTCCGGCCGCGTGTCTGGCGAGCGCCGTGGCCACCCGGAGGCCGAAAGCCCCGGTTGCCGGCCACACCTCCCTGCCCCGAGGGCCGCCCCGCAAGGGCGGCTCTCTCGCGTTCAGGGCATCTGGATCCCGAACCGCTCCCGCAGGCCGGCCGCGTTCGCCTCGGCGCCGACGATCCACTTCCGCGAGTAGGCCACGGCGTCGGCGAGCTGGAGCAGCCGGGAGGTGGCCGAATCCAGCTTGGTGACGCGGTTGACCCCGCGGAACCGGCCGTCCTCTCGCCTGGCGCGCGCGATCTCCGCGTCGAAGGCGGGATGGTCGTTGTGGTGGTTCACGTCCGTGACGACATCCACGTTGCCGATAGTCTCGCGGCCCAGCACGTCGCGCTTGAACCGGGCCAGGCCGGCCTTGACGGTTTCCACGACGGCTGCGGCGTAGAGCACCGGCGCGGGGCCGCCCCGCGCAGTGGCCCTCTGGTTGACCAGCACGATCTTGTCGCGCGGCGCCTCTGCCCAGAAGCGCTGCAGCAGCCCCTGGAGGTAGCCGTCGTCGAGCCGTGAGGCGTGGATCTCGCCGGCTCCGGTTTCGAGGAGGTCGCTGAGGCAATTGTCCACCCGAGGGGCGTCGCGGGCGAGCACGACGACGGCGCCGAGGTAGAGGGGGCCCGTGCCGGCCGTGCCGTACTCGTCGAGGAAGACGAGGACCTTCTTGTTGAGCCGCCCCGCCAATCCCGCAGCGCCTACCTGCTAGCTTCTAACCTCTAAGCCTTAGGCGCTTCGGCGGAGCTGAGGACGACGGGCGCAGCCGCTCGGGCACCGGGGCAGGGGAGGGCATGAGGACCACGGTCTCCTCGTCCACGCGCACCTCCGCCTCGGGGTAGGCGGCGAGGGCGAGCGCCAGCGCCTCGCGCGCGTGGGCCCGGAACTGCCGCTGGAGCGCGAAGCCGGAGCCGAACTGCCGGTAGAGGGCCGGCCAGGGGACGCGGGTCGGCTTCGTGAGGTGGTGCAGCCGGTAGGCGAGCCAGATGTAAAGGTCGATCGCCATGCTGCGGCCGGCGAGCGCCCGTATGGCGGCCTCGCGGACGGGCAGGGGGTGCCGGATGAGGCTCTCGTAGAACACCTCGTCGAGGACGACCGTCTCCCGCCAGAGGGAGAGCTGCGCGCCGCCCGCGTCCCGCCCGGGCAGGATCGCCTCCCGGACGAAGCCGCCGTTCATCACGGCCTCGCCGCCCTCGCCGATGCGGTAGAAGGTCAGGCGGCAGAGGGAAAGGCGCCGGCTCTGCTCCCGGACCGCCTCATAGCCCTTTCCGCCGCTGTTCAGGCCCATCGCCTTGAGCCAGCTATGCATGGACCGGCCGAGCTCGACCTCGCGGGAGCGGGTCTTGATGGCCTCCGTCTGCAGGTAGAGGAGGATCAGCCGGGCCACGTAGCCGAACGGGACGCCGACGGACGTGCCGTCGTGGGTCTTGCCGCTCTCGATGCGGAGCCGCACGTCGGCGCCGTCGCGGACCCATTCGGTGGCCTCGATCCGCTTGTGGGGCAGGGCGGTCATCGCGAAGCCGGCGTGGACGAAGCCGGGCGCGCCGTCCTCGTCGGTGAGCACGAGGTGCATCGCCTCGACGCAGCGGCGATCGAGCGCTGTCTGGGCGAGGCCCAGGGCCTGCTGGATGCCGAGGGCCTCGAACCGGCCGCGGAGGCGCCCTTCAAGAGCCTCTTCAGCGCCGATGGACATGGGCCAGGCTGTGTCGATGGAGTCGCGCATCACGAGCTAACCTGCACATCCGGGGCAGGTGCCGCAATTCGTACCCTACCGACGCCGTCTGCCGGCCCCGATCCATGCCCAGCAGCCGTTCGTACCCTGCCGACGGCCCTAGGAGAGTTATTTGAATCCCTATTTGGATGCGTAACCAGGGTACGGGGGACGACTCCGGTTTGCGTCAGTCGGGTACGAATCGGCGTCACCCCGGTACGAATCGCCTGTGGATAACTCGCCGGGCCGCCCTGCACAGCCGGGCGTCACCAGGGTACGAATCGGCCCGGGGGGCGGAAGCCGCGCGAATTGGCGGTCTGCTGGGCCAGGGCAGGGGAGAGGCGGCCCCGATTCGTACTCCACTGACGCCCCGTCCGTAGCTGCTAGCTGCTTCCACGCCGCCGGGGCGCCGGCGTGGCGCGCAGGTCGTCCGGGTGAACGTCGAAGCCGGCGGCCGCCAGTGCCCGGCACACGAGGACCTTCTGCGTCGTTCCCTCGGCACGCGCCCGGTCGGCGAGCTGATCGCCGAGGGCACGACGGACGCGGATGTTCACCTGCACCAGCTCCTCCTCCGGCGCCGGGGCAGGGGAGGGGGGGCGCGGCGAGAGGGCCGCCGGCGGGAGCCCCGCCTGCTGGGCGACGGTGTTGGCGGCCGCCAGCGCGTCCCGCGCCGACGGCCTCGCGATGGCGGGCTTCAGCCCCTTGCTCGGCATCGTGGGTCTCGTGCTCCGTCGTATCTGCTAGCTGGTAGCGGCTATGCGCGTGCTCGGGCCGCGCGCGGCTTCGGCGGCAGCCAGCCGAGCTTGCGCAGCTCCGCAACGAGCGCGGCGATCTCCTGGCCGGCATCGCCGCCCGAGGGGATCCGGCCGGAGAAGGTCATCTCGGCGAAGGCCACCCGGTCGCCGACGCCGGCGGCGGTGCGGGGCAGGGCGGCCGCGTCCAGCTCGGCCACCGCGTGTCGCGAGACCGCCGTGGCCTGCTTGAGGCGGGAAGGGACCACCCGGGCGGGGATGGCGCGCCGCGCAGCCCGCGCGGCGCCGTCGACCAGCTCCAGGGTCTTGGCGGCCTGCTCGACGTCGGCGCGGCTGGGGGTGCAGGGCACGATGACGGCGTCGGCCGCAGCCATGGCGAGGAGGGCGGCGCGGTTGCCGAAGCCCGCCGTGTCCACCAGCACCAGGTCGGCCTGCGGCGAGAGCTCGTCGATCGCGGCGGCGAGGCGGGCCTCGTCGGCCTCGGCGCGGACCGCCACGGCGGGCCCCTCGTAGGCCTGCTCGGCCCAGGAGGCGTAGGCGCGATTCGGGTCGGCGTCCACGACGGCGACGCGCAGCCCCTCGGCCGCGAGCGTGCCGGCCAGCGCCATCACGATCGTTGTCTTGCCGGCGCCGCCCTTGGTGGACGCCACGGTCAGGATCATCGAAGCGCCCCCAGCCCCCTTGTGTCGAGTTCTACGCTAGCACGCACCACCTAGCAGCTACAATCTTCATGTGCTTCAGCGTAGCTGCTAGCAGGGAAGGGGAGAGCGTCCGCCATTCCACCCCGCGCCCTTGAAGCTCATGGCAGCCATAGCACTTCGTGCTATACATGGTTGATGAGAGTCTTCGCCGCCCCGCAGGTCGCGCGCTTGTTCCGAAAGGGGCGCCTACGCGGCGCTCTGCGCCGTCGCGCGGGAGATGGTGGCGGGCCGGCTCGGCGCGGGCGAGGCGGACCTCGGGGACGGGCTCTGGAAGAAGCGCCTGGCGCGGCCGGGCGGGGGCAAGAGCGGCGGCTTCCGCGCGGTCGTGGCCTGCCGGCGGCGGCGGCGGCTTTCGTCGGCGCGACGGACGCGCAGCTCGGCGCGCTGCTGGAAGCGGACGACGTGCGGGTGGTGAGGTACGATGGCGACGAAGGTTAAGGCCCCCGCGACAGCGCGGGAGGCGACGAAGCGGGCCGCGACGCGGGCGCAGGGCAAGGTAGCCACGGCGAAGAGGGCGCCGACGCAGCCCCGCGTGACGACGGAGGACGAGTTCCTTGCCACAGCGCACGCGCTCGGCGCCGCGCTGAACCGAGTGGGCGCGCTGGACGCGGCGACGGTGCGCGACCTCGACGCGCTCTGCCTGCCGCTGCGGCCCCAGTACGGCGGCGCGGATGTACGGCGGATCCGGGCGGCGGCGCGGATGAGCCAGCCGGTGTTCGCGCGGCTGCTCGGTGTGGACAAGTCCGCGGTGGCGCAGTGGGAGCGGGGCGCGAAGCGGCCGTCCGGCCCCGCTGCGCGGCTGCTGGAGGTGCTCGACTCGGACCGAGCCGAGGAGAGCCCCGTCGTGCGGTTGCGGCGCGCGATGACGCCGCCAACCTGAGCGACACGACCTCCTCAGGCGATCGGGCTCGCGGCGCGTTGGTAGTCGCGCCCATACCCCAACAGGAGTGTTGTCGGCGGGCGAGTTAGACCCTCGCCGGGGCGAACTTTATGCAGATCCAACGCTGCATCGGCAGAGTCCAGCATCTGCGGAAAAATGCTGTGATGAGGCCGCAAGCTGCAGCGATGCCTCCCCCACAGTAACTCCCATTTCATAGCGTCCCGGTCAGCGGGTGCCCCTCGAAGAGATCGCCGAACTCGAGATACTCGCCGAGCGTGTCGAAGCGCTTGTGGCGGCCTAGCCGGCGCAGCTGGGCGGGATGGGCACCGCGGCTCATCCCGGTGGTCAGCGCGCCGCGCTTGAGGCTGTGCCCCCCGAAGGCCCGCGGCTCGAAGCCCGCCGCCGCCGCGCGCGCCTGGACGATGTCGCCGACCGACTGCAGCGACAGCGGCTGTGTGCCAACCCGCGGCGGGGAGGGGGGCTCGCCCGGGCGCGCCTTCGGCGGCGTCCAGATGCGCCGGAACAGTGGCCCGGCCTCGACCCCGGCAGCGGCGCGCCAGGCGCGGATCGCCCGAACCGGGCAGAGCTCGGTGGTGCCGTAGGGCAGGGGGACCCGCACTGCCTCGGCCTGCGATCCCTTCGTCTGCGGCAGCTCGAGGACGAGGCCGCGCTCGGTTGGCGCGAGGCGCTCGACGGTGATCGCGGCGATCTCGGCGCGGCGCAGCGCGCCGGCAAAGCCGACGATCAGCAGGGCACGGTCGCGCAGGCCGCGGAGGTCGTCCGGGATCGGCGCCAGCAGCTGGCGGAGGATCGCGTCGGTCGCGGCGGCGACCTTGCGGGGCGTCTCGCCGGCCGCGGCGGCGGCGCGGCGGATACCGGCGAGCGTCTCGGCGACGCGCGGGTCGTCGGTCGGCGGCGCCAGGCCGGCGGCGCGGTGGAGGTAGCGGAGTGCCGCGCGGCGCAGCGTCAGCGTCGGCGCGGCGAGCCCCCGGGCGCGCTCGCCGGCGAGGAAGGCGGCCACGTCGCCGGGTGCGGCCGGCAGCGCCGGGCGGCCGTGGGTTGCGCACCAGGCGCACCAGGCGCGCACCGCGGCGCGGTAGGCGCTCCGGGTGTTGTGGGCGGTGGCGAGCCGCCGGAACGCCTCGGCGGCGGCGTGGTCGCCCGCGAGGCTGCCGTCGGAGGTGGGCGCGGTGGCTTCGGCGGCAGCGTCGAACCAGCGGGCGACCGCGCCGGGCGGGGCGCCGAGCGGGGCAGGGGGGGTGTCCGGGAGGAGGAGCTCGCCGTCGGCGGCGGTGTCGGGCTGGTCCAGGGCGGCTCTCCGGGCGGCGTCAGCGGCGCGCGTGGCGCGAGGCTAGCGCAACAACCCTAGTACACACAAGCCGCCTTATGGGTGGTAGGGGGCGCCAGAGCGGGCAGGGGAGGGGGGTCGGACGGGTTATCGGGGTTGTTTTACTTGTTTAGATGATTGGCGTAAGTAGCATGTGTAACCTTCTGAAAAGGCAGCGCACGCCCGGTGACCCGTCCGCTCGACAGCCTGATCCGGTCCGCGCCGCCCGGCGTCGCCGACGTCGAGACGGTGGCGGCGCTGGCGCGCGCCGCCGCGGCGATCGCGCGGCTCGACGGGGCGAGCGCCGGCCACCCGCTGCTCCCCGCGCTCCTCCACCGCGCCCGGCTCGACGCCGTCCGCGGCATGGCCGCCGTCGACGGCTACCTCATCGACCCCTGGCACCTCGCCGCCCTCGTCGAGGGCCTGCGGCCGCGGCGCTACGATGGCGCCCAAAGCCTCGCCGAGGCGGGCGACGCCTTCGAGGCCGGGCGCGCCGCCCTCGCCCTCCACCGCTGGCTCGTCGCGCCGGAGTTCGACGACGAAGGCGAGATCCGCGCCGCGACCGCCGTGCTGCGCGAGGGCCCGGCGACCGGCGTGGCGCTCCTCGACGCGGCCGCCGGCGCCTGGCGCTGGCTCGAGCGCGGCGGCGCCCGGTCACCGCTCCGCGCCGCCCTCGTGCGGCACTGGGTGCGGACCGGCACCACCCGCGCGCCGCTGCCGCTGACCGGCGCGGCGGCGCTGCGGGCCGACGTCGCGCGCGGCTGGACGGCGGCCTTCCTCGACGCGCTCGCCGGCGAGGCGGCCGACACGCTGCAGACCCTGCTCGACCTCGAGCGCGCCTGGTTCGCCGCGCGCCGCGCGCTCGCCGGGCGCCGGCGGCACTCCCGCGCGCCGGCCGCGGTGGATCTGCTGGCGGCGGCGCCGCTGCTCTCAGCGACGACGCTGGCCGCGGCGCTGGGCATCTCGATCAAGAGCGCGCTCGAGATTCTGGACGCGCTGGTCCGCGACGGCGCCGCGGTCGAGGTTACCGGCCGCGCCGCGCGGCGGCTGTTCGGGCTGCGCGGCCTCGCCCCGCTGGCCGCCGCGGTTGCGCCACCGCGCCGGCCGGAGCCCGGACGTGGCCGCGGCCGGCCCCGCATGCTGCCGGTCGAGGTGGAGACGCCCCCGCCGCCGCCGGCGATGCTCCCCCTCACCCCAGTCGAGCGGCAGGCCTACGACTACAGCGACCTGACCGGCGCCATGGATGAACTTGACGCGGTCCTCCGACGGGCGCGGCGCGTCCTGGAGAACAGGGCGGGACAAGGTGCGAGCGCAGCGCTCCTACCAGCAACATCAGCGCGGGTCGAACACCTCGAAGACGGAGAGGGCTTGGTGCATAACGAGAGCTCCATTGAGCCAGATTTCTGGAGCGCGTCCGACTAGTGATCCCGCTTTCCACTCTCGCCGACATACGGGTCCTTGCCGAGACAGAGGAACTCGAGTGCAAGCTCGCCGCCGGACGTGACGGATCAGGCCAGTTGCCGGCCGACCTCTGGCCCACTTACAGCGCTTTCGCGAATACCCGCGGGGGGATCATCCTGCTCGGCCTGCGGGAGACGCCGCGCGGCTTCGAACTGGCGGGGCTGGCAAATCCGGAGAAGCTCCGGTCGGACCTCTTCAACACACTCAACAATCCGCAGAAGGTGAGCGCCAACCTTCTCGACGCGGAGCGTGTCCGCATCCTCACCATCGAGGGGCGGCGCCTGCTGGCGATCGACGTGCCACCGGCCGGCCGCAAGCACCGCCCGGTGCACATCAATGGCAACCCGCTGACCGGCACCTATCGGCGTCTGGATGAAGGCGACCGGCTCTGCGACGGCGACACAGTCCGCCGCATGCTCGCCGAGCAGGTAGAGGACTCTCGCGACAACCGGACCCTGCGCGGCTTCGGGATCTCGGACCTGAGTCCCGAAAGTGTGCTGGCCTATCGGCAGGTTATGCGCGACCGCACGCCGAACCATCCCTTTCTCGACGTCGATGATGCGGAGTTCCTGCGCCGCATCGGTGCGCTCCGGCGCGATCGCGAGACCGGGGCGGAGGGCCTGACGGTGGCGGGCCTGCTGATGTTCGGCACCGCCGAGAACATCCGCGATGAGTTTCCGAACTACCATCTGGACTACCAAGAACGCCCGAGGGCACAGGTCGAAGGGCGCTGGGTGGACCGCGTCACGCTTGACGGCACCTGGTCGGGCAACCTTTTCGACTTCTATCGGCGCGTCTACCGCAAGCTCGTGGCCGAGCTGAAGGTCCCCTTTGCGCTGCGCGACGGGCAGCGTCAGGACGAAACGCCCGTGCACGAGGCGCTCCGCGAGGCATTCGTGAACACCCTTGTCCATGCCGACTACACAGGCCGCACTTCAGTGCTAGTGGTGAAGCGGCCGGACATGTTCGGCTTCCGCAATCCCGGCCGCATGCGGGTGCCTGTCGCCCAGGCGATTGCCGGCGGCGAGAGCGACGGCCGCAATCGCACGCTCCAGAGCATGTTCCTGCTGATCGGTGCCGGCGAGCGGGCCGGGTCCGGTGTGCCGAAAATCCACAAGGGCTGGAAGGACCAGCACTGGGCGCCGCCCTCGCTCTACGATCTCGACACGCCCTCGGAGCAGACCCGGCTCGAGTTGCGCATGAGCGATTTGATCCCCCCCGAGGCCACGGAGCAGCTCAGGGCGCAGTTCGGCGGGCAGCTGGACGCCCTATCTGCCGACCAGCGCCTAGTACTCGCCACGGCGGCGACCGAGCAGGTCGTGACCCATGCGCGGATGCTGTCGATCTGCAGCCTCCATCCGGTCGACTTGTCCCGGGTGCTTCAGGGATTGGTAGCGGACGGCTTCCTTGAGCAGACCGGGCGTACAAAGGCGGCCGTCTACCGGCTTCCGGGCACGGCCCTGCCCAGCCCGGACGCGGTGTTCGGCACGCCCGGTCCAACGACCGAGCGTTCGGAATCCGGGATCAAAGGCCCGGAGCTCGGAGCGCAAGGTTCGGAGCTACCTGCCCAAGGTTCGGACCTCATCTCCGAACCTTCTACTGGGAGTTATGGTCGCAAAGTCGACGGGCTCGCCCACCCGTTGATCGATTCGCTCGACGGGCTCGATCCAGATCTTCGCCGCGATCTCGAAACGATTGCTGCTCAGGTAAAGGGGCGTGGCAAGGTCGCTCCGGCAACCAGCCGAGCGATTATCTCCGAACTGTGCCAGGAGCGTTTCCTCACTATCCGGGTGCTGTCCTCTCTGTTGAGCCGTGACGAGGACTACCTACGCCAGCGCATCCTGAATCCGATGGTGCAGGACAGGGTACTTGAAAGGGCATTTCCACAAGCACCGAACGACCCTCGACAAGCCTACATAGCCACGGGCACTGCCACCGGGCCAAGCTGCCACAAGGAACAATCCTGACCGGCTTAGCGCAACTGCTCGGACGCCCGTCGTCTGCAGCTTCCTCACGCGCGACAGCCGGAGAGCGCCAACTCGAGCGCGCTGGACCACCACGACCGCGGACGCTACCTACGCCTGCCTCGCCGGCGAGGTAGCCTGAGCCAAGCCTTGTTGCCAGCGCTGGCTTTGTTCACCAGGATGTCCACCTCGGCACCACTCGACCCGACCGCGCCGGATCCAGAAATGGCAGCCGCAGCCGTCGCGGCGGTGAACGGACGGGCTCACGCTTGGCCGGCCGAGCCAGTCGCGCATGACCGTCCAGCGCGGTCGTCGCGAGGGGTTCAGCGACAGCTTGATCTCGGCCCCGCATCCGCCGGGACATTGCATACACGCCCACTTCAGGTGCTCGCCGTCGCGCACCACGATGAGGTCGTCACGGCTGACCGACGCCGGATCAGGATGCGTGCTTTGTTCGCGCGCTAGGAAGTCGAAGGACAGCAGGCCCAGCCTGCGGCAGAGGTGCGCAATTGTCCGGCGCATCAGCCCACCATACCAAGGAAGGGGTCGACGTCCCCACGGCCCCAGGCTTGGCCCGTGTCGCAAACCGGACAACCCGGCCGAGAGCGCACCGCCAGGAAGCGGTCGTCGCGCATGTGGAAGCGCCGGTAGCGCGTTGGGATCATGCCCCCGGCCCCGTGAAAGCCCGTCAGCATCGCCACCAGCTCGTTCACGGCGACGCTGGCCATCTCGGTCGTGAAGGTGACGACCGCCGGCGCCGGATCGCCGGAGCCGAGCACGTACGCCTCCGCCTTTCTCCGCGCGAACTCCTCGGGGTCGGCGCGCTCCAGGGCCTCCTCGGCGGCGCGCCTGGGGTTGATGAAGCCCCCGCAAAGAAGGCAGGGGTGGCCCGGCATAAGGGTCGTCACCCGGCCGTTCAGGTCGTGCCCACCGTCGGGTCGCCGGACCATGCGGAGGCCGACGTCGATGACTGGGATGC
Source organism: Falsiroseomonas sp. CW058 (assembly GCF_050563535.1). Taxonomy (NCBI): domain Bacteria; kingdom Pseudomonadati; phylum Pseudomonadota; class Alphaproteobacteria; order Acetobacterales; family Roseomonadaceae; genus Falsiroseomonas; species Falsiroseomonas sp. CW058. The sequence goes on from NZ_JBNXUO010000017.1 coordinate 72,203, forward strand.
CGTAGTGGTAGGTAAAGCGATTGAGGAACGCGCGGCCGGAATGGTCGTCCGTGCAGCTGAAGACAGCGTCGCACGAGCGCAGGTCGTCACGGAGGCCGGCGTCGTTCACCCAGGCGCGCCTGGTGCGCACCTCGACGCCGAGCCCAGCGAGGCCGATCTCGCGTTCCAGGACATCGACCTTCGGCAGGCGGGCCTCCGCGTCGGACCGCCGCGAGCCGTGAACCCGATTCAGGTTGGTGACCTCGGTCACGTCCCGGTCCACCAGTAGCAGGTGACCCACGCCGAGGCGCGCGAGGAGCATGGCGGTGGGGCTCCCGGTGCCGCCGGCGCCGACAACCGCGATCTTGAGGGAGCGCACGAGCTCGTTGAAGTGCGCGCCGAATAGGCGCGCCTGCCGGTCGAGATGCTCGGCATTGCCGCGTCGCGCGGACGTCGCGGTCCAGCGCGAGAGCCGCCCGTCGACCGCCTGGACCCAAGTCGCGTCCCGCGTCGAGCCGTCCGGCATCCAGAGCCGCGCCACGACGGAGCCGTCACCACCGAGGACGATGCTGGCCAGCCCACGCAGCCGCTTGTTGCGGGCGGTTCGCGCGAGCTCCGCCTCGTTCGCGTTGTCCTGGTCGGAGAAGAACGCCCGGCCGTTCGGGTGTGTGTGCACGATGGCCGGGACCAGGTCGCGCGCCAATGCGTCCGACAGCAGGCGCATGTAGCCCGCTGTCCCCCAGGTGACGTGGCGCGCCGAAGCGCTCACCCGATCGGCCTCGGGTATCTCGCGGTGTTCGTGCGAGACGAGCCGCAGCCGCGCCTCGCCCGTCCAGGGGTCGGCGGCGACGGTGGCGTGCCCGAGCAGCAGATAGGCGGCAGCCTCCACGCCCTTGCCGTCGAGGAGGGTCCGGAGCCGCGCCCAGTGCGGCTCCAGGACCGTCACGTCGAGCATCGCCAAGGTCACTTCGAAACCTCGAGCGCATGCCGGATCCGGGCGACCATCGTGCGCAGCCCGTCAATGCCCGGGCGCCACTCCTGCGAATGCCGCGACCAGCGCTGCCAGCGCCGTCCGGCAAAGACATGCTCGACGTCGGCGTTGAGCGGGCTTCGGCCGTCGGGGAAGCAAATCCAGGGGGCGGCGTAGAACATGTCAGGACAGGCGTCCGGATACCCTGGGGGCAGCAGGACGAGGATATCGGCCCGCTCGCGGTTGTAGCGGCCCGCGGGCAGGGGAAACTCCCTCAGCACCACGCCCGGCTGACCGGCCTCACCGACGAGCTCGTAGGCGATGCCGTTGTCGGCGAGGAACGTCACGTCGGACGCGGGCAGGGCCGAGCGACCCTCCGTCGTGTCCTTGATGACGGTCAGGAAGCGCTCGATGCCCGACGCGTCCAGCCGAACCACGCTGTCGTCCAGCACCTTCACATCCTGGCCGCCACGGACCTCCAGGTAGAGGTCATAGCCCGACTGGACATCGGCGAGGCGCCGAAGGACGATGCCGGAGATAACGGGCTTGCCCCAGCTGAGATGCCTGCCGTCGATCTCGAACTTGAAGTCGCGGTCCGTCCGAAACATGACGAAGCGCTCCGCGCCGCGGCCCCGCAGGTCGAAGGCCTCGTGGAGGCGGACGTCCTCGAAGTCGCCACCCGGCAGGATGGCGAACAGGCTGAACTCCTCGACCGGCGCAGCCCCGGCGGCGGCGAGAATCTGACGCCCCAGCGGCTTGGGATCGTCGACCTGGAAGTCGCGGAAATCCAGCCTCTCGTCCGCGACCTCGATACGATAGTGTTCAGGGCGAGCCGCGCCCTCCTTGTGTGCTTCCACCTCAGTCGTCCCCTTGCCCCTCGGCACGATGCGTCGGGGCTCACCATGCCAATCGCCGGCGCCCGGCCCGGCCGGTAATGGGACCCGGAACTTTTTTTCAGGGGCTCGGGTCAGGCAGGGGACCGCAGTGAAAGAAGGACGGGCAACCCGGGCACCAAGGGCTCGGCTTTCGCCCGAACTCGCCGGCGCGGATCGCGGCGACCGCGTGCGCGACGGCGGCACGTCCCTTGGCGAGGCCCTTCTCGTCGCGAAGCAACGGGGTCACAGCCGGGTCAGCGAGGTGCACTAGCTCCACCGTGCAGCCTGGGTGAGCGGCGGCCGCGGCGATGTGGAACGCGACCGCCGAAAGCTTACTGGCGGCGGACGCCCTGCTGTGCCCGGTTCGGATCCGCCGGAGTACCAGGGCGCCTGGTCGCTCTTCGGCGACCTCATCCGGCCGCACGACGATCTCGCCGCCCTCAACCTCGAACCTCAACTCGGTGGCGGGCAGGCGGGCCCGGCCGCGCCGGAAGCCGACAAGATGGGCTAGCAGGCCAGAAGCTACGGCCAGATAGTCCGTGGAGTAGCCATGGTCGTGCGGGCCATGCTCTGCCCAAGCGGCCTCGAGGCGCGCCTGAAGATCGTCGGGTGTCGGGTCGAGGCGGTGGTCGGCACCGAGCCAGGACACCACGTCCTGCACAGCAGCGTGCATCTGGCGGAACGCGGCCTCGGCTTGGCGGCCGCCCGTGCGGAGCACGACGGTGTAGAAGAAGCGCCGCGGGCAGGTGTCGTAGAGGTCAAGATCCGATGGCCAGAACCTCGACGGCACAGCGATGCTCGGCGGAAGAGTGGCGACAGCGGGCGGCGGCGGCAACGCCAGAGCGGGGATGACCTCCTTCGCGGCCACCGCGTTCCCCAGTCGGTCAAGGAATGGCGACCGCGACCGCTTAACGCCATTTGCCTTGCGAAGCGGCGAGTAGAGGATGAGACGGTCCCGCGCGCGGGACAGCGCGACGAAGAAAAGGCATTCCTGCTCCTCGTCGTGCCCCTCGCGCATGGCCTCCTCGCCGGTGGCCTCGGTGCCCTCGATCATGCCGTCCGGCGGCAGGCACCCGTCGACCCTGAACCGCTTCGGGATCGTGTCAGCGCTGAGCCCGGGCAGATGCACGACTGGAAATTCCAGCCCCTTGCTGCCGTGGATGGTCATGATCCGGACGGCGTCGATGCCAGCCGCTGCGGCCGGGAGGCGGCGCAGCTCGCGGTCCTCGGAGAGCAGCAGGAGCCGGCGGATGCGGCTCAAGAATCGCTGGGCCGGCAGGCCACGCCCGGAAGGCTGGGCACGGGCGAAATGCAGCAGCTGCCAGACGGCGATTCCCCGGATCTGATCCACAGTCTCTGTCGAGACCGCCAGGTCCGCCGCGATGCGGGTGTGGTCGAGCACGAGGCCGGCCAACACATTCCATGGGTTGGCGTCGGGCTTCAACCCGGAGAAGGCGGCCGACAGTCGCTCCAGGCCCTGGCGTCCTTCGGCCGACAGGCCGGAGATCGTAGCGCCGATGTCTCGCCAAGCCAGAGCAGCCGCTCCGGTCTCAACCAGATGAGCGATGACGGCGGCAACGTCCCCGAGCGGCATTCGAAAGGCCGGCATGGCTGCGGTTCGCAGGAGGCCCGCGGCGCGCCGGTCGGTCAGAAGCGACAGTAGGCAGAGCAGGTCCTTCACCTCAGCCCGCTCGAACAGCTTCCCCAGGTGGAGCACGGGCACGCCGAGCGACTCCAGGGCCGCCCCGATCTCGGCAATCCGCTCGTTGCTGGTGCACAGCACCGCTTGGCCGCCGTAAGGAACCCCAGCCGCGTGCAACTCGCGGATCGCCTCTGTGACGACCAGCGTCTCGCCGTCCTTGTGCGGCGCTCCGCGAAACTCCACCGGATGCCCGGAGCGGCCGCGGAACGCCTCGAATGACACCTCCCCGGCCGGGGCTGCCTTCATGCCGTCGGACGCGAAGCGCGCAAAGGTGTCCACAATCTCGCTACGCGATCGGTAGTTCACTCGAAGGCGCTTGCGCTGGCCGCCCGGGAAATCTGCCGCCCCGAACCGCGCGACATTGAACGAGGACGCTCCTCGGAAACGGTAGATGGACTGGCGCACGTCGCCCACGGCCCACAAGTTCGCTCCCTTCCCCGCCAAGAGCTTCAGCAGCCGCACGCTGGCTCTATTCACGTCCTGGAACTCGTCCACCAAGACGTGCCGGTAGGTCTCCCGCAGTGCCGCTAGCGCGTCGGGATTTTGTTCGAGGAGGCGGACCGGCCGCGCCACAAGATCCCCGAAGTCGAGGCAGTTCCTCTCGCGCTTCAGCGTCTCATAGGCTCGGAAAACCACGCCGACTTCTGCGCATCGGCGGGCCGCGTTGCGCTTCTCCTCGGTTGTCGCAGAGGCCAGCATGGCAGCTGCGAGCTCGGCGTATTGCTCGGCGTCCACAACCTCGTCGTTCGCCCGCGAGATGGCATCGAGGATGGTGTCGATGTGCCCGGACGGATCGTAGAGGTCCCGGTAGATACTGAGATTCAGCCGCGGGAAGATGTCCTCCAGCAGCTCGATGGCCTCGACGCGATCCAGCAATCGCGGGTTCGGAGGTAACCCCTCGCGCTCATGAAACCGGTGCAGAAGGTCGAGGCCGAAGGAATGGAAAGTCCCCACCCAGACGCTCGACGCCGCCTCAGGGCAGCGGGCCGCGATGCGCTCCGCAAGTTCGGCCGCCGCCGCGTTGGAGAATGTCAGGACGAGGATGCTCGCCGGGTCTGCGCCGCCCTCGATGAGCCACGCCACCCTTGCGACGAGGGTGCGGGTCTTTCCCGTCCCCGGGCCAGCCTCGAGCAGCAGCGGTGAGCCCGCGTGCGTCGCGGCGTCCAGCTGCTCCGCGTTCAGGGGCGGCTCAGGCGTAGCAGCCACCGCACCCCGAGGTGGCGGGAGGAGGAGGGAGTCCAGCAACTGCAGCGCGACGACGTTCCAGGGCAAGCGGTGCCGGGCCGCGATGGCCCTTGCCGGCATGCCCTCCCGCAAGTGCAGGTCGCGCGCGACCTCGCGCGGGAGCAGGAGCTCCCGCGCAAACAGGTCCATCATTACCTCTCGGCGCTGCCGCCGTCCGTAGTCCGAGACTGCGTCGGGGCCGGAGGGTGGCGGCTCGGAGCCCCGCGTCGGGTCGACCTCGGATGCTACGTGGCGACCTGCGCCGTCCTCGAGCACGACATGCCCAAGTTCATGAGCGACGAGAAACGCCTCCTCGAACGGGTCCGCGCAAGCCTTGTGGAGGATAAGGCGCGTGTCCGGGTCAAAGGTGGCTTCGCCCCCATGAAGCAGCGGATTGCCGGCCTTCACCCTGCGCACGGCCAGATGCTCGCGGCTCGCCGCGGCCTTGGTGAGATCGTACGGACCTAAGCCTTCAGGTGCCCCTGCGGTGACCGCGCGATGCAGGCGCTCTCCGGCCTGCCTTGCCAGCTCCAGCCCGTCCACCGTCAGTCGACGTCGGACAGGAGGTCAGCGCGCTCTGCCTGCGTGAGGTCGAGGTCGTCCAGGAAGTCCGGAAAGGACTTCCGCGGCTGGACGGTTGGCTTGCGCCAGGACGAGTGCGCGGCCCTCGCGGGGAGTACTGGGGAAAGCGCCAAGTACGCCAGCATGTCTGCAGGGCGGACCAATGCGGCCTTGGATACGCGACGTACGAGGCGACGCGGAAGGGATTCCGGCACGAGGCATCGGTCGCGGATTGCCACCAGCACTTCCAATGGCAAAGCGGAGGCGCGCGCCAGCTCCGCTGTTCCCCGCAGCCGAAGCGCCTCTGCAAACGCCTCGGGGGAGGCGTCGCGAGCAGCGTCTGGCGAACAGTGGAGCAGTTTGCTGAGCGCCGTATCGACGACCCCTTCACCCAACTCCTCGTCCTCTCCAGGGCCGAACTCCTCCTCAAGCACCATCTCGTACAGGAGATCGAGTAGCTCATCCTGGAGGTGGGGGTACCGCCTGAGGTACCGCGCGAGCGTCTCCTTGTCGTGCAGCTTCTCCGCTGCGAAAGCGAGGATGATCTCCTCGTCCGAGGGCTCGCTCATCTAGCCAGCTCCAGCCCAAGAAGGCGTTGAAGGTCGCGGTGAATCCGATCACGCCGGTTTCTGACAGTCTGTTCTCCACAGCCGATTAGTCGGGCGACCGTAGTCACGTTCGGATCCTTCGAATGGATCGGAATGTCCCTGCTGAGAAGCATGAGCAGCCGCCTGTCCTCGTCTGGCAGGAGTTGAATCGCCGCCAGGAGCTTGCGGCGGTAATCCCGGCGCTCGATTTTTTCCTCGGTACCGGGAACGTGGCGCAAGAGCGCATCCTCGACGTCCGAAGAGGGCTCTGCTGCCTTAGGGTCGTCCGACAGCGGTGCCAGCCGGTTTCGCTGCCGACCGACGGACCTTCTCGCCGTCGCCCTGAGCGTCTTTAGGGCCGCGTCGAAGGTCGCCTCGTAGATGTCGAGTCTGTCGTCGTAACCTTGGCGGTCGAGGCACAGCATCTCGGTCAACCGGTCGATGGCAAACTCGCGCACAGCCAAGTCGACGGACGACAACCCCTTGGCGTCTGAACCAAGCAGCGACCGCTCAGGGACGGGGAAAGCCCGTGCGACACGCCTCGTGAAGATACGGAAGAGGCGCTCCAGGTGAGCCTGATCGTTGTCCCGGCCGGCCCGCCGCAGCAGATGCAAAATGCATTCTGAAGGAACGTAATCGTCGCTCCGCCTGTCATTCAGACCACAAACGGCCAAAACCCGCTCTCGCGACATACCCAGTAGTCGCGCGATCGCTGCCTCGACTTCGGGCGGCCGAGTGTACGGCGTGCCGTCGCCTTTCGCCTTGCGGAGTGGTGCCACCACAAACCGGTCCCCCCAACAAGCGACAAATACGGAATTCCTTTCGAGAGCGGAAGGCCGATTTGACATTTGTCGCCTCTGGTCAAGGCCAGCGGATACTGTGGCCGTTGAAGTCGGGCATGCACGACGCTCAAGAGGACTCGCTACTCAACGCCAAACGACCGAGATCGCGCCGCAGGCCGTCAACAACGTCCTGCATCGCCATCGCCCAGAAGCGGCGCAGCACCGCGGGCGCGAGCAGCCCGTCGTATTTCGCCGTCGCCAACGCGCTCGTGTCGGCGGCCAACGACTCCAGGTCGGGAGGCCCCTGCGCCTGCAACTCGCCGATGCCGCGTACGAGGGCTGTCGGCTCTGCGCGCGACACCACGACGCCGAAGTCGTGTGCCCACGTCCGCAGGCCCGCCGCGCCCAGGATCACGGCTAGCAGGCCGTTGGCGCGCGAGCCGCGCCAGGTCAGCAGATGGACGTCCTCGCCGCGTTGGACCACGCTACGCTCGTCCAATCCGAGGCACTGGAAGGCCGCGCGCCCCTGCGCGAGCAGCTCGCGAGCGCCGTCGTCGAGCCAGGGGGGAACGTCATCGTCGCGGTAGACAGCCAGCATCTCGGCAACGAGGCGGTCGTCGACAGGCTCGCCGTTCGTACCGCCGAAGCGAGGCGGACGGCCGCCCTTGTGCGGTTCGACCGTCACAACCTTCGCGGCGTCGTCCACGCCCTTGATGGCCCAGCGGCGACCGCCGAACACGAGCAGGTTCCCGACCAGCAGCGGCTCCGAGATCGGCAGCGTGCCAAGGGACTTCCCGGCGGCGACGAGGCGCCATTCCTCCGGGCTCTCGAACATCGCGTAGAAGTCGCGGCCGGCGGTAAGCCGCTCGCCCGCACGCCCGAGCATCAGCGTGCCGTCCGGGGCCTGCTCGATGAGAGCGGCCTCGGGCGCGCCCATGCCGCGCAAGAGGTCCGCGTAGAGCGGCACCGGAACCCCCGCGAAGGGACCGGGACCGCAGAGGGTGCGGTGGATGGACTCCGCGCGCGCGCCGCCACGCTCGCAGATCACCGACAGCACCTGGTGGAGCATGGCCGAGCCGAGGCCCCCAGCCGATTTCGGCGCCTCCAGGAAGCCCTGGCCCAGAAGCCGTAGCGCCGCCACGGCGCGCACGATCTCGGGCCGTAGCTCGTCGACGGGATCGGGGTCGCCGTCGAGTTCGTCCTCGATAACGTAGAGCCGCAGGACGGCGGGCTTGCCGGGCCGGCGCCCGGACCGTCCCAAGCGCTGCCGCAGCGAAGCCAGCGAGCGCGGCGCGCCGACTTGGGCCACGGCCTCGACGGTGCCGATGTCGATGCCCAGTTCAAGCGTCGAGGTGCACACCGCCGTCGTCGGCAGCCGGCCCTCCTTGAGGCGCGCTTCCAGCTCCTCGCGCAGATGCTTCGAGAGGTTGCCGTGGTGCGCGAAGAACTCGTTCGGCACGTTCTCCCCTTCGCAGCGCTCGCGTAGAAGGTCCGCCAGGTACTCGACCCGCTGCCGCGACCCCGCGAAGACGAGTGCGTTCCTGTTGCGCAGCGTCGCCATCAGGTGGTCCGCCACGTCCTGGATGGCCGACCGGTCCTGCTCGCCTTCGTTCTCTTCGGCCTTCGCGGGCTCCACGTAGCCGCGGACCTGGAGGCGCAGCTCGGCTCCTGAGGCCTGGGACGACTTCACGACGCGGACCCGGTCCGGGTCGGCGGGCCGCAGCCAGGCGCGGGCAGCGTCGAGGTCACCGAGCGTGGCCGACAGTCCGATCCGCCGCACCGGGCTGGACGAGAGGCCCTCGATCCGGCGGAGGAGGGACGCGAGGTGAAGGCCTCGCGGCCCGGCGAGGAAGGCATGGATCTCGTCCACGATCACGAAGCGCGCCCGTCCAAGCAGGGCAGAGGCGACGCCGGGCCTGCGGCAGAGCAGCGCCTCGATGGATTCGGGCGTGATGAGGGCGACGCCCCGGCGCGGCTTCGCCGCGATCCTCTGCTTGGGCGCGTCGGGCGCGTCGCCGTGCCAGCGCACGAGCGGCAGTCCGAGCCGGTCGCACAGGGTTTCCAACCGGCCGAACTGGTCGTTGATCAGGGCCTTGAGCGGCGCGACGTACAGGATGCCGAGGCCGTCGCCTCCGTCTTCCGCCACCGCTGAGAGGGCGGGCAGAAACGCCGCCTCCGTCTTTCCCGCGGCCGTCGAGGCGGAGATCAGGACGTCGGCCGTGGCGCTTCCCCTGACCTCGTGAATGCTGCGGATCTGGATGTCCCGCAGGCCCGCCCAGCCCTGGTCGTGCACCCAGCGCCGGACCTCTGGATGCAGGAGCTCGAATGCCGCCCGTGCGTCGTCAGAGACGGAAGGACGAGAGTTCGTCTTCACCCGATGCCTTCCCGTTCGCCGCCGGCGCCGCCACTTCGGCGGCGGCCTCCTCCGCTCCGTCGTCGCCGACGTCTGGTACGACATCCACCCCGCCCAGCAGTGCGCGCCAGTCTGCACCGGGGTTCTGCTCGATCACCGACAGGAGCTGGCAGAAGGCCTTCACCGTGTTCCTGGGCGTGCGGAAGTAGGCCTCGCCGATCCTCTCGCTGCAGTGGATCATGAACGCGGACAGGGCCTCGTCCGGCACGAGATGCCGCGCGGGCTCGCCACCCGCGAAGACGTTGCGCACGTTGCCGAGCAGGATATGGAGTTCCTCTGGCGTCAGGCTCTGCAGCCGCAGCACTGGGCCGGACAGGTCCACGAGGCCATCGCGCGCGAAGCTGTTCTCAGCAAGGCGCGATTGCAGGGCGGCGTAGGAGTAGAGGCCGCGCCGCGTGTCGGTGAGGAACTCCGGCGTTCCGCCGAATACGAAGCCAAGGTGCCGCGTGTTGCCCTGGAGCGTGTCGTTGAGGATGGCGAGGATCTGCTCGTAGTTCTGGTCGCGCGCCTGCTTCGACTGGAGCTTGTAGAGGTTCACCATCTCGTCGAAGAGCACGAGCAGGCCACCGTAGCCGGCGAGACGCGCGAGCGCGGCGATCAGCTTCAACCCGTCGTAGAGATCGGCGTCGTCGACGATGTTGCGCACGCCAAGCGCCTGCCGGGCCTCAGTCTTGGTCGAATACTCGCCCCGCAGCCACCGCAGCGCGTTCGACTTCAGCTCCTCGGCGCCGTCCTCGCTACCACGCCAGTAGGCCTCCACGACCGCCGCAAAGTCATAGCCGCCGCCGGCCTCCCGAAGGTCGCCGAGGCGCTCCTCCAGGACGCGCTTCACAGGGACACCCGTTTCCTGGCTCGCCTTCACCAATTCCCCGATGAACCGTTCCAGGACGCTGGCGAGCGCGCCGCCTTCGGGCTTGGTCCGCGTCGCGAGGTTGCGCACGGCCTCGCCATAGAGCGAGCGCGCCTGCCCCGCTGAAGCGTGGAGGCGCCGGTCGGGGCCGAGGTCGGCATGCACCGTCAAGAGGCGCTTCTCCAGCGCGACCAGGCGCACGAGGCTCATGAAGAAGCTCTTCCCCGCGCCGTACTCGCCGATGACGAAGCGGAGCGCCGACCCGCCATCCGCCACCCGCTCCACGTCGCGCACGAGGGCCGACAGCTCCCGCGCGCGGCCGACCTGGACGTGCTGCAGGCCGACGCGCGGCACGACGCCCGCCGACAGCGCCTGGATGATGGTGTCCCGGTCCCGTGGCCTGATCTTCGTCGTCGCGCTCATGGCTCCCCTCCCGCCTTCCGCAAGTCGTCGAGCAGGTGATCCGGGACGACCGCCCCGCCGTCGTCGAGCTCGATCACCGGTTCGCCGAAGCGGTCGAAACCCCAGTCGTTGATCGTCTCGGCGGCGCCCTCGGCCATCAGCCGCACGGCCTTGGCCTCGCGCTCGAAATCCTCGGCGCCGAGCCGCCCGGCGGCCAGTAGGGCGAGCAGCAGCCGACCGTGCGCCACGTCCAGCCCTTCGAAGGCCGGGCGCTCCCCGGGATCGCTTGCCGGCGCAGCGACCGGCGTCTCCTCGTCATCGTCCGAGAAGATGTCGGACAGCAGGGCCGAAACTGCCGTCGTCTCTTGGCGGATGCGTTCCATGCGCGCTGCGTCGAGCGCCAGGACCGGGTCGGCGCCCGCAATCGAGGCCGCCGCGGGCACCGCGACCGAAGGTCTCGGACGCGGAGCGGCCCCCTGGTGCAGGGCAGCGTGGACGGCTTCGACCGGGAGGCCGAGCGACCGGTGCACGCGCTCAAGGAAAGCGACTTCGCGCGGCGATGCCGTGCCGTCCGCGAGAATGGCGGACACTGCTGCGGCGGCGATGACCCGACGCTCGGCTTCCGGCAGCGCCGCGGCGCGCTTCAACGCGACGCTTGGACGCGCCTGCTCCTTTAAGGTCCACACCAGGGCGTCGAGACGCAGCCGCTCGGCCGGCTCCAGCCCTCCCATGGCGCGTGCGTCCGCCAGGAGGGCCTCGAACTCGTTGGCGCTGAGCTCGCCGTCGGCCACCGCCGCCAGCATGGCGACTTCCATCGCTGCCTTGGCAGCCACGAAGGGCGGGCGCTCCGGATCGACCGGCGCGCCACCCGCTGCGGCGAACAGCACCACCTGGCCATTGGAGGCGACGGCAGCGCCGCCGTAGCGGCGGTCGGGCTCCATGCCGAAGCCGAGGGCGTCGAGCCGTTGGCCAATCTGGTTCAAGATGGACGCCGACATCTTCGCGGTGTCCGGAGCCCCGATGTCCAGCGCCGCCAGCAGGCGCTTGACCCCGACCACGCCTGGGCCGTCGCCGGCGAGCAGCGCCGCTACGCGGGCCCGGACCGGTGCGAGGGCGGCCTGGACGGCGGCATCCCGCAAAGGCCCGGGGAGGAGGAGGGCGGCCTGCAGCGAGCCGCGCGCCTCGGGCTTCCGTCCAAGGAGCCGGCTGTAGCCCTCCAGGTCGACTTGGCATGCTTCCAGCATCGCGGTCAGGCCGCGAAGAGGTGCAGACAAGGCAGCGATATCCGGCAGGACCGTGTGCGCACCCGGTATGTCGACAGTGAAGGTGCCGCTAGCGGCACGGTAGGTCGCGGACAGCCGCCGCTTGGGCGCGCTGACCGACAGCCCCTGAGGGTGCCGCTCGGTGAAGCGGATTCTGAAGAGTTGGCGGAGCTCCGCAAAGCAGCGTTGCCCCGGCGTCCGCAAGTTGGTCTCGGGGACTCCAAGCACCCAGAGGAGGGCATCATCGGCGCCGAGAGGCCTCCCGTCGGCCAGGGCGGCCCCGAGGTGGACGCGCGTGGCGAACGGGATCTCCTGACGATAGCCGGGGATCGGCTGCGGCTCGATGCGCGAGGGCATCCGGCCTGTCGCCATGGCCGCCGCGGCGAGGAACTGGGTGGCGTATGCCGAGAAGGAGCCGTTGCCGCCGTAGATGCCGACGAGACGCTCGACCTCGGCGACCAACGCCGGCGCCTCGGCCAGCGCGCGTTCGAGGAACAGGCGACGTTCCAACCCGTAGAAGAAGAGGAAGACGAGACCGATGTCGGCCGTAGGATCTCGCCGCCCGGCTGCCAGCCAGTTCAGGTAGGCCCGGCGCCCCGCGGGGCTGATCGAAGCGTAGTCAGGCCAGTAGTGCAGGCCGAGCGTTTCGTTCGGACCAACGGACTTGGCGACTGCCAGTCGCGGGTTGATGAGGCAGTTGTCGTTGCCGTATCGGCCGGGAACGGCAAGCTCGAAGCCGACGTAGACCATGCCTCCCGGGATGGTCACGTCGGCCACCTTCGTGGGCTGTCCGCGCGGTACCCAGGCCTGCGCAGGCGCCGACGGGGCAGATCGGCGGCCGACGGACGGTGGTGCAGCGTCGTCGAGCGGGACGAGCCGGACGGCTTCTGTGCCTTCCGCCGCTCGTGCATGAGGACCGCCGCGAATGGAGGGTGTCGATGACCTCGGCGATGGTGGGGCCGTAAGCCCTGGCTTTGGCGGAGCGCGGCTTGACCGAAGCGGAGCGAAATCGGGTTCTGCAGCGGGCGCGGGGCGCGCGGCATCCCGCTTCCGATTGCGCGCAATCAGGAACAGCAGGACGAGCGGCACCCCAACCAGCAGAACAACTTCAAACACGGCTCACCTTGGGGATGGCAGTCAGCCATCAAGCATGTCGGAGGGCTCAATTCTGTAGCAGATCGAGACGAGTTGCGAGATCCATTGTACTCCGCGAGACTGCATTCCAGGTGGCAGCCGTGCGCTTCATCGCCGGTGCGGCGCGCGCCGTCCAAACGTGGGGCGGCGGCGCAAAAACGTTCGAGTTTTGCCGACTATCTCCGATGCCCTGTGGTCAAGTTGCGCGCCGTGCACGGCTTTCTGCAATGCCCTCGCGCCGTGTGGCGGTACGGCGGTTGGACTCCGGCGCCGGCGCCGCTGATGGACCCGGATAGCCATCGTCGGGCAACAGCCGCAACTGCACCGTCGGCCCCTGTGCAGGTGTCGGTACATCCAGCGGCACCGGCCATGCGCACGCGGCCTCACCTTCTTCGCCGCGCAACGCCAGGAACACCACCCGCTCAACCCGGCCGCCCTCGCCCGTCTCGACGGCCAACCGGAAGACGAGGCCCTCGGCCGCCTCGCCGAGCGCCAGCGAGAGCTGCTCGGCTTCCTGGGCGTGGCGGCGCAGGGCACGGGCCGTCGGCTCGTCGGCCGGTCCGCGGTAGAAGCGCACCGGCACGTCTTCGATGAGGAAGACGAAGGCGTTGCTCTCGTCTAGCACGCCGAGCCAGTTGTGCTGGCCCGATGTCGCAGCACGGGCGAGGCGGTGCCGCCCAAAAGCATAGGCGCGGCAGCCCACCGACCAAGCGTCGTCGCCCATCTCATAGGAGGCCATGACGAGCGCGTCGCGCCGCGCATTGGCCAGTAGCCGGGCGCAGATGCGCAGCCTGTCTTCCGTCAGAGCCGCGTGCAGCTCCCACGGGAGCGGCGCCGGGGAAGCGACGGCCTCGACCTGCGAAGCCTCGACGGGATGGGTCATCCTCGGCGCATAGCACATTCCGTGCGCCGTGGGCGCAGATCGCCGGCACGGCATTCAGGCCGCGGGGTTGATCCACGGCACGCCAACATCCCTAATGAACGGGACGCTTGTTGACGCGAGTGTGTATCGGCCCGCCCGTCGGGCGGGCCGAAAATTTTCGCGGCGAGCCGGGGCTTTCGCCCCGGCCCCGGTAGAGTTCAGCCCACTCCCTTCAGTTCGGCCATGCGCTCGGTCAGCGTCCAGAGCGCACGGTTGAGCCGCACGTCGCCGTCGATGCCGCTCACCTCACGCGAGGTGACGCGGCGCGGGCGGTTCCGGGCGTCGCGCGCCCACGCGGTCAGCCCGCCGCGGATGGCGTTCTCCTGCACCCGGTTGAAGGTGCGCCAGAGGTCGTCGCCGGCGTCGTCCACCCGCCGCGGCGCGAGCAACTGCTCCGCCGTGATCGGCGTCTCGGTCCGACCCTCGGCGTCGCCGAAGCGCAGCACGCGTGCGGCCTCGCCGAAAGCGCGTTGCTCATCCCGGTCAAGGGTCACGCCCCGCCACGCCTCCGCCGCGTCCAGCGCGCGGCGCGCGTCGTCGAGCACGGCAAAGCTGCCTTCCACGACCTGCCGCACGACGTCGCCCTTGTGCGGCACGCGCACCTCCGCGCCCTCGCGGTCGGCCACGATCATGCCGTTGAGGCAGACCAGGCGGAACACGCCCGACATGACGCGGTAGGCGCTCGTGCCGTCGTGGGAGTTGAGCAGCACGATCTCGGGGAAGGTCTGCCCGACGCGGCGCTCCGTTGCGGGCCGCGCATCGGCGTGGCGGAAGCGCAGCATGTGCTTCGTGTGCCCGCGCCGGCCCTCGTCGCGCGTGCGCGCCTGGCCCGCCGCCATCGGCAGGAAGCCGGCGTCGCGCATGCCGCGGATCACGTCGGCGGTCGGGATGTAGGCGTAGCGCGCGCTGCGGCTCTCGTGCGCCTCGGTAGCGAAGGCGGAAGGGGCCACGCGACGGATGTCCTCGTCGGTGAGGGGAGTGACGCCGTCGGGACGGAGGATGGTGGTGCGGCCGATGAACGACATGGTGTCTTGCCCTTTCTTCCTCTGGCAGCGGGAAGCAGCCCCGCTGCTTCCCTGGCGTCGCCGAGACCGGGGAAGGAGGGGTGGCATGCGGCAGGGCGCGGCCGGGCCCTGACGGAGCGTGGCCCGCAGGGACATGCGAGGGAGGGGTCCTGCCGTGCCGTAGGGCGCGTGCCGAGGGGGACCTTGGGCAGAGCCCGTGGTCCCCCGCGCAGGCCGCGTCCGCGGCCATGGTTGAAGGGCGCCGTCGTCCTTGGCGAGCGTCAGCCGGCGCCGGCCGAGCGCGTCAGGAGGGGTTTGCGCTTACCGCCGCAAGGCCGGCACCCAGCGACCGCCCGGGCGACGCGTCCTCGGCCTGCGGAGCGTCACGTGCCACGACACCGTGCGCCACTGCCGGGCGCGACAGGCTGTGCAGCAGGGCGAGCGGCGGAACGCGGTGGTTCGGCGCGCGATGCCGCCCGTCCCGCGCGCGATCCCACGCGAGCAACGCGCCGACGACACGCGCCGCCTCGCGCTCGGCGAGCGGCAGCGGCCAGGCGGGATGATGCAGACGAAAGACGTCCGTCGCCTCGGCCCAGGCGCGCGCCTCCGTCATGCCGGCAGCGAGCGCGGCGCGGTAATGCGCCTCCGCGGCACGGGCGGCGACAAGGTCCAGGTCGAGGGGCGGCGGCAGGCTGTCCGGCGGCATGCCGGGAGGCTAGCCGGCATGCGAACAGAACGCGAACAGATTCGCCGCGACGATTGCCCCTCGACAGGGATTCCGTGTCGAATCAAGTTTCTAGGCTGCACCAGGGGACGCCGTGATGTCGGGACCGCGGCTTCGCAGCCACCAAGCCGAGACGCTTGCCGTCATGCGCGCCATCGCCGGCGGGGCGCCGGTGCGTGACGTGCTGGCGGCGGTCACGCCGGGCGGCGGCAAGTCGCTGCTGCCGGTGCTCGCGGCGGGGACGCTGATCGAGGCCGGCCTTTGCGAGCGCGTGTGCTGGGTGGTCCCGCGCGACAGCCTGCGCCTGCAGGCCGAGGAGGCGTTCTGCGATCCCGCTTGGCGCGCCGCGCTCGGCCACGCGCTGTCGGTGCGCGCCGCCGAGAACGCGCCCGACCCGTGCCGCGGGCTGGCGGGCTACGTGACGACCTACCAGGGCGTCGCGGCAGCGCCCGACCTGCATCTCGCCGAGTTCCGCCGCCACCGCTACCTGCTCGTGGTGGACGAGGTGCACCACCTGCCGGCGGTGGGCGCGAACGACAGGGCGGCCTCGCCGGCCGACGACGCCGCCGGATGGTCGGCCGCCATCGAGCCGCTGCTCGCGCTGGCGAGCGTGCGGCTGCTGCTGTCGGGCACGCTGGAACGCGCCGACGGGCGGCGCATCCTCGGCCTGCCCTATCGCCGCGCTGCCGGCGGGCGCGAGGAGGTGGACCTCGGGGCACCCGGCCTCGCCGTCGTCGGCTACAGCCGCGCCCGCGCGCTGGCGGAACGCGCCGTGCTGCCGGTCTCCTTCGGCGCGCTCGACGGCGAAGCAAGCTGGCTCGGGCCGGAGGGCGAGACGGGTGAGCGGCCGCATCTCGGCCCGCACCGGCTGCGCGCGGTGGCGCCGAACGAGGCGACGCGCCCTGCCCTCTTCACCGCGCTGCGGACCGGCTTCGCCGAGGCGCTGCTGCGTCGCGCCTTCGAGGCGACGCGCCGCACCCGCGCGGAGCGGCGCGGCCGGCTGGGCGCGGCACCCGGCGAGGCGGCGCGGGGGCTCGGCAAGCTGCTCGTCGTGGCACCCGATCAGGCGCAGGCGCGGCGCTACCTCGACACGCTGCGCGGCTGGATGCCACCCGCACAGCGGATGACAGCTGCGCTTGCAGTCTCAGAGGAACGCGGCGCGCATGAGACGCTCGCCGCCTTCCGCCTCACGCCGGAGCCTTCCGTGCTGGTGACCGTCGCGATGGCCTATGAGGGGCTGGACGCGCCGGAGGTCGCGGTGGTGGCGGCGCTGACGCATATCCGCTCGCGTCCCTGGCTCGAGC
Organism: Falsiroseomonas sp. CW058; assembly: GCF_050563535.1. Classification (NCBI taxonomy): domain Bacteria; kingdom Pseudomonadati; phylum Pseudomonadota; class Alphaproteobacteria; order Acetobacterales; family Roseomonadaceae; genus Falsiroseomonas; species Falsiroseomonas sp. CW058. Next base: position 88,898 of record NZ_JBNXUO010000017.1, read on the forward strand.
AAATGGTGGCGCGCGCGACGCGCGTGGATCCGCGTGCCGGCCCCTACGAGGCGCAGCGCGCGACGGTGTTCCACCCCGACGACCCGCTCTTTGCGCGGTTCAGGTGGCGGATGGAGCGCGAGCAGGGCACGCGCGCGAAGCCGCCGACGCCGCCGCGGCAGAAGCGCCGGCCGCTGCCCGAGTGGCTGGAGGACGAGATCGCCGAGGCGCGCGAGAGACAGGGCATCGTGCCGCTGGAGAGCAACGCGCTCGCGCTGCGGCTCTCGACGCTGCGGCCGGGCCCGGACCTCGCAGCGGGGCTGGCGGCTGCGCGGGAGCCCGATCCGCAGGGCGAGCTGCTGGGGGCGCCCTCGGCCGCCGAGCGCCGGCTGCGCGCGCGCCTTGGCGAACTGGTGGCGAGCCAAGCGGTGGAGGACATGGCGGCGGGCGTCGCCAACGCCGTCGTGCCGGCGCGCGGCGACGGGCTCTATCACGCCTACAACGCGGCGCTGAAGCGCGCGACCGGCGGCAAGAGCCGCGCGGAGATGACGCTGGCGGAGCTGGAGGCGGCGGTGGAATGGCTCGGCCGCAACAGGCTGCGCGAGCATCTGCACCTGCTGGATGGCGACACCCGCTTCGGCTGGCGCGCGCGGCCGCGTGGCGAGTGGCGCCCGCCGGTCGGGCGGCGCGTCGGCCACTCGGAGCGGCGCGGCCCGCACCGGCAGGCCTGACCTCGCCGCGAGCGCATAGACGCTAGCCGATAGTGTCTTCGGCTCGGGCCAGAGCGTTGATGGCGCCCCGCCGAGGGCGGGGCGCCGTGCGGCCGGTCAGTCGCGGTTACGCTTGGGCGTGGGGCGGGACCAGATGAGTTCGAAGTCGCCGCCATCCACCGAGAAGAGGTTGGCCTGGATCGGCGCCGGCAGCGAGGGATCGTCGAGCTTCACCGAGAGGTAGTTCCGGCCCTCGTTCGAGGTCTTCTTCCAGGCCGCCCCGATCTCGGCGCGCCCGGCGAAGACCCGGTAGTCGGGCGCCTTCTCGCTCGTCTTCTCGGCCGGGCGGAACTGGACCTTCGCGTCGAGGGTGAGCGTCGAGACGGTGCCCTCGAAGCTGTCGCCGGTGCGGGTGAAGGTGCCGATGGTCGCCATGATCGTCTCCTGCTTCGTCTATCGGGACCGCGCCCATCGCGGCCTCGATGGCGATCGTCCGGCCCGGGGCGGGCGACGACGCACTCCGCAGGAGCCGGAGCAGGGCGGAGGACGGCACGGCGAGACTTTCTTGCCTCGCGAGGAATGCGCGGCACGCGCAGGGGAAGAAAGTCGCAGCGGCGCCGTTGCGGCCAGGAGCCCGAGGCGAAGCCGGCCCCGGGCCAGATCAAGCCGTGAGAGGACGTGATGGGCGCGGTCCCGCGGCAGAGGCAGGGGTATGGCGGCCGTCGGTGCCCCGCACAGCCTCGCAGGCAGAGGTGCGGTCTCGGCGCTTGCCCTCGATGGGGAGCGGGGTGCGCGGCGGGGCGCTGCGTGGGAGGTGCCTGTCGACCGTGGCTCTTCCCCGCGCCGGGAGTGGGGCGGTGGAGCTGGCTTCGCATGGGCCGGCACCGCGGGGCGGAGCAGCGTATGCGCTGCGGGCGTTGCTGGGCCTCGGCTTGGGCAGCATACCGGCGACGTCACTGAGCCCCGCACTGCCTTCTGCTGCGCGACTGGTCGGCCGCACGGCGTCGCGCGCAGCGCGGCGCCATCTCACCGGCCTGCAGATGGCGCGGCACGCGCCATCGGCTCGCGACGAACAGCACCGGAACAGGCAGCGCGTCACAGCCCGCCTTCGTCGTCGACCAAGCCAACGGGATGGCGAGGCCTACCTCGCCATCCCGTCGCGAAGGCGGCGTCAGCCGCCGCCGCGGAAATCCATCAGCGGGATGCCGAGGCGCTTCGCCTTGTCGGCGAGGTTGTCTGTCACACCCGAGCCCGGGAAGACCACGACCCCGATCGGCACCGCGTCCAGCAGCGCGTCGTTGCGCTTGAACGGCGCCGCCTTGGCGTGCCGGTGCCAGTCCGGCTTGTAGACGATCTGCGCGATCTTCCTCTGGTCGGCCCAAAGTGCGGCGATGCGCTCTGCTCCCCGCGGTGCGCCGCCATGCAGCAGCACCATGTCCGGGTGCTTCGCATGCACCCGGTCGAGTGCCGCCCAGATCGCAGCGTGATCATTGCAGTCAGTGCCGCCGGCAAAGGCGATCCTCGCCCCGGTCGGCACCAGCGGCTCGATGTCGGCCCGGCGCTTGGCGGCGAGGAAGTCGCGGCTGTCGATCATGACGGCGGTGAGCGTCCGGCGGTTGACCATCGATCCCGCGCGTGGCCGCCAGGCGGAGCCGGTCTGCGCCTCGTAGAGATCGGCGGCGACCTCGCGCATGGTCTCGTAGGCGTCGCGACGCTCGATCAGCGCCGTGCCCCCAACCAGCAGCCGCTCCAGCTCCACGGACCGCACCTCGGAGCCATCCTGCTCGCGCTGGCAGCGCCGCTGCTCGACCTCGTTGGTGTCGAGCTCGCGCCCGATCCGGTCGAGGCCGCGGTGGAAGATGTTGACGAAGGACCAGAGCAGGTCGGCCAGGTCCGGCTCCAGCCGGGTGTCGGCCAGCCCGGCGACGAGAGCCTCGACCGCTTCGGTGAGGGCGCCGGTGATCCGGTCGGGATCGGGCAAGGGGCGGAAGTCGGGCTCATCGGCGGACGGCCGGTAGCCGTGGAGCTGGAGGTCGTCGAGCAGGCGTGCGGTGGCGGAGGCGGCGTGGACGGGTTCGGCGTCGTCGTGGCGGGGCATGGGTGGCTCCTCGTGCTGGCGAAGCCGCGCCCGTCGCGGCCTTCGCGCGATCTCCAGGCCGGGGGCGAGGTGGGCCTGCACCCGAAGGCGCAGCCGGAGGGCCGCAGCGCAGCGGAGGACGGCGGGGCGCGGCTTTCTTGCCTCGCGAGGAATGCGCGGCACGCGCAGGGGAAGAAAGTTGCGCCCAACGTTGCCGGCCCTCCCCGGCTCCGGCCCGATCGCCCCTGAGAAGGCCAGGGCGCGCTCCCGGCGGCATGGGGAGCCTCGTGCCGGCGGTGCGGCGGTGGACCCGGCTGCGCGGCGTCAGCCTCGCCCCGCGTCGAGGAACCGTGCGATGTCCTCGGCGGCAAGCTGTCCGCGGAGATCCGCGCCCATTGCCTCCCTTCCCCGCCGGAGGAGGTCGTCGTTGAAGTCGCCGTCGCGCGGCGTGAGCACCTGCGCCGCAATGCCGAGCGCGGCCACCCTCGCGGTCAGGGCAGCCGAGGCGCCTGCCCCGGCCTCGTCGTTGTCGCGGGCGACGTAGAGGCGCCGCAGTCCCGCGGGTGGCACGAAGGCGGCGAGGTGGGCCGCGGAGAGTGCCGCGGCGGCCGGCATGGCAGGCATGACGGTGCGGAGCGAGAGCATCGTCTCAATGCCCTCGCCGACCAGCAGGACGTCGGTGGCGGCGCCGAAGCGCACGGCGTTGCCCAGCAGGTGCCCGAGCGCCCGACGCGGGCTGGCGATCGGCGCCTTGCCGATGCCGTCGCGGGTCAGCCAAGTGCGGTGGATGCCGGCGACCGTACCGTCCGCATCGGTGACGGCGGCCAGCAGCGCGGGCCAGGTCTCACGCGGAGCGTGATCGCCGGCACGGTAGTACAGACGCGGATGGAAGCGGAGCGCGACGAGTTCGCCGAGCGCGGTGATGCCACGAGACCGCAGGTAGGTCTCGGCGAGGGTGCCGCCGATTGGCTGCCCGGCGCGGAACAGGCGACGGGCTGATTCGGACGACCCGACCGGAGACGGAGGCCGGATCGCCTCGCGCGGCCGGCGCGGCAGGCTCAGGAAACGCCGGGCTTCATCGAGCGTGTCGCGGAGGTCGTCGAAGCCGCAGACACGGCCGATCAGGTCGAGCAGGTCGCCATGCTCGCCGGTGGCGGCATCGGTCCACTTGCCGGCCGCGCCACGGCCGCGCTCCGGCCCGTGCAGCCGCACGAAGAGGCTGCGGCCGGGCGTGTTGTCGGCATCGCCGACGAGCCACCAGCGGCCGTGCCGGCGGCCATTGGAAAGGTAGTGGCGGCAGACCGCCTCGGCCTCGCGCGCGAGGCGGTGTGCCAGATCGGCGGCGCCGGTCATGGCGTCACGCCGCGGCACGGTCGGTCACCCGGGCGACCGGATGGCGGGCGAGGACGCGCGCCAGGATCGCCGGCCCCTCCGCCCCGACCGGCACGAACAGCCGAAGCTTCCAGGTGATGATCTCGGAGACGAGCCCATCGGCCTTGAGCCGCGCCACCATCCCGTCCGTGAAGCCGCTTAGCTCGACGCGCGGCGCCCCCATGACGAGGGAGCGCCGGACCGAGAGCCCGTCGGCGAGCTGAAGCAGCGCCCCGCGACCGAGCACCGCCTCCCAGGCGTCCTCGGCCGAGACGGCCTGTGCATCGCCCCCGAGCGCCTCGGCAACCCAAGCGGGGGGGACCTGCCGCCCGATCACCCGCTCGCCCTCATCGGTCTGCAGGCGGTAGACCCGGCAGCCATCCTCCGGCAGCCGCCGCCAGATCGGCAGCAGCAGGCCGGTGACTATCCAGAGGCGGCTCTCGACGAGTTCGCGCAGGGCAGCGACCTCGGCATTCCACGCCTCTGCGAACGCGGCGCCGTCCGCTTCGTCCCAATGCGAGGCGAGGAAGGCCGCCTCGGGCAGGGTCCTGCGCTCCGTCGGGCGGACCAGGCGCACGCGGCGTTCCACCTCGCCGCTGTCGAGCGTGACGCTTGCGGCGCGGACCTGGACGGCGGCGTGACCGGAGCGGGCATTCACGAGGAGGCGCCCCGGCGCGCTCCGGGCGACGGTGAGCGCCTCGCCGAGGCTCAGCGGCTCCGTGCGGTCGAGGCGGCGGATCTCGAGCGCGACCGTCTCGGCGCCGGTGGCGGGATGCGTGTAGACGGTGCGGCGGTCCACCACGCTGAGCGATTCCGCCCGCAGCGTCTCCAGCCCGACGTCGAAGGTGCCGGCCTGGACAGCGGCCTCGACGCGGGCCTCCAGCAGCCCGTCGAACACCTCGAAGAGCGTGTTCTGCAGACCGATCGGCAGCGCGAGGACGCGGTTGAGGAACTGCGTGATCGGCGGGGTCTCCTCCCGCACCGCGCCGTCGCGGGTCAGGAGCGACAGGCCCGTCGCCTCCTCGAAGCGCCGCAGCGAGCAGCCCTCGACCCGGCCAGCGAGCAGCAGCGTGTAGAGCTGCCGCAGCGCTGCGCGGGCATAGTCGCTCTCCAGGTTGTCGGTGGCGCGGAACAGGCCCTGGCCGCCGGTCTGGCGCTGGCCCCGCGTGATCGCGCCGAGCGTGTCGAGCCGGCGCGCGATGGTCGAGAGGAAGCGCTTCTCGCCGCGCACGTCGGTGGCGATCGGCCGGAACAGCGGCGGCTGCGCCTGGTGGGTGCGGTTGGTGCGCCCGAGCCCCTGGATGGCGGCATCGGCCTTCCAGCCGGCCTCGAGCAGGTAGTGCACGCGGAGCCGCCGGTTCCGCGCGCCCAGATCGGCATGGTAGCTCCGCCCGGTGCCGCCGGCGTCCGAGAAGACGAGGATGCGCTTCGCGTCGTCCTGGAAGGCGGTTGTCTCGGCGAGGTTGGCGCCGGCGGGGCGGCCCTCGACGACGAGCCGCTCCACCCCGTCCTCGCCGCGCTTGCGGACGATGCGCCGCGAGCGGCCCGTGACCTCGGCCACGACCTCCGTGCCGAAGCGCTGCACGATCTGGTCGAGCGCGCCGCCGACCGGCGGCAGGCTGGCGAGCCGCTCGATCAGCGCGTCGCGGCGCTCCACCGCCTCGCGGCAGAGCACGGGTTGGCCGTCCGCGAAGACCGCCCGGGAGCAGAGGTTGCCCGCGCTGTCGGTGAAGGGCTCGTACAGCCCCACCGGGAAGGCATGGGCGAGGTAGTCGAGCACATACTCGCGCGGCGTGATGTCGACCTGCACGTCCGACCATTCCTCGGCCGGGAGCGCGGCGATGCGCCGCTCCATCAGCGCCTCGCCCGTCGAGACGAGTTGGACGACGGGAGCGTGGCCGGCCGCGAGGTCCTCGTCGATCCTGGCGATCAGGGTCGGCGTCTTCATCGAGGTCAGCAGGTGCCCGAAGAAGCGCTGCTTCGAGCTCTCGAAGGCCGAGCGCGCCGCCGACTTGGCCGCTGCGTTCAGCGTCGTCGAGCCCCGATCCGACGTCGCGGTCACGCCGGCGGCTTCGAGGGCGGCGTCGAGGTTCTGGTGGATGATCCCGAACGCGCCGGCATAGGCGTCGTAGACCCGCGTCTGCTCGGGCGTCAGCGCGTGCTCGACGATCTCGTATTCGATGCCATCGTAGGAGAGCGAGCGGGCGGTGTAGAGGCCGAGCGCGCGCAGGTCGCGGGCGAGCACCTCCATCGCCGCCACGCCGCCCGTCTCGATCGCCGCCACGAACTCGGCGCGCGTCGTGAAAGGGAAGTCGTCGCCGCCCCAGAGCCCGAGGCGCTGGGCATAGGCGAGGTTCTGGACGGTGGTGGCGCCGGTCGCCGAGACGTAGAGCACGCGGGCCTCGGGCAGCGCGTGCTGGAGGCGGAGCCCCGCCCGGCCCTGCTGGGAGGGCGCGGCCTCGCCCCGCTCGCCGGTGGCGCCGGCGGCGTTCTGCATGGCGTGGCTCTCGTCGAAGACGATCACCCCGTCGAAGCCGGCGCCGAGCCAGTCGACGATCTGCCGGACCCGCGACGCCCGCTTCTCTCGCGCGTCGGTCCGCAGCGTGGCGTAGGTGGCGAACAGGATCCCCTCCTCCAGCCGGATCGGGGTGCCCTGCCGGAAGCGCGCGAGGGGCTGGACCAGCAACCGCTCCTGCCCGAGCGCCGACCAGTCGCGCCGCGCGTCCTCGATCAGCGTGTCGGATTTGGAGACCCAGAGGGCCCGGCGACGTCCCTTCAGCCAGTTGTCGAGGATGACGGCGGCGACCTGGCGGCCCTTGCCCGCGCCGGTGCCGTCGCCGAGCATGAACCCGCGCCGGAAGCGGACCGCGCCCTCGGCGTCGTCGGGCGCGGCCGTCACGACGTCGAAGGTGTCATCCACCGTCCAGGCGCCCGCGAGCTGCGCGGTGTGCGCCTCGCCGGCGAGGACCACGGTCTCGAGCTGCGCGTCGGAGAGAAGGCCCCTCTCGACGAGGCCCGCCGGAAGGTGGGGCCGGTAGGTCGGCCGCGGCGGCCGCACGCTTGCCATCGCCGCTGACTGGACGAGCGGGGTCGGATGCGGGTGCGCGCCGGGGACGCGGATCGTCGCGGGCGTGAACGGCTCGTAGAGCGCATCGCTCAGGCGTGCCGGGCCGGCTTCCGCGCTCTCGACTGGCAGGTAGGTGAGCTCGACGGCATCAGCGGCCACCGGCGCGAGCGGGCGGGCGGCGGCCGCGGTTACCCGGCGTTGGGGGGTCGTGGCAGTCCGAGCAGCGGAGACTCGGATCGCCCGGCCCGCCGTGCACGCGGCCCGCGGCGGAACGTGCCGCTCGACGAGAGCGAGCAGCGCCGCGGCATCGCCGGCCATCGGGTGCGAGGCCGGCACTGAGGCCGGAGCGTGCGCCGGAAGGCGGTCGATGACGGTCAACCGCGTCTCGACCGCCGTGCCGTGCTTCGCGTAGACACGGCCGCCGATCGCCGCGCTGAACACCACGCGCCCGCGCTCGCTCAGCCGCGCGAAGGCCAGCGCCCAGGCCGGGTTGTCGGGCGAGAAGGACGCGCCGGTGATCGCGACCAGCCTGCCGCCATCGGCGAGGCGCGCCAGTGCCGAGGCGATGTGCCGATAGGCCGCGTCGGCCACACGCCCTTCGACATGCGCGCCGGTGGAGAAGGGTGGGTTCATCAGCACGACGCTCGGCCGCACGCCTGCGTCGAGATGGTCGTGGATGCGCGCCGCATCGTGGTCCGTGACGGAGGCCGCCGGAAAGAGGAGGCGAAGCAGCCCGGCGCGGGTGTCGGCGAGCTCGTTGAGCACGAGGTCGGCGCCGGCCATCTCCGCGAAGATGGCGAGCAACCCGGTGCCGGCCGACGGCTCGAGCACGAGGTCGGTGGGACCGATCGCGGCGGCCTGCGCGGCGACGAGGGCAAGCGGCAGCGGCGTCGAGAACTGCTGCAGCGCCTGGCCCTCCTCGGACCGGCGCGTGTGCGTCGGCAGCAGCGCCGCCACCTTCGTCAACGCCGCAAGGCGCGCCGCGACGGGCTTGGCAGCAAGCGCCGCACCGAAGCGCTGGAGGAACAAGACCTGCGCCGCCTCGCACGCCTCGTAGGCGTCCTTCCAGACCCAGGCGCCCTCGGCGTCCGAGCCGCCCGTCGCAGCGGTCATCGCGTCGCGGAGCGCGCGCGCGTCGACGGGCTGCCCGGCAATGAGAGTGGGCAGGAGCCTCTGCGCGGCAGCGAGCAGGGCTTCGGGCGTGACGGCACGGGCAGTGGACGGCGACCGCGCGAACGCTGCCTCGAGGGATGGATGGGGCACGAGGAGGAACTCCGGGAGCGGAACGGGGATGTCCGGGTGGCTTCCGCTCTCTCGAACCGGCTCCGGACACCCTCTCCCGGCCGCTCTCTCCCTCTCGATCCTTCCTCAACGAAGAAGGGGCCCGACGCGGACGCGCCGGACCCCTGCCCGTCAGCTCACCGCGCCCTCGACCGTGTAGCGGTGTCGATGGAGATTGCCGATGCGATAGAGGTCGCCGCCGGCGGGCCGGAACCGCACCGCGCGCGGCCGTCCCGGCTCGATCACCACCTCCAGCCGGGCGTGCGCCGAGCCGTCGGTGAAGGCGATCGGCGTTTCGAAGACGATCGTAGTGCCGTCGCGCAGGCGCGGACGATCCGCCCGTGCGGCGACCGCGGCGCGGCAGCGCTCGCGCCAGGCGAGCGCATGGTCCGCGTCGGTCGGCGTGAGCAGGTCGAGGATCGCCGCCGGGCACTCGGACTCGCACGGTCCCATGTGCTCGGTCATGTCCTTGTAGCCGAAGACGTCGCCGTTCGCGTCGCGCGGGTTGTAGCGGACGAGGCAGACGACCGCGAACACCGCGCGTGGCATGTCTGGACCGATCTGCTCGACCGCGGCGTAGTAGGTGCGCATCCGGACGAGCGCCGAGCGCAGCACGGTCGAGCGGACCGTCCCGCACGCGTAGGTGAACTGATCGTCGAGATAGGCGCGAGGGCCGCGGAACCGGCCGAGCGACGACATGAAGAGCCAGCCCATGGTGGGTCTCCTGAAACGACGAAGCCCGGCGCAATGGCCGGGCTTCGGGTGGGTGGACGGTGAGAGGGAGTGTCAGCGGGGCGACGAACCAACCGGCGCGGGCTTCACTCGGCAGCGACGGGAAGTCGCTCGGCCTCGGCGTCGGCTCCGCCCTCGCCCTCCTCGGCGAGGAAGGCCGGCAGGGCCTCGGGTTCGGTCGCCGTGCCCCTGTCGCGTACACCGGCGAGACGCAGCGGCTCGGGGGTCCAGCTGGTGTCGGCGAGAAGGCGCTCGGCCTCCACCGCCATGTCGGCCTTCTTGAGGTGGGCGATCAGCTCCGCCGCGGCCTCGCCCTTACCCTCACGCACCGCATCGAGAATCCGGGCCTTTGTGACCCGGCCGAAATAGTTGGCCACCGTCGGCCGCCACCCCGCCTCCACCATGTCGAGCCCGACTGCCCCGGCGAGGCGATCTGCATGCGCGATCGCCTTCGGCCGTCGGTTGTAGGCCTCGTGCACCGCGTTGACCGTCAGTCCGACGAGGTGCGCGAACAGCGCCTCGCGGCTGTCGGCGTCGAAGCCCGCGAGGACCTCCCAGAGCTCACCGGGATCCGCCGGCAGCTGTGCCTGCCAGCGCGCGTGGCGGGCCTCGATCGCACGCGCCGAGGCGGTGTCGGCCAGGCCAGGCGCCTGGGCCGAGAAGAGCGCGCTCTTCGGCTCGATCTCCAGGCAGGAATCGAGGCCGTAGCGGTAGAACAGCCGCAGGCAGAGCGCGTGGGTCGCGGCGAGGGTCGCGACCTGTGTATCACCGGCGACCGCGTCACGCAGCGCGAGCGTGCGGTGCGCGGTGAGTTCGGTCAGAAGCCGGTCAGGCAGTGGCCGGATGCCCTCGTCCTCCTCAGATGGCTCGGCGGTGCCTCCACCGTCAGGCTCGCCCAGGGCCCTGCCGCTCCCCTCAATGTCCGAACCGGCAACGGACCGCTCACCCGCTCCCGCCGCATCGTCGCCTGGTGCGGCGACC
>NZ_JBNXUO010000018.1:0-96962 GCF_050563535.1 Falsiroseomonas sp. CW058
CGCCGCGATCCTGGTGCTGGTCGGGCTGCCGGCGCCGCACGGGCCGGCGGCGCAGACCGGCCTGTCGGGCCTCGGCGCGGGCCGCACCGCCTCCAACGAGCCGGTGACCTTCACCGCGGAGGAGGTGGAGTTCGACCAGAACAGCGACACCGTCAGCGCCCGCGGCCGGGTCGAGGCCTGGCAGGGCGACCGCGTGCTGCGCGCCGACCGCTTCACCTACAACCGCACCACCGGCATCGCGACCGCCGAGGGCAATGTCGTGCTGATCGAGCCCGACGGCCAGGCGCTGTTCGCCGACCGAGCGGAGCTGTCGGGCGGGATGCGCGACGCCGCGCTCGAGGGGCTGCGCGGGCTGCTCACCTCCAACGCGCGGCTCGCCGCGGCGGGCGCGCGGCGCACGGGCGGCACGGTCACCGACCTGGCCCGCGTCGTCTATTCCGCCTGCGACCTCTGCCCCGAGGACCCGACCCGCCCGCCGCTCTGGCAGCTTCGCGCGCGCATCGCCAGCCTGCATTCCGACGAGCAACGCGTGCGCTACCGCGACGCCTCGGTGCAGTTCGGCGGCATCCCGCTGCTCTATACGCCCTATCTCAGCCATGCCTCGCCGGATGCGCCGCGGGCCTCGGGCTTCCTGTCGCCCTCCTTCGGGATCACGCGGCTGCTCGGCGGCTTCGCGGAGATCCCGTACTACTGGGCGATCGACGACCATTCGGACGCGACGATCACGCCGACCCTCTCCTCCAACCAGGGCGGGAATCTCGGCCTCGCCTACCGGCGGCGCTTCAACAGCGGCCAGGTCGCGCTCGAAGGGTCGGTCGGCCATCTCGGCCAGGACACGCCGGACACCGGCATCGGCGGCCACATCCTGGCCCGCGGCCAGTTCGCGATCGACGACATCTGGCGCACCGGCTTCACGCTGAACCGCGCCTCCTCGCGCGATTACCTGCGCGCCTACCGCTACGGGTCGCCCCGCGTGCTGACGAGCGAGGCCTATGCCGAGGGGTTCTGGGGGACGGAGGGCTATGTCCGCTTCGACAGCCGCCTGTACCAGGGCCTCTACGCCGAGGACAGCTCCGGCCTGATCCCCTTCGTCCTGCCGCTGGGCTACGCCGAATACGCGGCCCCGCCCGACCGCTTCGGCGGCCGCTTCACGGTGGACGCGCAGGCCTTCAACATCCTGCGGAGCTCCGGCACCGACACCCGCCGCCTCGGCACCCGCGCCGGCTACGAGCTGCCGCTGATCGGCCGCTTCGGCGAGGTCTGGACCTTCCGCAGCCAGGCGGACCTGGTGGGCGGCTGGGTGACGGATCTCGACATGGCGCCGAATTTCGGCCCCTCCGGCGCCGATGGCAGCTTCGGGCAGGGCAACATCCGCGCCGCGCTCGACTGGCGCTGGCCGCTGATCCGCCCCGCCGGCGACTGGGGCACCCAGCTGGTCGAGCCGCGGCTGCAGGTGGTGACCGGCCCCTCCACCGGGGCGCAGACGCGCATCCCGAACGAGGACAGCCTCGACTTCGAGTTCACGGACGCCAACCTCTTCGCGCTGAACCGCTTCCCCGGCCGCGACCGGCTGGAAGGGGGCACGCGGGTCGATGCCGCGCTGCGCGGCGCCTGGCTGTTCCCCAATGGCGGCCAGATCGAGGGGCTGGTCGGGCGGTCCTTCCGCGCCGATGACGACCGCACCTTCCCCACCGGCTCGGGCCTGGACCGGCGGGAATCGGACTGGGTGGGCCGGCTGCGGCTGGCGCCCGTGCCCTGGTTCGAGCTGGCCGGCCGCGCCCGGCTGGACGGCGACACGCAGGAGCCGCGGCTGTGGGACCTGACGGGCACCGTCTTCGCCGGCCGCTTCGCGCTGAATGCCGGCTACCTGCGCGGCGACCCGCTGCCGGGTTCCGGCTACACCAAGCGCGACGAGGTGTCGGCCGGGACCTCCTTCAACCTGACGCAGAACTGGCGGGTCGGCCTGTTCGGCCGCTACGACCTGGCGCTGGACCGCCCGGTGGCGGCGCAGGCCGTCGCCGCCTACGAGGACGAGTGCCTCATCTTCGAGACGCGCTTCGTCCGCCGCTGGGCGGAGGACCCGGCGACGCGGCAGGAATACGCCTCCGGCACGCTGCTGCTGTTCCGGGTCACGCTGAAGACGGTGGGCGATTTCGGCATCCGCGCGCTGTAGGGGATTTCCCGTGCCCCACCACCGCCGGCGCCGCCCCGTGCCGGCGCGCCCCGGCTTCCCCCTTCCCCGCGGGCCCGGTCCCGCCTAGGAAAGCGCCATGCGCATCCTCGCCCGCGCGCTGCTGCTCAGCGCCAGCCTCGCCGCCGGTTCCGCCCTGGCCCCGCCCCCCGCGGCGGCGCAGGAGGCCAACCGCATCGTCGCGGTGGTGAACGGCGACATCGTCACCCGCGCCGACATCGAGGGGCGCCGCAGGCTCTTCGCCCTCAATGCCGGGCTGCCGCAGTCGCCGCAGGTGCTGGACCGCCTCACCCCCCAGGTCACCCGCCTGCTGGTGGATGAGCGCCTGCGCATGCAGGAGATCCAGCGCCGCCGCGTCGCCGTGACGGATGAGGACATCGCCGGCATCGTCACCGAGCTGGAGCGGCGCAACAACCTGCCCGCGGGCGGGCTGGTGGCGCAGCTTCGCCGCGCGGGGGTGGAGCCGCGGGTGCTGTACGACCAGCTGCGCGTGCAGATCGGCTGGTCACGCCTGATCCGCGCCCTGCTCGGCCCCCAGGCCAACCCGACCGAGGCCGAGATCGCCGACTTCATCGCCACCCAACGCGCCCGCACCGGCCAGCCGGAATACCTGGTGTCCGAGATCTTCATCCCGGTGGACGAGCCGGGCGAGGAGGCGGAGGTCCGCCGCTTCGTGGACGACGTGGTGGGCCAGCTCCGCCAGGGCGTGCCCTTCCCGGTCGCTGCGACGCAGTTCAGCCAGGCGCAGACCGCGCTCCAGGGCGGCGACCTCGGCTGGGTGGGGCCGGAGGCGCTCGACCCCGAGGTGGCGCGCATCGTCACCCAGATGCCGCCCGGCGCCGTCAGCAGCGCCATCCGCGTCCCCGGCGGCTTCCAGATCGTGGCGCTGCGCCAGCGGCGCGAGGTCGGGCGCGACGAGGCGACGATACTGACCATCCGCCAGGTCTTCTTCCCCTTCACCGCGCCGCTGAACCCCGAGGCGCCGACCCAGCAGCAGATCGCCGCCGTGGAACGCGCCCGCGGCCTGGCCGGCAGCGCCCGCAGCTGCGAGGCGATGGAGGCCGCGTCCCGCAGCGCCGGCAGCGACCGCCCCGTGGACCCCGGGCCGCTGCGCCTGGAAGGCGTGCAGCCACCGCAGCTGCGCGCCATGCTCGCCTCCGTCCCGCCCGGCCGCGCCACCCAGCCCATCGTCGCGCCCGACGGCGTGGCGGTCATCATGGTCTGCTCGCGCGAGCGCCGGAACGAGGCCGAGATCACGCCCGACGCCGCGCGCCAGCAGCTGGTGCGCGACCGCGCCGAGTTGCTGTCCCGCCAGGCGCAGCGCGAACTGCGCCGCCGCGCGCAGATCGAGATGCGGAGCTAGCCCGCGCTGGCCACGCCCCCACCGGACCCCGCCCCAGCGGAAGGGGGCGCGGCTGCGCTCCCCTCCCTGCGGGAGACGGTCGCGCGCCACGGGCTCGATGCCCGCAAGTCGCTCGGCCAGCATTTCCTGCTCGACGAGGCGCTCTGCGCCCGCATCGCGGCGCTCGCCGGCGACCTCGCGGGGCGGCATGTGCTGGAGGTCGGGCCGGGGCCGGGCGGGCTGACCCGCGCGCTGCTCGCGACGCCGGCAGCCCGCGTGCTGGCGGTGGAGCTGGACCGCCGCGCCATCGCGGCCCTGGCCGAACTCGTCGCGCTGCATCCCGGGCGGCTGGAGCTGCGGGAGGCGGATGCGATGACGATCGACCCGGCCGAGGCGCTGCCCGCGCCGCGCCGCATCGTCGCCAATCTGCCCTACAATGTCGGCACGCCCCTGCTGGTGCGCTGGCTGCGCGGCGCCGCCGCGCTGGAGGGCATGACGCTGATGTTCCAGCAGGAGGTGGCGGAGCGCATCTGCGCCGCCCCCGACACCGAGCATTACGGGCGGCTCGGCGTGCTGGCGCAGTGGCGCTGCCGCGCGCAGTTCCTGATGCGCCTGCCGCCCGGCGCCTTCTCCCCCCCGCCCAAGGTCTTCTCGGCCGTGGTGGGGTTGGTGCCGCACCCCGAGGACCCCGGCCCCGGGCTGTTCGCCGCCATGGAACGCCTGACCGCCGCCGCCTTCGGGCAGCGCCGGAAGATGCTGCGCGGGTCGCTGAAGGGCCTCGGCGGCGCCGAGGCGCTGCTGGAGGCGGCGGGGATCGCCGGCGACCGCCGCGCCGAGACGCTCTCCATCGCGGAATTCGACCGCCTCGCGCGGCTGCTCCACGCGCGGGGGTAGCTTGCGCGGCGGCGCGCGCGGCGCTTTGGTCGCCCCCCGACCAGGAGAGCCAGATGCTGCCGGACCGCCCCACCCTTCTCTTCGCCCATGTCGCCTACCGCTTCGCCGAACGCTACGCGGCCCGCGGCGGCAGCCTGCCCGCCATCGAGGTGCGGAGCATGGAGGAGCTGGAGGCCCGCATCGGGGAGGCCGACGTGCTGCTCGTCTCCGGCTTCTGGCGCAACCACCTGGCGGCGAAGGCGCCGCGGCTGCGCTTCATCCAGTCCATCAGCGCCGGCGTCGACCAGTATGACCGCGCGGTGCTGGCGGGCGCGGGCATCCGCCTCGCCTCCGCGCAGGGGGCCAACGCGAACGCGGTCAGCGAACACGCCATCGCGCTGATCCTGGCGCTGGCCCGCAAGATCCCGGAGGCGCGCGACAACCAGGCGAAGCGCCACTGGCGCGGCATGATCGGCGACCTCGGGCGGCGCGAGGACGAGTTGGGCGGGAAGACGCTGCTGGTCGTCGGCATCGGCCGCATCGGCGGGCGGCTCGCGCGGCTGGCCAAGGCCTTCGGGATGAATGTCGTCGGCCTGCGGCGCGACCCCGCCAACGGCGCGGAGGGTGCGGACGAGATCCACGGGATGGATGCGCTGCACGCGCAGCTTCCCCGCGCGGATTACGTCGCGCTGTGCTGCGCGCTGACCGAGGAGACGCGCGGCCTTATGGATGCGCGCGCCTTCGCCGCCATGAAGCCTGGCGCGGCGCTGGTGAACGTGGCGCGCGGGCGGGTCTGCGACGAGGCGGCGCTGGTCGCGGCGCTGCGATCGGGCCAGGTCGGGCAGGCCGCGCTCGACGTCACGGCGGAGGAGCCGCTGCCGGAATCGAGCCCGCTCTGGACGATGCCCAACGTCCTCGTCACGCCGCATACCGGCGGCGAGACGCGCAGCTACGAGGACAACGTGCTGGACCTGATGGAGGAGAACCTGGCGCGCCTTCGCCGCGGCGAGGCGGCGCTGAGGAACCAGGTGGTCTGACGCCCGCGAGCCATCGGCGATGACGGGTGGCGCAATTCCGGGGCGACCGCAATTCCGCCACCCTGCCGGGCCTTCCTGCCGGCGGGACCGCGCCCGGCCGTGACGGGCGGGGTGACGGCACGCCGTGCCCCCGGCGCGCCCGCCCTGGGGCAGCCGGCGGATGGCCAGGGGGCGCAGGGGACGATGCGAAGGGCCTGGAACCTGGCGGGGGTGGCCGCCGCGGCGGCGATCGGCTTCGCCGCGATGGCCGTCATGTTCGGAACCCACATCCTGCCGCCGTCGCACACGGGCTGGATGCTGACCGGCACGCTCGGCCCCGATCCGGTCCAGTACTGGCTCGGCTGGACCTATTTCGCGCGCAGCCCCTGGGCCTGGCCACCGGGGCTGAACCCCGACTACGGGCTCGAGCTGTCGTCCTCGGTCTTCTACTCCGACTCCATCCCGCTGCTGGCCTTCGCCTTCAAGGCGCTGCGGCCGGTGGTGGAGGTGGCGCAGTACTGGGGCATGTGGAACTTCGCCTGCGCGATGCTGCAGGGCGTGCTGGCCTGGCGGCTGATCGGGCTGGCCACCGCGCATCCGCTGCCGCGCGTCGCGGGTGCCGCGCTGTTCGTGCTGTCGCCGATCATGCTCGCGCGGCTCGGCTGGCATTTCGCGCTGGGGGCGCATTTCCTGCTGCTGGCGGCGCTGCACCTGTGCCTGACCCGGGCGGCGGCGCAGTGGCGCCTGCTGCAATGGGCGGGGCTGATCCTCGCGGCCTCGCTGATCCATTCCTACCTGCTGCCGATGGTCGCCGGCTTCTGGGCGGCCGACTGGCTGGCGCGGGCCGTCGCGCCCGGGCGGCGCACGCCCTGGCTGGCGGCGGAACTGCCGCTGGCGCCGGGGGCGGGGGTGCTCGGACTCTGGCTCGGCGGCTTCTTCGCGCTGCGCGGCGGCTTCGGGGGCACCTGGGGCGGCTACGGACACATGCAGCTGGACCTGCTGGCGCCCTTCGACCCGGGCGGCTGGGGCATGGTCCTGCCGGACCTGCCGGGGCCGGACCACCTCGAGGTCGGCGATTCCTATCTCGGCCTCGGGGTCATGCTCGTGCTGGCGCTGGGCCTCGTCGCCCATGCGCGCCGGCCCGTCCCCTGGCTGCGGGCGCGCTGGCCGCTGCTGGCGGCGGTGCTGGGGATGTGGGCGCTGGCGGTGACGCACCGCGTCTCGGTCGGCGGGCATGTGGTGGAGCTGTTCGCCCTGCCGGCGGGCGCGCAGGCCGTCGCCGATGCGCTGCGCGCGAGCGAGCGTTTCCTCTGGCCGCTGACCTACACGGCGTTGGCCGCGGCGGTCTTCGCGATGATCCGCGGCTTCGGGCCGGCCCGCGCGGGGGTGGTGCTGGCGGTGCTGGCGGTGGTGCAGGCCGCGGACCTGCGGGGCGGCTTCGCCTTCCAGGAACGCCCCTACGCCCCGGGCGCCGCGGTGGCGCCGCTGCGCCTTCAGGACCCCTTCTGGGCCGAGGCCGCCGCGCGCTACAGCCGGTTGCGCCTGGCGCCCACGGGGATGCAGGCGCGGCACTGGGAGGAGGTCGCGGTCTTCGCTGCCACCCATGGCCTGCCGACCGATGCGGTCTATCTCGCCCGGCTCGACCCCGCGCGGATCGCGGCGCTGAATGCCGAGGTCCTGGACCGCCTGACCACCGGGCGGCACGAGCCCGGAACGCTCTACGCCCTCGGCGACGAGGCGACGCTGGCCGCCGCGCGGCAGGGGATGGACCCCGCGCGCGACCTGCTGGCGCGCTTCGACGGCATCTGGGTGCTGGCGCCGGGCTGGCGTGATGCCCCGGCCCCGGGGGTGGTCACCCGCTGACCGCGGCCTCGATCGCGGCGCGGGTCATCAGGTCGGCGTATTTCTGGCCCATGTCGAACAGGTTCGCCTCATGCGGGCCCAGCGCGCGGTCGCCCACGCAGTCGGTGGCGACCACCGTGCGGAAATTGTGCTGCATGGAATCCACGACGGTCGCGCGCACGCAGCCCGAGGTGGTGCAGCCCGCCACCACCACCGTGTCCGCCCGCTGCTGGGTCAGCCAGGCGGCGAGGCCCGTGCCGAAGAAGCCGGACGCCCCCTGCTTGCGGACGATGTGCTCGCCCCGCGCGGGGGCCAGTTCCGGCACGATCTGCGACAGGGGCGAGGTCTCGGTCAGCTTCAGCAGCGACGGGGCCTTCAGCGTGAAGACGCCGGCATCCGCGCCGTCCTCGGCATAGACCACGCGGGTATGCGCCACCGGCCAGCGGCGGGCGCGGGCGAAGGCCAGCAGCTTCGCCGTCTCCGCGATGGCGGGGGCGATGTTGCCGCCGCCGAAATGCGCCGGGTCGGCGAAGCCCACCACGAAATCCACGATGACCAGCGCCGGCCGCGCGCCCATCCCGGCGTGCTGGCCCATGCCCTGCCGGTGGTAGATGTCGGCTTCCGGATGACCTGACATGATTCCTGCCCTCACGCGGCGGGCGGCGGCTCCGCCGCCTTGCCTTCCGCGCCTACGCGCTGTCGCGCGGGGTGGCAAGGGCGGCCTGCGGCGCCGCGGCCCTACGCCACTTCCTCCAGGTCCCGGAGCGACTGGATCATCGAGCTCCGCAGCAGGTAGGCGCGGTGCCGCGCCGGGTCGGCCACCGTCGCGCGCAGCTCGTCATGGAAGGCGCGGCGCACGGCGGGGTCGCGCTGGTTCAGGACCTGGCGGTTCCGCAGCGCCTGCGCCTGCACGACATCCAGCGCCACCTTGCGCCGCTGCCGCTCGTAGCGCCCCAGCAGGGCGGGGTCGGCGCCGCGCCACACCTGCGCCAGCTTGCCGGCCAGGTTGAAGGCATCGTGCACGCCGCCATTCATCCCCATGCCGCCCAGCGGGTTGTTGATGTGCGCGGCATCGCCTGCCAGGAAGACGCGGCCGCGGCCGTAGCTGTCCGCCACCCTCTCATGCACCCGGTAGGCGGTGCGGTGGCGGATCTCGTAGCCCGCCGGGTTCGGCCAGACCGCCTGCATCCGCTGCTCGATCCGCGCGGGGTCGAGCATCCGCGCCTCCTCCGCCGCCTCCTCCGGCGCGGTGGGCAGCAGCACGCGCCACAGCCCCGCGGTCTGCAGCAGCACGTACCACTCCTCGGGGTCCGAAATGTAGGCGATGTTCGCGAGGTCCGGGATCGCCTCCTCGAAGCGGAAGGTGGTGGACAGCGTCAGGTAGGTCTCGGGGATCGTCATCCCCTCGAAGCCGATGCCGAGCGCCCGCCGCACCGCGCTGCGCGCCCCGTCGGCGCCGACCAGCCAGGCGCCGCGCAGCCGCTCCGCCGCGCCATCCGGGCGTTCCACCGTCAGTGTCACGCCGTCCGCGTCCTGCTCCACGCCGCTGGCGCGCGCGTCGTAGAGGAAGGCGACGTCGGGGTTGGCTGCCAGGATGTCGCGCAGCATCCGCGTCAGCCGCCACTGCTCGCATTGCAGGCGATACGGGTGGGCGGTGTCGTCCGCGAGGCGCGCCATCTCGAAGGTGGCGATCACGCCGTCCCTGCGGTCGCGGAACTGCCAGGTCGGGCAGATCAGCCCCTGCGCGACCAGCGCCTCCACCACGCCGGGGAAGCGGGCGAGCATGTCGAGCGTCGGCGGGTGGAAGGTGGAGGCGCGGAGGTCGTCGGGCAGGTCGCGCGCCTGCTCCACCACCGTCACGGGGATGCCCTCGGCGGCGAGGGCGGCGGCGGCCACCAGCCCCGCGGGGCCGGCGCCGGCTATGAGGACGCGACGCGCCTGGTCCATGCGGCAATCTTCTCCGGTGCGGGGCGAGAATGGCCGGATACGGCGCGCGCGCAAGCCCCGTGCTTGCCGCGCGGCGGGGCGGGCGCATCTATGGGGGCGATGAAACTCCCCTTCCTCGACCGCTCCCCCCGGGTGGCGCTGCTGCGCCTGTCGGGCGTCATCGCCGCGCGCGGCGGCGGCTTCTCCCCCTCCGGCATCAGCGCCGCCGGCATGGCCCCGCTGATCGAGCGCGCCTTTTCCATCAAGCGCCTGGCCGGCGTGGTGCTGGCCATCAACTCCCCCGGCGGGTCGCCGGTGCAGTCCAGCCTGGTGGCGCAGCGCATCCGGCGGCTGGCCGAGGCGAAGGGGGTGCCGGTGATCGCCTGCGTCGAGGACGCCGCGGCATCGGGGGGCTACTGGCTGGCCTGCGCGGCGGACGAGATCGTGGTGGACCGCGCCTCCGTCGTCGGCTCGATCGGCGTGATCAGCGCCGGCTTCGGGCTGGAGGAGGCGGCGGCGAAGCTCGGCGTGGAGCGGCGGCTGCACACGGCGGGGACGGAGAAGAGCTTCCTCGACCCCTTCCGACCGGAACGGGCGGAGGATGTGGCGCGGCTGCGCGGCCTGCTCGACGAACTGCACGATGTCTTCAAGGACTGGGTCCGTGCCCGCCGCGGCGGCAGGCTGAAGGCGGAGGAGGCGGACCTGTTCAGCGGCCGCTTCTGGACCGGCCAGCGCGCCGTGGAGCTCGGCCTCGCCGACCGGGTCGGGGAGGTCTCGTCCGAGGTGAAGGCCCGCTTCGGGGAGGAAGCGAAGCTCGTCACCGTCGGCCAGCGCCGCCCGCCCTGGCCGCTGCGGCTGTTGCCGGGGATCGCGGCGCAGGCGGTGGCCGAAGGCGCGGTGGCGGCGCTGGAGGAGCGCGCCGCCTGGGGCAGGCTGGGGCTGTAGGCGCTACGGCTTCGCCCGGCGCCCGACGAGGTAGGTCGCGCCGGCCGGGCCGAAGCTTTCGGCATGCGGCACCCCGGCCGGCACCTCGAAGGCCTCGCCCGGGCCGTAGCGGCGGGTGGTGCCGCCCTGGTCGAGGATGAATTCCCCCTCCAGCACGAACAGCCTGGCGTCGAAGGGGTGGGCGTGGTCGGGCGCGGTCGCGCCCGCCTCCATCCGGCGCGTCAGCGCCTCGGCGAAGCCATCGGCCTCCAGCCCGGCCTCGAACGTCGCCCGGTCCATCCGTCCCTCCCTCATGCGCCCAATCATCTTCGATGACCGGGCGCATGCATTTTCGTGCCCTCAAATGCCGGGCGGGCCGCATCCGCGGCCCTTGGCTTCGCCGCAGTTGCGGCGGCGCCCATCCGGGCGCTCGGCCGGCTGCACCGGCCGCATGGATCGGCCAATCCAGCCGGGCGTATCATGCCGAGACCTGCGCGATCCAGTCCTGCAGGTTGTAGTAGGTGGTGATGCGCGCGATGCGGCCGTCCCGCACCTCGAAGAAGGCGCCGGCGGGCAGGCGGTAGGCCTGGCCGCGCGCCTCCGGCAGGCCGGGATCGGTGCGGAGGTAGCGGCCGGAGACGGTGAATTCCGCCGCCGCGCGGCCGCCCGCGCCGTCCACCATCACCGCCAGGTCCTCGATCCGCTCGGCATAGGCGGCGTCCATCTGCGCGAGGAAGGCGCGGAACGCCGGCAGCCCCCGGCGGCGCGGGCCCTGGTTCACGTCATGGGCCACGTCCTCGGCCAGCAGGGCGCACATCGCCGCGCGGTCGCCGGCATCGAAGGCGGCGTAGTAGTCGCGGATCAGGCGCTCGGTCGGGGTCATGGGGGTCTCCGGTCGGGGCGGGGTTGCTTGCCGGCCTCCCCGCACGGGGGGTATTGGGGCGCGACACCTCACCCGGCAAGACCCGCGCCCGCAATGTCCCAGACGCCGCCCTCCTTCCAGGAGATCATCCTGCGCCTCCACCGCTTCTGGAGCGCGCAGGGCTGCCTCATCCTGCAGCCCTACGACATGGAGGTGGGCGCCGGCACCTTCCACCCGGCGACGACGCTGCGCGCGCTCGGCCCCAAGCCCTGGGCGGCGGCCTATGTCCAGCCTTCCCGCCGGCCGGCGGATGGTCGGTACGGCGAGAATCCGAACCGGCTGCAGCACTACTACCAGTACCAGGTCATCATGAAGCCGTCGCCGCGCGACGCGCAGGACCTGCTGATCGCCTCCTACCGCGACCTCGGCCTCGATCCCATGCGCCACGACTTCCGCTTCGTGGAGGATGACTGGGAGAGCCCGACGCTCGGCGCCTGGGGCCTGGGGTGGGAGGTCTGGTGCGACGGGATGGAGGTCGGCCAGTTCACCTATTTCCAGCAGGTCGGCGGCATCCCCTGCGAGGTGCCGAGCTTCGAGATGACCTACGGCCTGGAACGGCTGGCCATGTTCATCCAGGACGTGGACGACGTCTACGAACTCGACTTCAACGGCCGCGGCGTGAAATACGGCGAGGTCTTCCGCCGCGCCGAGGTGGAATACAGCCACCACAACTTCACCGCCGCCGACACCGCGATGCTGTTCCGCCACTTCGCGGATGCGGAAGCCGAATGCGCGTCGCTGCTGGACCACGACCCGCCGCTGGCCCTGCCCGCCTACGACCAGTGCATCAAGGCGAGCCACCGCTTCAACCTGCTCGACGCCCGCGGCGCCATCAGCGTGGCGGAACGCCAGGCCTATATCGGCCGGGTGCGCGCGCTGGCGAAGCGCTGCTGCGAGGCCTGGGTGGCGGGGGAGCGGTGAGCTTGCCCCGGCGCCACCCCCCAGCCCAGACCGACGTGAAGAAAGCTCTCTAGGGCATGCCCGAATTCCTGCTCGAACTCTTCTCGGAAGAGATCCCGGCGCGCATGCAGGCGCGCGGCGCGGACGACCTCTGCCGCGCCTTCGCCGCCGCCGCGGCGCCCGTGCTGGAAGGCGCGCCGCGCGGCTTCCACGGGCCGCGGCGCATCGGCCTGGTCGCGACGTTGCGCGCGGGCGTGACGACGGAGGGGAAGGAGGAACGCGGGCCGCGCAGCTCCGCGCCGCCGGCGGCGCTGGAAGGCTTCCTCCGCAAGCATGGCGCGACGCGGGACCGGCTGGAGGAGCAGGGCGGCTTCTGGGTGCTGCGCAAGCCGGGCGAGACGATCGCGGCGCGGGACCTGCTGGCGCGCACCCTGCCCGGCCTGGTCCGCGGCTTCGGCTGGCCGAAGTCGATGCGCTGGAACGGGCCCTTCACCTGGGTCCGCCCGCTGCACCGCATCCTGGCCATCCTCGACGGGGAGGTGGTGCCCTTCGCCATCGAGGATCTGCCGGGCCTCCTCAGCGGCAACGAGACCGAGGGCCACCGCATCATGGCGCCCGGCGCCTTCGCGGTGCGGAGCGCCGCGGAGCACGAGGCCGGGCTGCGGCAGCGCCGAGTCATCCTCGACGCGGCGGAGCGGGCGAAGGCGATCGAGGACGGGCTGGCCGAGCTGGCCGCCGCGAAGGGGGTTTCCATCGTGCCCGACCGCGGGCTGCTGGAGGAGGTGGCGGGGCTGGTGGAATGGCCGGTCCCGCTGCTCGGCCGCATCGACGACGCCTTCATGGACCTGCCGCCCGAGGTGATGCGGACCACGATGCGCGTGAACCAGCGCTATTTCGCGCTGGTGACGCCCGATGGCTCGGCGGCACCGTATTTCGGCGTGGTCGCCAACATCGCCGCGACCGACGGCGGCGCGACGCTGGTGGCGGGGAACGAGCGCGTGCTGCGCGCCCGCCTGTCGGATGCGCGCTTCTTCTGGGACGCCGACCGCCGCCAGGCGCTGGAGGACTTCCTGCCGAAGCTGGACGGCGTGGTGTTCCACGCGAAGCTCGGCACGCAGGGCCAGCGGGTCGCGCGGCTGGAACGGCTGGCGCGCTGGATCGCGCCGCAGGTCGGCGCCGATCCGGACCTGGCGGCGCGCGCGGCGCGGCTGGCCAAGGCCGACCTCGCCTCCGGCATGGTGGGGGAGTTCCCCGAGCTGCAAGGCGTGATGGGCCGCTACTACGCGCGCCATGGCGGGGAGGATCCGCGCGTCGCCGACGCCATCGGCACGCAGTACAAGCCGCTCGGCCCCGGCGATGCGGTGCCGGCGGAGCCGGTGGGCATCGCGGTGGCGCTGGCGGACAAGATCGACACGCTGGCGGGGTTCTTCGCGGTGGACGAACGCCCGACCGGCAGCGGCGACCCCTTCGCGCTGCGCCGCGCGGCGCTGGGCGTCATCCGCATCGTCCGGGAGAACCGGCTGCGGCTGCGCCTTTCCGATGCCTTTGCCGAGGCCTTCTTCGGCTTCCCGCAGGCCGTCGGCGTCACGCCGGAGCCGGAATTCGGCATGGCCGTGGCGCAGGACGTGATGAAGACCGGCTGGCAGGCGCCGCGGGGCGGCGCGCATCCGCCGATGGTCGCGGCCTTCGCGGCGGGGCTGGTGGACTTCCTCGCCGAGCGTCTGCGCGTCCAGCTCCGCGCCGAGGGCGCGCGGCATGACGTGGTCTCGGCCGCCTTCGGCGCGGGGGGCGGGGACGACCTGCTGCGCCTGCTGGCGCGGGCCGATGCGCTGAAGGCGCTGGTCGAATCCGAGACCGGCACCAACCTGCTCGCGGCCTACAAGCGCGCCCAGAACATCCTCCGCATCGAGGAGAAGAAGGACGGCCCCCATGCCGGCGCCGTCGATCCCGCGCTGCTGGCGGCGACCGAGGAAGTGGCGCTGGCCGCCGCGCTCGGTACGGCGGAACCTGCCGCGGCGGCCGCGCTCGCGCGGGAGGACCACGGGGCCGCCATGTCGGCGCTCGCCGCGCTGCGCGCCCCGGTGGACGCCTTCTTCGACCGCGTGACCGTGAACGATCCCGCACCGGAACTCCGGCGCAACCGTCTACGCTTGCTTGCGCGCCTGCGCACCGCCATGGATGCGGTCGCAGACTTCTCTCGTATCGAGGGTTGATTCGCTGCGATGCAACATCCGTCCCGGCACGGCGCTTGCCGTGAGGGGCGGGTCTGCGGCAGGCCGCAGCGGAACGCCTCGCCTTTTGCAGGAGCTCGCCGTCCGATGACCAAATGGGTCTACAGCTTCGGTGCCGGCCACAACGAGGGCCGCGCGGACATGCGGAACCTCCTCGGCGGCAAGGGCGCCAACCTGGCCGAGATGGCCAGCATCGGCCTTCCCGTGCCCCCCGGCTTCACGGTGACGACCGAGGTCTGCACCTGGTACTACGCCCACGGCAAGTCCTACCCCGCCGAGCTCCGCGCGCAGGTGGCCGAGGCGCTGGCGCGGATCGAGGCGGCGGTCGGCACGAAGTTCGGCGACACCCACAGGCCGCTGCTCGTCTCCGTCCGGTCCGGCGCGCGGGTCTCGATGCCGGGGATGATGGACACCGTCCTCAACCTCGGCCTCAACGACGCGACGGTGGACGGGCTCGCCGCCGCGTCGGGCGATGCGCGCTTCGCCTGGGACAGCTACCGCCGCTTCATCCAGATGTTCGGCTCCGTCGTGCTCGGCGTCGACCACCACCGCTTCGAGGAGATCATCGAGCATGTGAAGCTCGACCGCGGGGTGGAGGAGGACACGCAGCTCACCTCGCAGGACTGGCACCGCGTGGTCGCGGGCTACAAGGACATGGTGGAGGAGGTGACCGGCCGGCCCTTCCCGCAGGACCCGCACGCCCAGCTCTGGGCCGCGATCGGGGCGGTGTTCGGCAGCTGGATGAACGCCCGCGCCAACACCTATCGCCGGCTGCACGACATCCCGGCGGACTGGGGCACGGCGGTCAACGTGCAGGCGATGGTCTTCGGCAACATGGGCGACGACTGCGCGACCGGCGTCTGCTTCACGCGCGACCCTTCGACCGGCGAGAACATCTTCTACGGCGAATACCTGATCAACGCGCAGGGCGAGGATGTCGTCGCCGGCATCCGCACGCCGCAGCCCATGTCGGAAGCCCGCGCCAAGCCGGGCGAGCGCAGCATGGAAGCGGCGATGCCCGCCGCGTACCAGGAACTGGTGAGGGTGCGCGAGACGCTGGAGCGGCACTACCGCGACATGCAGGACATCGAGTTCACGGTGCAGCAGAACAGGCTCTACATGCTGCAGACGCGCAACGGGAAGCGCACCGCGGCCGCCAGCCTGAAGATCGCGGTGGACATGGCGCGCGAAGGCCTGATTGACCAGTCGGAGGCGGTGAAGCGCGTCGACCCCAAGGCGCTCGACCAGCTGCTGCACCCGACGCTGGACCCGAAGGCGCCGCGCAAGGCGCTGGCCAAGGGCCTGCCGGCCAGCCCCGGCGCGGCCTGCGGCGTGGTGGTGTTCTCCGCCGACGAGGCCGAGGCCCGCGCCGCGAAGGGCGAGGCGGTGATCCTGGTCCGCATCGAGACCAGCCCCGAGGACATCCACGGGATGCACGCCGCCCGCGGCATCCTGACCACCCGCGGCGGCATGACCAGCCACGCGGCGGTGGTCGCGCGCGGCATGGGCCGGCCCTGCGTGGCGGGCGCGGGCTCCATCACCGTGGACTACGCGGCCCAGGCGCTGTCCGCCGGCGGGCGGCTGGTGCGGGCGGGCGAGACCATCACGCTCGACGGCGCGACGGGCGAGGTCTTCGCCGGCACGGTGGCGATGATCGAGCCGCAGCTGTCGGGCGACTTCGCGACCCTGATGGAATGGGCCGACGGCGTGCGGAAGATGAAGGTCCGCGCCAATGCCGAGACACCGCTCGACGCCGAGACGGCGCGGAAGTTCGGCGCCGAGGGCATCGGGCTCTGCCGCACCGAGCACATGTTCTTCGACCCCGAGCGCATCGGCGCGGTGCGCCAGATGATCATGTCGGAGACGGAAGGCGGGCGGCGCGACGCGCTGGCGCGGCTGCTGCCCTTCCAGCGGCAGGACTTCATCGACCTGTTCCGCATCATGGCGGGGCTGCCGGTGACGATCCGCCTGCTCGACCCGCCGCTGCACGAATTCCTGCCCCACAAGGACAGCGAGATCGAGGAGGTGGCGGCGAGCCTCGGCGCCGATGTCGCGACGATGACGCGCCGCGTCTCCGACCTGTCGGAGGCGAATCCGATGCTCGGCCATCGCGGCGTCAGGCTCGGCATCACCTATCCCGAGATCTACGAGATGCAGGCCCGCGCCATCTTCGAGGCGGCGGTGGCCATCGGGAAGGAGACGCGCAAGGCGCCGGTGCCGGAGATCATGATCCCGCTGGTGATGGCGAAGCGCGAGCTCGAGATCATGCGCGCGATGGTGGACCGCGTGGCGCAGGAGGTCTTCGCCGAGAGCGGCTACCACGTCACCTACCAGGTCGGCACGATGATCGAGCTGCCGCGCGCCGCGCTGATCGCCGACGCCATCGCCGAAAGCGCGGACTTCTTCAGCTTCGGCACCAACGACCTGACGCAGACCGCCTTCGGCCTGTCGCGCGACGATGCCGGCAAGTTCCTGCCCTTCTACACGGAGAAGGGCATTCTGCCGAAGGACCCCTTCGTGTCGATCGACATCGAGGGCGTGGGCGCGCTGGTGGAGATCGCGGCCGAGAAGGGGCGGCGGGTCAGGAACGACCTCAAGCTCGGCATCTGCGGGGAGCATGGCGGGGACCCGGCCTCGATCCATTTCTGCGGCCGGGTCGGGCTGGATTACGTGTCCTGCTCGCCCTACCGGGTGCCGATCGCGCGGCTGGCGGCGGCGCAGGCGGCGCTGGCGGGCGGCGGGGGCGACAGGACGGCGTGAGGGCGGGGCTTGCGGCCACGGGGAGGGCGCCGCCCTCCCCGCACCCCACCCGCCAAGGGGCAGTGGCCCCTTGGGACCCATGCGTCTTCATCGCCGAAGGCGGAGGGGGCCTGAAGCCCCCTCCGCCTTCGGCGATCAACGGATCGAGGTCCAGGAGGCTAAGCCTCCTGGCGGGGGGTGCAGGGGGGCGGCGCTCCCCTGCGACCGCATGACCCAGCCCTCCCCCCGCCTCTCCGCCCTCGTCGTCGCCCGCAACGAGCAGGACCGCCTGCCCGACTGCCTCGCCTCCCTCGCCTTCGCCGACGAGGTCGTGGTCGTGCTGGACCGCACCACCGACGCTTCCGCCGACATCGCCCGCCGCCACGGCGCGCGCGTGATCGAGGGCGGCTGGGAGCTGGAGGGCGAACGCCGCAACGCCGGCCTCGCCGCCTGCACCGGCGACTGGGTCCTGGAAGTCGACGCCGACGAACGCGTGGAGCCCGCCCTCGCCGCCGCGATCCGCCGCACAGTCGCGGACAGCCCCTTCGCCTGGCACCAGGTCCGGGTGGACAACTATGTGGGGGACAGGCTGGTCCGCCACGGCTGGGCGGGCAGCTTCGGCACCACCTCCGTCCCCCGCCTGTCCCGCCGCGGCGCCAAGCGGTGGCGGGCGCAGCGCGTGCATCCGGGCCTCGACTGGACCGGCCGCGAGGGACCGCGCATCGAGGAGGGGGCGCTGGTCCACCTGGTGGACCGCGACATCTCCGACATGCTCCGACGACTCGACAAGTATTCCTCGGCCAGGGCGGCGGACCTGATCGCGGCGGGCGAGATCGGCACGCTGGCGGGCAACCTGCGCCGCTTCGCCTCCCGCGCGTTCAAGAGCTACGTCGCGCGGCGGGGCTACCGGGAAGGCGGCTGGGGCGTGCTGCTGGCGCTCTGCACCGGCGCCTTCCCGCTGCTGTCCTACCTGAAGGCGAAGCTGGAGCCGGAGAAGCATGGCGGCCGCCGCTAGCACCCCCTGGCACCGCGCGCCGAGCCTGCCCGTCACCGTGCTGCTGGCAACCGCGCCGGCCATCGCGGTGCTGCAGTTCCGCACCATGGCGCCGGCGGTCACGGTGGCCTTCCTGCTGTCCGTCGTCGCGCATTGGCGCATCCACCGCGCGCTTCCCTGGCCGCGCCCGACGCCGATGCTGGCGCTGGCCGCGGCGCTGCTGGGCTGGGCGCTGGCCTCGGCCGCCTGGTCGATCGAGCCGGCACGCGCGGCGGAGACAACGGGCGCGCTGGCCGCGCTGCTGCTGCTCGGCGCCATGGCGGGGCGGGCGGTGGCGGCGGATGACCCGGCGCATCTGCGCCGCATGGGTCCGGCGCTGGTCGCGGGGCTGGCGGCCGGGATTCTGCTGCTGGGCTTCGACCACGCGACGGACAACCTGCTGCGCCGCGCCGTGCGGGGCCTGCCGCCACCCAACCCGGTGATCGGCTTCGGGCTGAAGCCGGCGGTGTCGCTGCTGGCGCTGCTGCTGCCGCTGGCGCTGGCCGCGCATCGCGTGCCGATGGCGCTGCGGCTGGCGGTGGCGGCGGCGGGGCTGGCGGTGGCGCTGTGGCTGCCGGGCGATTCCGCGAAGATCGCGGCGGTGCTCGGGCTCGGCGCCGCCACGGCGGCGCTGGCGGCGCGGCGCGCCGTGGCGATGGGCGCGGCGGCGGCGCTGGCGGCCGCCTTCCTCCTCGCGCCGCTGGCCTTCGCCGCCCTGCTGGCCCGCGCACCGGCGCTGGAGGGCATCCCCAGATCGGCCGCGCATCGCGTGCTGATCTGGGACTTCGTCGAGGACCGGATCGCCGAACGCCCGGCGATCGGCTGGGGAATGGAGGCCAGCCGGTCGATCCCGGGCGGGGACGAGACCTTCGACGCCGCGACGCTGGCCCGCTTCGGCCTGACCTCGCCCGAGGCGCGCCACTGGTTCGCGGCGCCGAGCGCGAAGCGCCTGCCGCTGCACACCCACAACGCGGCGCTTCAGGTCTGGCTCGAACTCGGCGCGGTGGGCGCGGTGCTGGCCGCGGCGCTGGCCGCCGCCGTGCTGCTGGCCGCCGGCGCCACGCCGGTGCCGGCCGCGGCGCTGGGCGCGGCGGTGGCGGGGGCGGTGACGGGGCAGCTCAGCTTCGGCGTCTGGCAGCCCTGGTGGATCGCGAGCCTCCTCCTCGCCGCGGTGGCGATGGCGGGGCTGGGGCGGGCGGCGAAGGCGAGGTGAGGCGGCGGGTCAGAACCTCTCCAGCAGCGTCCCGCAGCCCTCGACCTTGTCGGTGATCCCCCGCGCGCGCAGCGCGTGCCAGTAGGTCGCGACGTTGATGGCGATGACGGGCTTGCCGAGCCACATCTCCGCCATCGCGGCGACCTTCACCATCGACAGGTTGGTGCCGACCTGGACGATGGCGTCCACGTCGTCGCCGTCCAGTTCCTTGATCGCGGCCACGCACTGCTTCGGCGTCACCTCCGCGATGCCGGTCCAGGACCGGCAGCGCAGCGCGATGTCGCGCACCACGCTGAAGCCCATGTCGCCGAAATACAGCGCCACCTGTTCGTTCATCGCCGGCCAGTAGGGCGACAGCACCGCGATCCGCCGCACCCCGCCATGGGCGTTCAAGGCGGCCGTGCAGGCATGGCTGCCGACGCTGATGCGCAGGCCGGACAGCTCCTCCACCTCCTTCACGAAGCGGTCGGCGCCCTTCGCGCCGTCGAAGAAGGTCACGGCCGACATGCCCATCACGAGATGGTCGGGCCGGCAGGTCATCACGCTGCGCACCGCATCCAGCGTGTTGCCGCCGATCACCCGCGCCCCGGCCAGGAAGGTCTCGTTCGAGATGGCGTCGGCATTCGGCGTGAAGATGCGGCTGTAGTGGTTGGTGACGCCCGCCGGGCGCATGGCGTCGAAATCCGGCTGCACCACCGTGTTGGTGGAGGGTCCCATCACCCCGAACTTGCAGCGCCAGCCCAGAACGTCGCCCATCCCCGGTCTCCCTCGACACCGCATGCAGGGCGCGCAGCGTGCCACAGGCAGCGGCAGGCGCCAGATCGCGACGGCGGAAATCCATTCCATGAAGGCTTGCGCCTCCGCGGGGGGCGACCCAGTGTCGGAAGGTCCAGGAGAAGACCCGCCATGCCCTTCGCCCCCGTGCCGCGCCGCGCGGCGCTTCTCGGCCTGGCCGCCGCGGGCCTGGCGCGCCCCGCCACCGCCCAGACCGGGGACTGGCCGAACCGGCCGGTGCGCTGGATCAACCCCGGCCCGGCGGGCGGGGCGGGCGACGTGCTGTCCCGCCTGGTGGCGGACCGGATGCAGGCCAGGCTCGGCCAGCCGGTGGTGGTGGACAACCGCCCCGGCGCCGGGACCAATATCGGCATGGCCGCGGTGGCCCGCGCGGCGCCGGACGGCTACACGGTGGGGCTCGCCTCCATCGCGGCGAATGCCGCGAACAAGTGGCTGTACCGGTCCTTGCCCTTCGACCCCGACCGCGACTTCGCGGCGGTGGGGATGATCGCGCTGGTCCCGAACATCGTCGTCATCCCGCCCGCCGTGCCGGCGCGCACCCTGCCGGAGTTCATCGCCTGGGCGCGGGCGCAGGGGCGGCCGATGAATTTCGGGTCGGTCGGCGCGGGGTCGTCGCAGCACCTGGCGGGCAGCCAGTTCCAGGTCATCACCGGGGTGCCGATGCAGCACCTGCCCTATACGAACAGCGGGCAGATGAACACGGACCTGATCGAGGGCCGGATCGACCTGCTGTTCCAGTCCATCTCCGCGGTGGCGCAGATGGCGCAGGCCGGACGGATGCGCCCGGTCGCCGTCAGCGGCACCGAACGCGTCCCCGCCTTCCCCGACCTGCCGACGATGCGCGAACAGGGGGTGGAGATCACCTCCACCGGCTGGTTCGGCCTCTGCACCCCCGCGGGCGTGCCGGAGCCGATCCTGGCGCGGCTGGAGGCGGAGTTGCTGGCGGTGATCGAGGAGCCGGAGCTGCGGGGCCGCATCATCGCCGGCGGCTCCCTCCCCCGCCGCATGGGCCGGGCGGACTTCGCCCGCTTCATGGCGGAGGAGAGCGAACGGTGGCGGGGGGTGATCCAGGCGGTGGGCGCGACGGCGGAATAGGGCGGAGCGGAAGCCGCCCCCTACACGTTGAAGCGGAACAGCAGGACGTCGCCGTCCTTGACCACGTATTCCTTCCCCTCGACCCGCATCTTCCCCGCTTCCTTCGCGCCGCCTTCGCCGCCGAGGGCGACGTAGTCGTCATAGGCGATGGTCTCGGCCGCGATGAAGCCGCGTTCGAAGTCGCCATGGATCACGCCCGCGGCGCCAGGCGCCTTGGTGCCGCGTGCGATGGTCCAGGCCCGCGTCTCCTTAGGGCCCACGGTGAAGTAGGTGATCAGGCCCAGCAGGTCGTGTCCCGCACGGATGATGCGGTCGAGCCCGCTGTCCTCGAGCCCGAGGGAGCCGAGGAACTCCGCCCGGTCGGCTTCCGGCATCTGGCTGATCTCGGCCTCGATGGCGGCGGAGACGATCACCGCCTTCGCCCCCTGCGCCCGCGCCATCTCGAACACCCGCGCGCTGTGCGCGTTGCCGGTGGCGGCCGATCCCTCCTCGACGTTGCAGACATAGAGGACCGGCTTCGTGGTCATCAGCTGGAGCCGCCTGGCCGCCTCCTCCTCGCCCTTCGGGACGGCGGTGCGGGCGGGGCGCCCGGCTTCGAGCGCGGCCTTCAGCGGCTCGATCAGCGCCATCTGCGCGACCGCCTCCTTGTCGCCGCCGCGGGCGCGCTTCACCAGGCCCTGCGCACGCTTCTCGAGGCTGTCGAGATCGGCGAGCATCAGCTCCGTCTCGACCGTCTCGGCGTCCCGCACCGGGTCGACGCTGCCCTCCACATGGGTGACGTCGCCGTCCTCGAAGCAGCGCAGGACGTGGCAGATGGCGTCCACCTCGCGGATGTTGGCCAGGAACTGGTTGCCCAGCCCCTCGCCCTTGGAAGCGCCGCGCACCAGGCCGGCGATGTCCACGAATTCCAGGCTGGTGGGGACGATCTTCTGGCTCTTGCCGATCCGGGCCAGGATGCCGAGCCGGGGGTCGGGCACGGCGACGCGGCCGACATTCGGCTCGATCGTGCAGAAGGGGTAGTTCGCCGCCTGCGCCGCAGCCGTCTGCGTCAGCGCGTTGAACAGCGTCGACTTGCCCACGTTGGGCAGGCCGACGATGCCGCAATTGAAGCCCATCTCAGTTGTCCTGGTTCAGCAGCGCGCAGAGATCGGCTGCGAGCGTGGAGGCGGCGATGCGCGCCGCCGCGTCGTCGGTGCGGAAGTCGAGTGCCGCGGCGCGCAGCAGCGGCGCCAGCGTCGTGGCGGGCAGGCCGACGCGCCGCGCGGCCTCGGCGATCTTGCGCGCATGCGCCGCGGCCGGCCGGTCGTCGGCCAGCAGGATCGAGGCGTCGATGGCCAGCGCGGCGCGCAACGCGGCTTCCCCGGCGGCGGCCAGCACGGTGCGGGCGCGGCGCACGTCGCCCAGCGCCTCGCCGCCCGCGACGCCGGGCGGGGTGCCCATGGCGGTGGCACGCAGCGCGGCGGCGCTGGCCGACAGCGCCTGCGCCTCTCGCACCAGCCCGGCGGCGAGCGCGGCGGCGCCGTTGGCGAAATCCTCGGGGCCAGGGGTGGCCAGGTTGCCGCCGAACTCCGCGGCCAGCTCGCTCTCGGGGGTCTCCATCGGCTCAGGCCTCCTGCGTGAGAAGCGCGACGCGGGTCATGAACTCCTCGGCCTTGCCGGCCGCCAACAGCGGGGCGGCATCCGCCACCGCGTCGAGCAGCGGCTCCACCCAGGTTTCCACCTTGGCGAAGTTGCCGAGCACATGGCCGGTGACGCGGTCCTTGTGGCCGGGATGGCCGATGCCGAGCCGCACCCGGCCGAAATCGGGGGTCGCGAGCGCGCGCTGCATGTCGCGCAGGCCGTTGTGGCCGGCGGTGCCGCCGCCCCGCTTCACGCGGACCTTGCCGGGGGCGAGGTCGAGCTCGTCATGGAAGGCCCAGATGTCCGCGGGCCGTATCTTGTGGAAGCCGGCCGCCTGCTGCACCGCGTCGCCCGACCCGTTCATGTAGGTCATCGGCTTCAGGGCCAGCACCTTCACGCCGCCGACCATGCCTTCCGCGACCTCGCCCTTGAAGCGCTTGCGCCAGGGGGTGAAGCCGTGCCGCCGCGCGACGGCGTCCACCGCCATGAAGCCGATGTTGTGGCGCTGCCGCGCATGTTCCTGCCCCGGATTGCCGAGGCCGACCCAGAGCAGCATGGGCGGGGCTCCCTGCGCCGGGGCAAGGCGCGGTCGGTGACGCCCCCTCCCCGCGGGGCGGGGAGGGGATAGGGAGGGAAGAAGGCTACTTCTTCTTGGCGGGCGCGGCCGGCTTGGCGGCGGCGGGCGCCGCGCCACCCTTGGCCGGGGCGGCCTTGCCCTTGCCCTTGGCGGGCTCGGGCGCCGGGGCGGCGGCGGCGGGGGCCGCATCCGCATCCGTGGTCGGCGCGGCGATCGAGGCCACCATGAAGTCGCGGCCGGCGATCACCGGGCGGGCGCCGAAATTGTCCTTGATCGCGGACCAGCGCAGGCCGTCGCCGATCTTGGCCTCGGCCAGGTCGATCTCGAACTTCTCGGGCACGCGGTCGGTCTCGGCCATCACCTCGACCTCGCGGCGGACGACGTTCAGCACGCCGCCGGCCTTGATCCCGGGGGAGGTGTCCTCGTGCAGGAAGGTCACGGGGACGCGGACGCGAATGCGCGCGCCCGGCGCGACTCGCTGGAAGTCGACATGGATCGGGCGGTCCGTCACCGGGTCGAACTGCACGTCGCGCATGATCGTGCGCTCCGTCGGGCCGTCCTTCACCGCCACCTCGTAGAGGTGCGACTGCCAGCCGCCCTTCACCAGTTCCTTCATGACGTCGCGCGGGTCGAGCGCCACCAGCGTGGCCTCCTGCTTCGCGCCGTACACCACGCCGGGGACCAGCCCCTGCCGCCGGGTCGCACGCGCCGCCCCCTTACCTGCATTCGCGCGCGCCACGGCTTCGATCCGAACCGTCTGGACCATTGCCAGGCTCCTTCAAAATGAAAACGCCGGCCTCCAGGGGTGCCGACGCGGGGCGGAGCCCTAGCGGAAGCTGGGCTGCAAGGCAAGGGCGCAGCGCCCCGCCGCAGCCGCCGGCCGGGCCCGGCGCTGGACAAGCCGGCCGGATCGGGCCAAACCGCCCGGAAACGCCCCCTCCGCCCGGAGCCCGCCCCATGACCTCCCCGGTCTTCGACCGCATCGCCGACATCATCGCCGAGAACAGCGAGGTCGCGCGCGATTCCATCCGGCCCGAGGCGCATGTGATCAACGACCTCGGCATCGACAGCCTCGACTTCCTCGACATCGTCTTCGCCATCGACAAGGCCTTCGGCATCAAGGTCCCGGTGGAGGCCTGGACGCAGGAAGTGAATGCCGGCACCGCGCCGGCGGAGCAGTATTTCGTCATGGGCAACCTCGCCCAGCGGATCGAGGAGCTGGTCGCGGCGAAGAAGGCCTGACGGCCGCCGGACCCGCCGCCATGCGGCTCGAATACTTCCAGATGGTCGATCGCGTCGTGACGCTCGAGGGCGAGAGCATCACGGTGGAAAGCCGCGTGCCCGAGGCCAGCCCGGTCTTCGAGGGGCATTTCCCCGGCCACCCCATCGTGCCCGGCGTGCTGCTGGTGGAGACGATGGCCCAGGCCGGCGGCTGGCTGCTGCTGTCGATCGAGGGGCTGGCCCGCATGCCCTTCCTGTCCAAGGTGAACGAGGCGAAGTTCCGCGGCTTCGTCGGCCCCGGCGCGCCCCTGCTGGTCCATGCCCGCCGCACCCATGACGGGTCCGGCTACGCGGTGGCGGAAGCGCGGATCGAAAGCGCGGGCAAGCGCATCGCGGATGCCGAGATCACCTACCGCATCCTTCCCTTCCCCGCCGAGGCGCTGCGCGAGGCGATGGTCGCCACCGCCCGCCGGATCGGGCTTCCGGGCCACAGCTGAGCCATGCCGAGCAACGAGATCTGGGTGACGGGCATCGGCCTCGTCTCCTGCGCGGGCGAGGGGCGGGAGGCGCACCGCGCGGTGCTTGCCGCCGGCACGCCGCCCGCGCTCGACGCCGCGAGCCACGCGCCCTTCGCGCTGCACCCCGGCCCGGCGCTGGAACTCGACCGGCAGATCCCGAAGAAGGGCGACCAGCGGCAGATGGAGCCCTGGCAGCGCCTCGGCACCTATGCCGCGGGGCTCGCCATCGACGATGCGGGCGCGCGCGGCCTGGTGGCGGAGATGGACCTCATCGTCGCCGCCGGCGGCGGGGAGCGCGACCTCGCGCTCGACGAGAGCGTGCTGGCGGCCCTCGGCGCGCTGCCGCCGGATGAGGCCGCGGTGCGGCTGAACGAGATGCTGGCCGGCGGGCTGCGCCCGACGCTGTTCCTGGCGCAGCTGTCCAACCTGCTGGCGGGCAACATCTCCATCGTCCACGGCGTCACCGGCGCGTCGCGCACGCTGATGGGGGAGGAGCAGGCGGGCGCGGATGCGGTGCGCATCGCGGCGCAGCGCCTGGCGGAAGGGCGCGGGCGGATCGCGCTGGCGGGCGGCGCCTTCGTCGCGACCCGGTGGGACCTGCTGCTGCTGTACCATGCCGGCGGGCTGCTGCGGCGGGGCGGCTGGGCACCCGTCTTCTCGCGCACGGATGCGCCCGGCGCCATCCCCGGCACGCTCGGCGCCTTCCTGGTGCTGGAGACGGCGGACAGCGCGCGGGAACGCGGCGCGAAGGGGCTGGCGCGGCTGCACAACGTGGTGTCCGGCCAGGCGCGCCGCACGGCGGAGGACAGCGGCCGCGACGGCCCCGCCCATGCCTTCGCGCGCATCGCGCCGGCGCTGGGGGACGGGCGGCTGGCCGTGATCTCGGGCGCCACCGGCGTCGCCGGCCCGACGGTGACGGAACGCGAGTTCCTCGGCGCGCTGACGCGCCCGCTGGCGGTGCGCGCGGCCGGCAGCCGCATCGGCTGGGGGGTGGAGGCGACCTTCCCCGCCAGCATCGCGCTCGCCGCGCTGTCGCTCTCCGACGGCGCCTTCCCCGCCCCGCTGGAGCCGCTGGAAGCCCCCTTCGAAGGCGCGCCGCGCGACATCCTGGTGACCGGCTTCGCCGCCTGGCGGGGCGAGGCGCTGGCGCATCTGTCGGCCATCCCGGCGGGGGAACAGCCATGAAGGACCATGCCGGCCGCCCGGTGGTCGCGGTCACGGGCCTCGGCCTCGTCACGCCGCTGGGCTTCGGGGTCGCGGACAACTGGGCGGCGCTGCTGGCCGGCCGGTCCGGCATCCGCCGCATCACCCGCTTCCCGACGGAGCATCTGCGCACCACCATCGCCGGCACGGTGGACCTGCCGGGCGAGGCCGCGGGCGCGCCCTTCGTCTCCTCCCGCCGGGTCGCCACCATGGCGCGCATGGCCGCGGAGGAGGCGCTGGCGCAGGCGGGGCTGGGCGGCGCGGGCGGCTTCCCCGGCCCCCTGATGCTCGGCATGCCGCCGGTCGAGGTGGAATGGCCGCACCGCTTCGCCCTGGCCCGTGCGGCGACGGAGCCGCGCTATCCCGCGCTGGCGGAAGCCGCCGGCGCGGTGCCGGACCTCTACCCCGAAGCCGCCTTCGCCGGCGTGGGCGAAGGGCTGGCCGCCCATCTCGGCACCCGCGGCGCGCCCATCGCCATCAGCACCGCCTGCGCCACCGGCGCGTCGGCCATCCAGCTCGGCGTGGAGGCGATCCAGCGCGGCGAGGCGGAGGCGGTGGTGGCCATCGGGGCGGACGGCACGGTGCAGGCGGAATCGCTGATCCGCTTCTCCCTCCTCTCGGCGCTGTCCACCCGCAACGACGACCCGACCCGCGCGTCCCGCCCCTTCGAGAGGACGCGCGACGGCTTCGTGATGAGCGAGGGTGCCGCCTGCCTGGTGCTGGAAAGCCTGGCCCATGCCCGCGCACGCGGCGCGAAGGTGCTGGGCGTGGTGCGCGGCGCGGGCGAGAAGTCGGACAGCTTCCACCGCACGCGGTCGAACCCGGATGGCGGCGCCATCATCACCGCGATGCGCCGCGCGCTGACCGATGCGGGGCTGCGGCCGGCCGACATCTCCTACGTGAACGCGCACGGCACCGGCACGCCGGAGAACGACAAGATGGAGACGCTGGGCATGCGCGCCGTCTTCGGCAACGACGCGCCGCCGATCTCGTCGAACAAGTCGATGATCGGCCACACCCTGTCCGCCGCCGGCGCGATCGAGGCGGCGTTCAGCCTGCTGGCCATCCGCGACCAGAGGCTGCCGCCCACCATCAACCATGCCGAGCCCGACCCGGCCATCAGCCTCGACGTGGTGCCGAACGCCGCGCGCGACGCGAAGGTGTCGCATGTGCTGTCGAACAGCTTCGGCTTCGGCGGGCAGAATGTCTGCCTGGTGCTGAGCGGGGAGCCGGGCCGATGAAGGCTTTGCGCCTGCATGGCGACCGCGACCTGCGGCTCGAGGAGCTGCCGCCCCCGCCCCCGCCGGGCGAGGGGGAGGTGCAGCTGCGCATCCGCGCCGTGTCGCTGAACCACATCGATGTCTGGGGCTGGCGGGGCATGGCCTTCGCGCAGCGCACCCTGCCGCTGGTGGTGGGCGCCGAGGCGTCGGGCGAGGTCGCGGCCATCGGCCCCGGCGTCACCGGCTGGGCGGTGGGGGAACGCGCCACCCCCTATGGCGCGCGCACCTGCGGCACCTGCCCCGCCTGCCGCGGGGGCCGCGACAACCTGTGCGAGAATGTCCAGGGCGTCGCCGGCTTCCACATCGACGGCTTCGCGCGGGAGGTGGCGAACGTGCCCGCGCGGACGCTGGTGAAGGTGCCCGACGCCGTGCCGTTCGAGGATGCGGCCTGTTCCACCGTCACCTTCGGCACGGTCGAGCACATGCTGTTCGACAACGCGAAGCTGCAGCCGGGCGAGACGGTGCTGATCCAGGCCGCGGGGTCCGGCATCGGCTCCGTCGCGATCCGGGTGGCGAAGGCGCTGGGCTGCACCGTCATCGCGACGGCGGGCGATGACGAGAAGTGCCGCAAGGCGCTGGAACTCGGCGCCGACCATGCGGTGAACTACAGCGAAAAGAACTTCTCCTCCGTCGCGCGGCGCGTCACGGGCAAGCGCGGCGTGGACGTGGTGTTCGAACATGTGGGCGCGGCGACCTGGGCGGCCTCGCTGCTCAGCCTGCGGATGGGCGGGCGGCTGGTGACCTGCGGCAGCACCTCCGGCGTCTCGGCCGAGACCAACCTGATGATGATCTTCCAGCGCCAGCTGCACATCTTCGGCAGCTTCGGCTGCCGGATCGGGAATGTCCGCGACGCCGTGGCGAAGATGGCGCAGGGCATCCGCCCCGTGCTGGACACGGTGGTGCCGCTGGAACGCTTCGCGGAGGGGCTGGAACGGCTGGAATCCCGCCGCGTCTTCGGCAAGATCGTCGTCACCCTGTAGCGGCCCGCGCCGCCCCCCGCCCCTCCCCCGCTTGCGGGAGGGGGCGGGGTGCGGGCAAGAACCCGCGCAACCCCATGCGCGACACCCTCCGCCGCCTCTCCGACGAATCCCTGGCCGCGCTGGTGCGCGGCGCCTTCACGCTCGTCCGCGCGCTCGGGCCCGACCGGGCGTCCAACCTCGGCGCGGCGGCGGCGCGGATGCTGGGCCCCCTCACCTCGGCGCACCGCATCGCGCGGGAGAACATCGACGCCGCCCTGCCGGGGCTGCCCGCCGCGGACCGCGCGCGCATCCTGCGGGAGAGCTGGGAGAACCTGGGCCGCACGGCCTGCGAATACGTCCATCTCGGCGCGCTCTGGGACCACGACCCGGCGCATCCCGAACGCGGCCGGATCGAACTCGCGCCCGGCAGCGCGGAACGTTTCACGCGGCTGATGGAGGATGGCCGGCCCGCGATCTTCTTCGCCGCCCACCTGGCGAACTGGGAATTGCCGGCGGTGGCCGCGCTGCGGCACGGCCTGCCCTCCGCCGCGCTCTACCGCACGCCGAACAACCGGGCGATCGCGCGCGACGTGCTGCGGATGCGCAGCGGCGTGATGGGGGAACTGATCCCGGCCGGCGTCTCCGCCCCCATCCGCATGATGGAGGCGCTGGACCGGGGCCTGCATCTCGGCATGCTGGTGGACCAGCGTTTCGGCCGCGGGCCGAGGATCCGCTTCCTCGGCCGCACGGCCAGCGCGAACCCGCTGCTGGCGCGGCTGGCGCGGCGCTTCGACTGCCCGATCCACGGCGCCCGCGCCATCCGCCTGCCCGGCAACCGCTTCCGCCTGGAACTGACCGAGGCGGTGGAACTGGCCCGCGACGCGAAGGGCCAGGTGGACATCCAGGCGGCGACGCAGCAGGTCAACGACATCGTCGAGGGCTGGGTGCGGGAGCATCCGGGCCAGTGGCTGTGGCAGCACCGGCGGTGGCGGCTGTAGCCCGGCGCCCCTTCCCGCGGCCGGCGTGGGGCCAGGTGGGCCCCTACGCCTCCCCCGGCGCGACGACATGGGTGGTGATGCGCATCACCCCCTCCAGCCCGGCCACGCAGACATCGCCGGGCTTCAGGTACAGCTCCGCCGCGTTCGGGTGGCCGATCGCGGTGCCGCGCGGGGCACCGGTGGCGATCACGTCGCCGGGCTCGAAGGGCATGAAGCGGGTGAAGAAGGCGATGATGCCCTCGATGCGGTGGATGTATTCGTCGGTGCTGACGCGCAGGCGCTGCTGCCCGTTCACTTCGCAGGTCAGCCACAGGTCGTAGGGGTCCGCGATCTCGGCCATCGGCACCGCGAAGGGGCCCACCGGGCAGAAGCCGGGCATGTTCTTCGACACCCAGAACTTGGTGCCCGACGCGACTTCCTGCTTCTGGATCTCCCGCGCCGTCAGGTCGTTCAGCACGGTGATGCCGCCGACATGGTCCCGCGCCCGTTCGCGCGGCACCTGGAAGGCGCGCTTCGTGACGATGAAGGCAAGCTCCGGCTCGTAGTCGAAGGTGGTGATGCCCTCGGGCCGCGCCACGCGCGCGCCGTCGCCCACCATCACCTCGCGCAGCTTCACGAATCCGGTCGGCTCCTGCGGGTCCTCCTTCAGCATGCCCTCGCGCACCAGTTCCGCGCGGTGGACCTTGCTGTTCTTGCCGACGCAGAAGATCTTCCCGGGGTCGGGGATGGGCGGCAGCAGGTGGACATCGGCCAGCGCCAGCCGCCGCGGCGCCGCGGCGATCGCCGCGCGCAGCTCCTCCGCCGGCAGCGCCAGCGCGCGGCGCATGTCGAGATCCGCGCCATGCGCGGCCGTGAGGTCGCGCAGCGTCTCCCCCTCCGCCGCGCCGAGCCGCGGGCGCACATCGCCCTTCGAGAGGAAGGTGGCCAACCGGATCATCGCGCGCGGCTACTCCAGGGTGATGTTGCGCTCACGCACGACGCTCTGCCACTTGGCGATGTCGGCGTCCACATAGGCGCTGAAGGCGTCGGGCGTCATCGGCTCCGGCTCGGCGCCGAGGCCGGCCATCCTCTCCCGCGTCTCGCGCAGGGTCAGGGCGCGGGCGGCGTCCGCGGCGATGCGCTCCGCGATGGCGGGCGGGACGCCGCGCGGCGCGAACAGCCCGAACCAGCCCACGGCGGAATAGCCCGGCAGGCCGCTTTCCGCCGCGGTGGGCAGGCCCGGCAGCAGGGCGGTCCGGCGCTCCGACGTGACCGCCAGGTTCACGACCTGCCCGGCCGCCACCGCGCTCGCCACCGTCTGGGGCGGGGCGAACATCAGGTGGATGCGGCCCGCCACCAGGTCGGTCAGCGCCGGGCCGGTGCCGCGATAGGGGACGTGCAGCATCTCGATCCCCGCCATTGAGGCGAACAGTTCCGCCGCCAGATGGCTTGCCGCGCCGGTGCCGGAACTGCCGAAGGTGAAATGGCCGGGCGGGCGGGACTTCGCGAGCGCGATCAGTTCCCCCACGTTGCGCGCGCCGACGCCGGGATGCATCGCGACCACATAGGCAGGCGCGGCGACGAGGGTGATCGGCGTCAGGTGCTCGCGCACCACGAAGCGGTGCTCGGCGCCGGCCAGCCCCATCATGCCGCCGGTGGAGGTCACCATCAGCGTGTGGCCGTCCGGCTGCGCGCGCTGGACGATCTGCATCCCGATGCGGCCCGCGCCGCCGCCGCGGTTCTCCGTGACCACCGGCTGACGCCAGGCTTCCTGGAAATGCTGGCCGAGAATGCGCGCCAGCACATCCGTCCCGCCGCCGGGCGGGAAGGGCACCACGATGGTGACGCTGCGCGAGGGGAAGCCTTCCTGCGCGGCCGAGATCCGCGGCAGGGCGAGCGCGGCGCCGGTCGCGGCAAGCAGGCGTCTGCGGGATGTCATGGCGGTCCTCCTCGGCCACCGCCATGCAGCGCGCGGCGCGCCCTGGCAAGGGGGGCTGGCGAGGCCCCGCGCCGGCCCCTACAAACGCGCCAACCCCGGAGGGACGATCCATGAAGCTCTACTACTCGCCCGGCGCCTGCTCGGTCGGCATCCACATCATCCTCGAGGAGATCGGCAAGCCGTATGAGCTGTCGCTCGTCGCGCTGAAGGACGGCGCGCAGCACCAGCCCGAATTCAAGGCGGTGAACCCGAAGTCGAAGGTGCCGGCGCTGGACCGCGGCGACGGCCGCGCGCTGACGGAATACCCGGTGATCGCCGCCTGGCTGGCCAAGTCCAACCCCGACGCGAAGCTGATCCCCGCCGACCTGGAGGGCGAGACGCGCTGCATGGAGATGCTGGACTATGTCTGCGGCACCATCCACCCGCAGGGCTTCACGCGGCAGTTCCGCCCCGCCAACTTCGCCCTGCGCGAGGAGGACGTGCCGAAGACGGTGGAGATGGGCAAGCAGCTTGCCGCGAAGTATTTCGACGTGCTGCAGGACGGCTGGCAGGGCGGCGAATGGGTGCTGCCCTCGGGCTATTCGGTGGCCGACACGGCGCTGTTCTTCGTGGAATACTGGGCCGCGCGCCGCAGCGGCATGACGCTGCCGCCGAAGCTCGACGCGCATCTGCGGGCGATGCTGGCGCGGCCGGCGGTGCAGCGGACGCTGGCGCAGGAAGGGCTGGCGGCCTGACGTCGGGGCGCGGCGGCATGACGCTCCACCCCACCCCCTTCTGGTTCCTCCGCCACGGCGAGACGGACTGGAACGCGCAGGGCCTGTCGCAGGGCCGCACCGACATCCCGCTGAACGCGGTGGGGCTGGTGCAGGCGCGGCGCGCGGCGGCCACCCTCGCGCCGCTCGGCATCGCCAGCATCGTCGCCTCCCCCCTCATGCGCGCGCTCCGCACGGCGGAGATCGCGGCGGAGGCGATCGGCCTGCCGGTCGAGACCGATGCCGACCTGCAGGAGGTGAATTTTGGCGAGCAGGAAGGCCTGCCGATGGGCGACTGGTACGACGACTGGATCGCCGGCACCTACACGCCGAAGGGCGCCGAGACCTTCGCCGGGCTGCGCGACCGCGCGGTGCGCGGCGTGAACCGGGCGCTGGCCCGCCCGGCGCCGGTGCTGGTGGTGGCGCATGGCGCGCTGTTCCGCGCGCTCCGCCAGGCCTGCGGGCTGGAGGCGAATGTGCGGACGCCGAACGCCCTGCCGCTGCGGATGGAGCCGCCGGCGGGTGGCGCGGCCTGGACCATCACGCCGGCCGAACTGGCGCCGCTGCCGGCCGGCTGACGGGGCCGGCCTGTCCGGCCGGCCCTTTCGCCCTATTCGGGTTGCAGGCCGGTCGCGCGCACCAGTTCCTGCCACACCGTCCGCTGCGCGCGCATCAGCGCCGCGAATTCGGCCGGCGTCGACGGATAGGGCGCATTGCCGTTGGCGGCGAGGCGTTCGACCAGCTGCGGGTTCTTCAGCCCCTCGTTGATGACGGCGTTCATCCGCGCGACGATCGGCTCCGGGATGCCGCGGGGGCCCATCACGGCGGAGAAGCTCGGCAGGTCGTAATCCGCCACGCCCCCTTCCTGCACCGTCGGGAATTCGGGCGCGAGCGGCCAGCGCGTCGGGTTGGTCACCGCCAGCGCCCGCACCTGCCCCGCCCGCACCGCCGGGATGACGCCGGAGAAGCTGTCGAACACGACCTGGATGTTGCCCGCGATCAGGTCCGCCAGCGCCGGCGCCGCCCCGCGATAGGGCACATGCGTCAGCTCCACCCCCGTGCGCTGCATGAACAGCACGCCGAGCATGTGGTTCGCGCCGCCCGCCCCGGCCGATCCGTAGTTCAGCCGCCCCGGATTGGCCCGCGCATGGGTGACCAGGTCCTGGATGCTGTGGATGGGCAGGCGCGGGTTCACGCAGACCATGGCGGTGCCGGTGGCGAAGGTGGCGATGGCGGTGAAGTCGTCCACGCCCTCGTAGCCCGGCGTCTTGAACAACAGCGGCGCGCCGAGATGGCTCGACGGGCTGGCCATCATCACCGTGTAGCCATCGGGCGCGGATTGCGCGACATGCGCGGTGCCGATGGTGCCGCCCGCGCCGGCGCGGTTGTCCACCACCACCGGCACGCCGAGCCCCTCCTGCAGCACCTGCGCCTGCAGCCGCCCGGCGATGTCGCTCGCCCCCCCCGGCGGGTAGGGCACCACCAGGCGGATCTGCCGCGCCGGCCAGGGCGCCTGGGCGAGCGCGGGCGCGGCGAGCGGTGCCGCGGCAAGCGCGGTGCCGGCGGCGAGGAGGTGGCGGCGGCGGATCATGCGGTGGTCTCCCGGTGGTGGCCTCATGCCTGGTTGCAAGCAAGAAAGATTCCGCGCCGTCACGCAAGCGAATTGCCGCGCGCTCCGTGCCGTGCAGACTGCGCGGGACGAACAGCCAGGGGAAATGCCCGATGGAATACCGCAAGCTCGGCGCCAGCGGCCTGAAGGTCTCGCCGCTCTGCCTCGGCACGATGATGTTCGGCGGCGCGACGGAGGAGACGGCGGCGGCGCGCATCACCGACCATGCGCGCTCCATCGGCATCAACTTCATCGACACGGCGGATGCCTACAATGGCGGCGCGTCGGAGGAGGTGGTGGGCCGGCTGGTGAAGCCCAACCGCGGCTGGTGGGTGGTGGCGACGAAGCTGGCCAACCCGATGGGCCGCGGCCCGAACGACCGCGGCCTGTCGCGGCGGCACTGCGTGGATGCGGTGGAGGGCAGCCTGCGGCGGCTCGGCCTCGACGCCATCGACATCCTCTACCTCCACAAGGAGGACCACGACACCCCGCTGGCGGAGACGGTGCACGCGCTTGGCGACCTGATCCGCGCCGGCAAGCTGCGCTATTTCGGCGTCTCCAACTACCGCGCCTGGCGGGTGGCGGAGATCTGCCGGATCTGCGATTCGCTCGGCATCGACCGCCCGGTGGTCAGCCAGCCCTACTACAACGCGCTGAACCGCATGCCGGAGGTGGAGCACCTGCCCGCCTGCGCCCATTACGGCCTGGGCGTCGTGCCCTATTCGCCGTTGGCCCGCGGCGTGCTGACCGCGAAATACGCCCCCGACGCGAAGCC
This sequence comes from Falsiroseomonas sp. CW058, assembly GCF_050563535.1. Lineage (NCBI taxonomy): Bacteria > Pseudomonadati > Pseudomonadota > Alphaproteobacteria > Acetobacterales > Roseomonadaceae > Falsiroseomonas > Falsiroseomonas sp. CW058. Next base: position 34,473 of record NZ_JBNXUO010000018.1, read on the forward strand.
GGACCCCGAGACGCGGGCCGGCCGCGCCGACAAGCGGATGATGGAGACGGAATGGCGGCCGGAAAGCCTGCGGATCGCGCAGACCCTGAAGGCGCATGCCGAATCGCGCGGCATCACGCCGGTGCAGTTCGCGGTCGCCTGGGTGATGAACAACCGCCTGGTCACCGCCCCCATCGCCGGCCCGCGGACCGAGGCGCAGTGGATGGGCTATGTCGCCGCGCTCGACTACCGCTTCACCGCGGAGGACGAGGCGCTGGTGGACAGCCTGGTGCCGCCCGGCCATCCCAGCACGCCGGGCTACAACGACCCGGCCTACCCGCTGGAAGGCCGGCTGCCGCGGACGGCGTGATCCGTCACGCCATCGGGGCCGGCATCTCCGGCCCCGGCGGCGAGATGGAGGGCATTTCCGTCGGCGTCACCGCCGGCGGCAGTTCCGGGCCCGGCCCGGCGGGCTGCGGCGCCGTGGGCGGCAGGCCGGGAAGCTCGGGCCCCGGCCCGGGCGGGGCGGCGGGCGGACCCTCGGGGGGCGTCGGCGGCAGGCCGGGCAGTTCCGGGTTGGGCCCGGGCGGCGCGGGCGGCGGCGCTTCGGGCGGCAGCGGCGGCAGGCCGGGCAACTCGCCCGGCGGCGGCGCCGCGGGCGCCTCGGTCGGCACCTGCTCCGGCGTCAGCGGCGGCAGGCCCGGAAGCTGGGGCGGCGGGTCGGGATCGGCGGCGCGGGTCATGCCGGGGTGAACGCGGCGCCGCGCCGAAGGTTACGCCGGCGCGGCGGCGTCAGGGCGCGTTCAGCGCCGCGAGCGCCTGGGCGAAGCCGCGGAAGGAAAGCGGGAACTGCATCTCCCGGTCCGCCGCGTCGCGGAACTCCACCCGGCCGGGCTGGTCGGGGTTGCGGGCCCGCAGCCGGCGCAGCGCCTCCTCGCCCAGCGTCGCCTCGGCGAAGCAGCCGATGGGCAGGCAGCGCGCGAAGTTCAGCCCCACCGCCGGGTCGCCATCCGCCACCACGCGCGCGGGCGTGGCGAAGGCGAGGTTCACCGGCAGCTGCACGACGAAGCGGAAGGGCTCGCCCGGCGCGGTGCGGCCGACCGCCCATTGCGCCACGGGCTGCGGCTGCGTCCCCTGCTGGCCCTGCGTCTGCACGGTCTGCGTCATCTCGCATTGCCGGCGCGGCGGCGGGCCGGGCAGGCGTTCGCAGCGGACGGTCCAGTCGCCGAAGCTCGCGGTGCTGCGCTCCGCCTCGGAAGGCAGGGCCGCGGGCGGGGGCGCCGGGGGCGCGGGCTGGCCACGCTGCTGCGCCAGGGCAGGACCGGCGAGGCCACCGGCCACCAGCAGGCACGCCAGCCCGTTCCGAACGCGCATCGCAAGAACCCCCTTCACGCCGGCGCGACCGTGCCGCAGCGCCGCGCCCCGGGCAAGCCGGGGCGCGGGCATGTCACCCGCGCCGCGCGGCCTCCGCCATCTCCTCCGCCCGCGCCTGCAGCCGCGTGAAGACCGCCGCCGCGTCGGGGTCGGCCAGCCGGCCCTCATGCTTGCGGATGCGGCCATCGACGATGACGGTGTCGATCTCGCCCGCGCCGGCCTGCAGCAGCACAGCGCCCGCGGGGTCGCTGACCGGGGCGGCCAGCGCGGTGTCGGTGCGGACGAGGATGAGGTCGGCGCGCTTGCCGGGCGCGAGGCTGCCGGTGACGCGGTCCAGGCCGAGCCCCGCCGCGCCGCCGATGGTGCCGAATTCCAGCATCCGCCGCGCGGTGACGGCGGGGGTGGTCGGCACCTGCCGCGTCTCCGCCACGGCCGCGAGGTTGATGCGGTGCAGTTCCGCCGCCTGCGCGATGCGAAGCTGCGGCAGCACCCCGCCGCCGACCATCGAGGGGATGTCGGTCCCGACCGAGACGCGCATCCCCGCCGCCGCCGCCCTGAACATCGCGGGCTGGCCGTGGCCCATCCGCATCTCCACCTCCGGCGTCGCGCACATCATCACGCCCTTGCCGCCGGCCAGGCGGTACTCGTCCTCCTCGTGCAGGTTGGCGTGGACGACCTGCAGCCGTTCGTTCAGCAGCCCGGCGGCGTCGAGCTGGGCCAGCAGCCGCGGCTTGCGGTTGGCGTAGTGCGCGGCGCCGGTGTGGATGGCGACCGGCACGCCAAGCTCCGCCAGGCGGCGCATGTCGGCGACCGCAGGTTCCAGCGGCAGGAAGTCCGGCCCCTGCAGGCAGGTCCAGAGGCCGATGAGGGAGGGCAGCCGTCCGCCCATCAGCGCGCGCGCATGCGCCATCATCCGCGCGTTGAGCGCGGCCGCATCCCCGCCCTGCGGCACCGGCGGCGTGGTGTAGGCGAGGATGGCGCGGATGCCGGCCGCGGCGATGCCCTCCACCGCCGCATCGGCGTGGTCGGGCGACACCGTCTCCCGCGACCAGTCCATCACGGTGGTGGTGCCGGCGGCGATCTGCTCCAGCCCGCCGGCATGGTCGGCCAGCTTCACGTCATCCGGCGTCATCCGGTTGGAATGGCGCAGCACGATCTGCTGGAAATAGGTGACGAAGGAATGCTCGGTCGACAGGCCGCGCTGCATCGTCTGCGCCAGGTGGATGTGGCCGTTCACCAGGCCAGGCATGGCGATGCGGCCGGCGCCGTCCACCACCAGCGCATCCGCGGCGTCGATGGAGGGCGCGACGGCGCGGATCACGCCCCCTTCCACCAGGATGTCGCCCCGCGGCAGGTCGCCGGTCGCGGCGTCCATCGACAGGATGCGCGCGCCGCGGACCAGGATGGGGCGCGCGGGCGCGGCGGCCGCCTGCTGCGCGATGGCGCTGCGCCCCGCGGGCAGCGCCACGGCGAGGGTGGCGAGCGCGGTGGCGGAGAGCAGGGCGCGTCGGCCCGGCGGCGTGTCGGTCATGGCTGGACCCCGTTCCCTCATGGCGGCGCAATCGATTGCACCTTGCCGCCATCTATCCCCGCCGCGGGGCGGGCTTCAAGCTTCGACCACGACGTACTCGTCCTCGACCGAGACGGGGAAGGTCTCCGCCACATATCCCTCCTGCGCCAGCGCCGCGCCGGTCTCCACCTGCGCCGGCCACTGCCGCACCTTCATCCGGCGCGGGTCGCAGACGGACCGTCCGGTGCGGATGTCGAACTCCCAGGCATGCCAGGGGCAGCGCAGGATCTCGCCCCTGCGGGAATAGCTGTAGCGGCCGGGCGCGTCGCTCTCGACCAGGCCGGTCAGCACGCCGCAGGCCAGGCTGCCGCCGCCATGCGGGCAGCGGTCGTTCAGCGCGAAGAACTCGCCGCCGACATTGAACACCACGATCGCGCGTTCGCCGATGCGGACCAGCCTGCGCTGGCCGGGCGGGATCTCGGCCGCGCGGGCCACGACGTGCTTCGCCATCACCGCCCCCGCGCGAAGCGGTAGACGGCTTCCGCGTTGCCGTGCCGGATCGCCGCCTTCGCCGCCGGGTCCAGCATGTGCGGCAGGGCGCGGTCCGGGTCGTCGAAGTCCCAGTGCGGGTAGTCGGAGGCGAACATGATGCGGTCCCAGCCGATCCAGCCCATCGTGTCCAGCAGATGCGCCGGCTTCGGCGGGTCCGGCTCCTCCATCGGCTGCGTCGTCACCCAGACATGCGCCTTCAGCACCTCGGAGGGCGGGCGGGTCATGTGCGGCACCTCGGCCCGGTTGCGCGCCCAGGCGCGGTCGAGCCGCCAGGCGAGCGAGGGCAGCCAGGCGAAGCCCGCCTCCACCAGCACCAGCTTCAGCCGCGGGAAGCGCTCGAACACGCCCTCGAACAGGAAGGAGGTCAGCAGCGCGGAGCAGGAGGAGCCGTGCTCCGCCATCTCCTCGATGTAGAAGCTCGGCCAGCCCGTGCTGGTCGCGGCGTGGCCCGAATAGCCGAAGACATGGATGCCGACCGGCAGCCCCGCCTCCTCGGCCGCGGCGTAGATCGGCCAGTAGCGGCGCCGGCCCAGGGCTTCCGCGGTGCGGGACAGCAGCAGCACCTGGCAGAAATGCGGGTCCGCGGCGCGCCTGCGGATCTCCCGCACGCTCGCCTCCGCATCCTCGTAGGGGACGCAGATGGAGGCGTGCAGCCGCGGGTCGCGGTGGGCGAAGGCGTCCAGCTGCCAGTCATTCGCCGCGCTCGCCAGCGCAGCCGAATAGTCGAGGTTGCTCTCCCCCGCGCCGGTCGGGGACAGCACGTTCATCACCCCATGCGTGACCCCGCAGGGGTCGAGATACTGCGACCGCATGAAGTCGAGGCTGCTGCCCGGCATCGATCCGTCGGGGGGGAAGCTGTCGCGCCGCATCCCGTCCACCGGATGCGCCTTCGGATAGGGATGGCCCTTGGCGAAGCCGTGCCGCACGCGCCGCCCGTAGGTGACGTGGTGGTCCCACCAGCGCGCGGACATGTAGGGCTTCAGGTCGGAAGGCTGGCGCAGCCGCGGGTGGATGTCGCAATCCACCAGCGGCGTGCGGCTGGCCCTCACCGTCTCGGCGCGGGTGGTGGGAAGCTGCTCGTTCATGCCGGCACCATCTGGGACAGGCGTGGATAGGTGGCGCGTGGGTTGTCCTGCATCAGCCGCCGCGCCACGTCGGCGGGGATGCCCGCCGGCAGCGGCGGCGCCGCGCCGTCCCACTGCCAGTGCGGCCAGTCGGAGGCGAAGAGCAGCATCTCCTCGCCGCCCAGCTGGTCCATCAGCCGCGCCACCACCGCCGCATCCTCCGGCGCGTCGAAGGGCGCGATGGTCAGGCGGACATGGCGGCGCGCCACCTCGGCCGGGCTCTCCCGCAGCCAGGGCACCTCGCTCCGCACCCCGCGCCAGAACTTGGCCAGCCGCCACAGGTAGGACGGCAGCCAGGTCACGCCGCTCTCGATCAGCACGACCTTCAGCTCCGGCAGGTGCTGGAACACCCCTTCGGTGATGAGGCTGCCGAGCTGCGCCTGGAAGCCGAGCGACTGCGCCGCGTAGTCCTCGGCGAAGTAGGACGGCCAGCCGAGCGAGGTCGGCGGATGGCGGTAGGCGCTGCCGGCATGGATGCCGAGGGGCAACCCGTGCCGGGCGCAGGCCTCCCACACCGGCCAGAGCGAGCGGCGGCCATAGGGCACCTCCCCCATCGCCGGCACGAGCACCTGCACGAAGCGCGGATCGGCGGCAAGGCGCTCGATCTCCGCCACCGCGTCGGGCACGGATTGCAGGGGGATAACGATGGAGGCCCGCAGCCGCGCATCGCGGTCCAGCCAGTTCGACGCCACCCAGTCGTTCAAGGCCCGGCACAGCGCCACCGCCATGTCGGCGTTGAAGACGAGATGCGCGCCGAACAGCGGGTTCAGGATGCCGGCCGAGAGACCCCAGGCGTCCAGCGTCGCGCCCCGCAGCCCCTCCACCCCGGTCCCCAGCAGGGGGCGCCGGTCGGGCCGGGCGGTCAGCGGGACATTCGGCGGGTAGCTCGCCGTCTCCAGGCTCTCGATCCCGCGCTCGACCATCGCATCGGCCCAGTGGCCGTCGAGATGGGGCAGCAGGGCGGCCACCGGCGGCAGGTCCGGGTGCAGGTCGCAATCCACGGCGCCGGCCAGGTCATGCGTCACGCGTCGTTCCTCCATGGTCCCTTGTAACGCCTGCCGGGAGGGGAAGGCACCCATCAGGCGGCGCGGCCATCTTTCGCGTTTCGCGAAAGCTGCGCCGCCACCTGGGGGCTTGCTTCCTCGCCAGCGGAGGGAATACCCCAGCGCGACGAAATGGGGGAGGAGAGGTCATGGCGGTGCAGGCGGAGCCCTCGACGGCGACCCGGACCGTGCGGCGGCCCCCGGCGGCCGCGCCGACGCTGGTGGAGGCCGATCTCTGCGTGGTGGGCGCCGGCATCGCAGGCGTGGCGGCGGCGCTGACCGCGGCGCGGCTCGGCCGGCGCGTGGTGCTGGCGGACAGCCTGCCGACGCTGGGCGGGCAGGCGGTGAATTCCGTCATCGGGCTGTTCGCCGGCCTGTTCTCCAACGGCTTCGACGGCTACCAGCTGACCCGCGGCATCGCCGACGACATCCTCCGCGACCTCGACGCGCAGGGCGCGCTGCACTGGCGCCGCGGCCCGCCGCACAAGGTGGTTCTGTACGACGAGATCGCGCTGGCCCGCTGGATCGAAGAGGCGGTGCGCAACGCCGGCATCACCGTGCTGCTCGGCGCGGTGATGCGGGAGGTGGATGTGGAAGGCCAGGGCCGCATCCGGGAGATCCGCTTCGCCCATCGCTGCGGCGACGTGCGCGTGCGCGCGCAGGGCTTCGTCGATGCCTCGGGCGATGCCGCGCTGTGCTGGCAGGCGGGCTTCGCCTGCCGCGAATTCGGCGACGGCCCGATCTACGGCACGCAGATGGTGGTGCTGGAACACGTCAACGAGGCCGCGCTGCCGACGCGGGAGGAACTGGCCGCCCACCAGCACGCGATGGCGCCGAGATACGGCATGCTGCGCCGCGACGGCTTCGCCTTCCCCTTCGTCGGGCGCGGCATCGCCCTGGTCAACATGACGCATATCGAGACGCCGCTGGAGCCGCTGGCCTTCTCCGCCACCTCGCTCGAAGGGCGGCACCATGCGGATAAGGCGGTCGCCTTCCTCAAGGGCGAATATCCCGACGCCTTCGGGCGCGCGCGCATCCGCACCTATGGCCAGCCCGGCATCCGCCAGACGCGCTGGATCGTCGGCCGGCAGCAGCTGACCGTGCAGCAGGTGCGCGACGGCACGCGCTTCGACGACGCCATCGCCCGCACCGCCTGGCCGATCGAGCTGCACAGCCATGCGGAAGGCTACATCTGGCAGCCCTTCCCGCCCGAGCACATGCACTACGTCCCCTTCGGCGCACTGGTGCCCGCCGAGGCCGAGAACGTGGTCGCCGCCGGCCGCTGCATCGACGGCGACGCCGCCGCGCTCTCCTCGGTCCGCGTGATGGGGCCGGGCATGGCGATGGGCATCGCGGCCGCCCATGCGCTGGACCTCGCCGGGGCGGGCAGCGTGCAGCAGATCGACACCGCCGCGCTGGTCGCGCGGGTGCGCGACAACGTCGAGGGCGAAGGCCCGAGATACGCCTGATGCACCTCACCGATGCCGAGAAGGCGATGCTGGACGGCGCGAAGGGCCCCGCGCATCGCAAGGCGATGGAACTGCTGGTCCGCTACGGCGAGGCGCTGGGCGCCGAGCGCCTGGTGGAGACCGGCAGCGTCGCCGGCACCTGGAGCGTCGCCAACCCCATCGTGCGGGACTACGCCGCGCGCGGCATGGACGCCGTCTTCTCCGAATTCAACCTCGACAGCGACGAGGTGGTGGAGGTGCCGCCGATGGAGACGCTGGCCTGCCAGCTGATCGGCGGGCTCGACCGCAGGCGCCCCGACGTCATGGGCATCGCGCCCGGGATCGCGGCCCTGAACGAGGCGGGGGAGCGGCATTTCGGCGCGCGCGGCGTCGCCATGCACGCGACCTGCACGCCCTACCAGGTCGGCGTCGTGCCGGTGCTGGGGGAGCACCTGGCCTGGATGGAATCCTCCGCCGTCGTCTACGCCAACGCCGTCTGCGGCGCGCGCACCAACACGGAGGGGCGGGAGAGCACCGGCGCCGCCGCGCTGACCCGCCGCATCCCCTATTGGGGCCTGCACCTGCCGGAGAACCGCGCGGGCACGCATCTGGTGCAGGTCGAGGTCGATGTCCCGCCCGAGATGCTGGACTGGGGCCTGCTGGGCTACTGGGTCGGTGAAGCGGTGCAGGATGCAATCCCGGTGGTGGAGGGGCGCGTCGCGGGCCGCCCCTCGCTGATCCACCTCAAGCATTTCGGCGCCGCCGCGGCTTCCTCCGGCGGGGTCGAGATGTACCACATCCCCGGCACCACGCCCGAGGCGCCGGACCGCGACGCGGCCCTGCGCGGCAGGCCCCCCGTCGCGACGCTGCGCTACGGCGCGGCCGAACGCGCCTGGGCCCATGCGGCGCTGAACGGCTCGGCGCGCGACCGGGCGGTGGATTTCGTCATGCTCGGCTGCCCCCACAACTCGGTGGAGCAGGTTCTGCGCGTCGTGCGCGCGCTGGAGGGGCGGCGCATCTCCGCCTCCTCCGCGCTCTGGGTCTTCGCGCCGCGCGCGCTGGCCGAGGTGGCGGAGGCGAGCGGCCACGGGGATGCCATCCGCGCGGCCGGCGGGCAGCTGATGTCCGACACCTGCCCCGCCATCTCCCGCATCCTGCCGAAGGGGGCGAAGGTGGTCGCGACCGACAGCGCCAAGCAGGCGCACTACCTGCCCGCCATCGCCGGCGTGCAGTGCTGGTTCGGCAGCGTGGAGGAGTGCGTGGACGCCGCCGTGACCGGCCACTGGAACGGGCGCGCGCCATGCTGATCCTGCGCGGCCGCAAGGTCACGCCCGGCCGCGCGGAGGGCGAGGCGCTGGTGACGCGGGACACCATCTCCGGCTGGGGCGGGATGGACCCGCGGGAGGGCCGGATCATCGAACGCCGGCACGAGCTGGCTGGGCAGAGCTTCGCGGGGAAGATCCTGGTCTTCCCCGGCGCCAAGGGCAGTTCCGCCTGGTCGCACTACTTCCACCTGGCCCGGCTGGCCGGCAAGGCGCCGCGGGCGCTGCTGTTCAACCGCATGACCACCAAGGTCGCGCTCGGCGCCGTGGTGCTGCGGGTGCCGGCAATGACGGAGCTGGACCAGGACCCGCTTTCGGTGATCGAGACGGGCGACCACCTGGTGGTGGATGCGGATGCGGGGCTGGTGGAGGTGACGAAGCGCCGCGTCTGATACTGACCGGCGTGAATGCTGACACATTCACGCCCCTCAGACGCCGGGCGGGCCGCATCCGCCGCCCTTGGCTTCGCCGCAGATGCGGCGGCCGCCATCCGGCGGCTCGGCGAGCTTCGCCCGCCGCCATCGGATCACCTTCAACGCCGGCCGGTATGAGGCGCGACCCGCCCCGCCCGGCGCGGGACCGGCGCCTGACGCCAACCACATCAGGCGCCGAAGCCCTCCAGCCGCTGCTTCAGCCAGGCGAGCAGCGCCCGCACCGGCGCGCGGCCGATCCGCCCTTCCGGTACCAGCGCCTTCAGCCACAGCGGTGCCACCGGGAAATCCGGCAGCAGCGGCACGGCCGCGCCTTCCGCCAGCGCCGGCGCCACCACGTCGCGCGACAGCACGGCGATGCCGATGCCGCGGCGCACCGCGCCCAGCAGCACCTGGCTGTCATTGGCGCTGAAGCGCGGCCGCACATCCACGCTGACCGGCCCGCGCGGGCTGGCGAAGGACCAGGTGGTGCCGGTGGCGAGGTAGGTCAGGCAGTCATGGTCCGGCAGGTCGGAGGGATGCCGCGGCTCCCCCCGCCGGGCGAGGTAGCCGGGCGCGGCGCAGAGCAGCCGCGGGAAGGGGCAGAGCGGTTCGTCCACCACATGCGCGTAGGAGACGGGCAGCGCGCCGAGCGCGAGGTCGAACCCCTCCTCCACCGGGTTCACGCTGCGGTCCACCAGCACGATCTCCACCGTCACGCGGGGATGCGCGATCTGGAAGTCGGACAGGATGGCGCCGAGGTGGAGGATGCCGAAGGTGGTCGGCGCCTTGACCCGCAGGTGCCCCTCGATGCCGCCCGCCGCGCCGGCGCCGCCGGACAGCGCCTCCTCGATCTCGGCGAGGATGGCGTGGTAGCGCGGGCGGGCGCGTTCCCCCGCTTCCGTCAGGGCCAGGCGGCGGGTGGAGCGGTGGAACAGCCGCGCCCGCATCTGGTCCTCGAGCCGGTTGATGCGCTTGATGACGACCGAGGGCGCGACGCCGAGGTCCCGCGCCGCGGCGCTGAAGGACCCGGCGCGGGCGGTGGCCAGGAAGGCCCGGATGTTGAGCAGGGTGTCCAAAGGCCGCGCCGCGCCCATCTTTCGCGCGGCGGCAAGGCTGGCCGCGCGGTTCGACGGTTTACTTGCACGAATCGCGCCGGATAAGAAGGCCGGCAAAGCACCTTCCGGGAGGGTTGGATGAAGCGTCGCGGCATCTTGGCGGCTGGCATCGGGGCGCTCGCGGCCCCCGGCATCGCGCGGGCGCAGGCCGCCTTCCCCGACCGGCCGGTGCGGGTGATCGTGCCCTTCCCGCCCGGTGGCGCCACCGACATCGTCGCGCGCTTCGTGGCCGAGAGGCTGCAGGCGCGCTGGCGGCAATCCGTGGTGATCGAGAACCGGGGCGGCGCGGGCACCATCGTCGGCACCCAGGCGGTGGCGCGCGCGGCGCCGGATGGCACGACGCTCGGCTTCGTCATCAGCGCGCACACCGTCAACCCGTCGCTGCGGCGCGACCTGCCCTACGACACGCTGCGCGACTTCGCCCACATCACCCAGGTGGCGCGCGCCCATGTGGCGCTGCTGGCCAACAACGACCTGCCCGCCCGCACCCTGCGGGAGGTGGTGGAGCTGTCGAAGCGCACGCCCGGCGGGCTCAGCGTCGCGACGCCCGGCGTCGGCACGGTGATGCACATGATCATGGAGATGCTGGCCGCCGAATCCGGCGCCAACCTGGTGCATGTGCCCTACCAGGGCGGCGCGCCGGCGGTGGCAGACGTGACCAGCGGGCGCGTGGCGCTGCAGCTCGACCCCTGGCACTCCTCCCGCCCGCAGGTGGAAGCCGGGCGGCTGCGCGTCGTCGCCACCTCCTCCGCCGACCCGATCCCGGGCTTCGAGGCGATTCCCCGCATGAACCAGGACTATCCGGGGGTCGCCGCCTATTCCGTCATCGGCCTGGTGGCGCCGGCCGGCACGCCGCGCGCGATCGTGGAGCAGGTGCAGCAGGACGTGCACGCGGTGGTCTTCCAGCCCGAGACGGCATCGCGCATGGGCGAGATGGGGGTGGAGCCCGTCGCCTCCACCCCCGCGGAATTCGCCCGCCTGGTCGAGACCGAGATCCCCCGCTGGCGCGAGGTGGTGCGCGCCCGCGGCATCCAGCCCATGTGAGCGGTCGTGACTTGGCGCCGCGGCGCCGGGCTGCCATGGACACGGTGAAGGTGCCCGGCGGAACCGCCAGGGCGGATGGAGGAACAGCATGACCAGGATCACGCGCCGCGGCCTCGCGCTCGGCACCGGTGCCACGCTGCTGGCGGCCCCCGCGGTCCGCGCCCAGGGCGCTGTCTTCCGCATCGGCCTGATCCTGCCGATGACCGGCCCCTTCGCCAGCACCGGGCGGCAGGTGGAAGCCGGCATCCGCACCTATCTGCGCCAGCACGGCGACAGCTTCGGCGGCCGCCGCGTCGAGATCCTGCTGCGGGACGACACCGGCACCGCGCCTGACGTGACGCGCCGCCACGCGCAGGAACTGGCGGTGCGCGAACGCGTCCGCGCGCTGGCCGGCTTCGGGCTGACGCCGCTGGCGCTGGCCGCCGCCCCGATCGCCACCGAGGCGAAGCTGCCGATGGTGGTGATGGCGGCCGCCACCAGCGTGATCGTGCAGCGGTCCCCCTTCATCCTGCGGACCTCCTTCACCCTGCCGCAGGCGACCGCGCCGATGGCCGAATGGGCGGCGCGCAACGGCATCCGCAACGTCGCAACGCTGGTGACGGACTTCGCCCCGGGCCTGGACGCGGAGCGCGTCTTCAAGGACCGCTTCACCCGCGCGGGCGGGCGCGTCACGCTCGAACTGCGCACGCCGCTGCGCAACCCGGACTACGCCCCCTTCCTCCAGCGCGTGCGCGACGCGGCGCCGGAGGCGCTGTTCATCTTCGTCCCCTCGGGCGAGGGCGCGGCGCTGACCAAGCAGTTCGCCGAACGCGGCCTGCCCGCCGCCGGCGTGCGGCTGATCGGCACCGGCGACGTGCTGGACGACGACATCCTGAACGACATGGGCGACGCGGTGATCGGCGCCGTCACCTCGCACCACTACTCCGCCGCCCATGACAGCGCCGAGAACCGCGCCTATGTCGAGGCCTTCCGCGGCGTCGCGCCGAACCTGCGGCCGAACTTCATGTCCGTCGGCGGACGCGACGGGATGCACCTGGTCGCGGAGATGCTGGCGCGCACCGGCGGCAGCGACGACGGCGAGAGGCTGGTGGCGGCCGCGAAGGGCCTGTCCTGGACCAGCCCGCGCGGTCCGATGACCATCGACGCCAACAGCCGCGACGTGGTGCAGGACATCTACATCCGCCGCGCGGAACGCCGCGACGGGCAGATCTGGAACATCGAGTTCGACAAGGTCGCGCAGGTGCGCGACGAGGGCTGAGGGCGCGTGGCCGCCTTCGCCAGCGTCTTCCTCGATGGCGTGGCGAGCGGGATGCTCCTGTTCGTCCTCGCCGTCGGGCTGTCGGTCACGCTCGGGCTGATGAACGTGGTCAACCTGGCCCATGGCGCCTTCGGCATGGTGGGCGGCTATGTCTGCGTGGTGCTGCTGAACCGGCTGGGCGTGCCCTTCCCGCTGGCGCTGCTGGGCGCGACGGCGGCCGCGGCGGCGCTGGGGCTGCTGCTGGAACGCACGCTCTATGTCCGCATCTACCGCAGCGACCACCTGGAACAGGTGCTGTTCTCCATCGGCCTCGTCTTCATCCTCGGCGCGGCGGTGGACTGGTTCATGGGCGCCCGGCAGCAGTTGATCCAGCTGCCGCCCTGGCTGTCGGGGCGCGTGGAATTCGCGGGGATCGGCCTCGGCCGCTACCGCATCTTCCTCATCGCCGTCTGCGGGGCGATCGTGGCGGCGCTGCATTTCGGGCTGGTCCGCACGCGCTTCGGCGCGCGGCTGCGCGCGGCGGTGGATGACGGCGTGGTGGCGCGCGGCATGGGCCTGCCGGTGCCGCGCATCTTCTCCCTGACCTTCGCGCTCGGCTCCGGGCTGGCCGGGCTCGGCGGCGCGCTGGGGGTGGAGGTGCTGGGCCTCGATCCGACCTTCCCGCTGAAATACATGGTCTACTTCCTGATCGTCGTGGCGGTAGGCGGCACCAACACGGTGATCGGGCCATTCGTCGCGGCCATCCTGCTCGGCGTCGTCGACGTGCTGGGCAAGTACTACGTGCCGGAGGTCGGCGCCTTCGTGATCTACACGGCGATGGTCGTGCTGCTGCTGCTGCGCCCGCAGGGCCTGCTGAAGAAGGCGGCGTGATGCGCGTGCTGCTCCATGCGCTGCCCTGGGCCGCGGCCGCCGGCGCGTATTTCGCCTTCCCCGACCAGTTGCCGCTGCTGTCGGGCATCGCCATCGCGGCGCTCTTCGCGCTCTCGCTCGACCTCATCGTGGGCTATGCGGGGGTGGTCACGCTGGGCCATGCGGCCTTCTTCGGCCTCGGCGCCTATGCGGCCGGCATCCTGGCGCAGCAGGGCTGGGGGGAGCCGGTCAGCGGCCTGCTGCTCGCCGCGCTCCTCGCCGGGCTGGGCGGGCTGCTGACGGCCCCGCTGGTGCTGCGCGCGGGGGAGCTGGCGGGGCTGATGGTGACGCTCGGCCTGTCGCTGATGCTCTACGAGGCGGCGAACAAGGCGGCCTTCCTGACTGGCGGCGCGGATGGGCTGCAAGGGGTGGAGGTCTGGCCGCTGCTCGGCCTGTTCCGCTTCGACCTCTACGGCCGCACCGCCTATCTCTACAGCCTGGCGGTGCTGTTCCTGCTGTTCCTGCTGGCGCGGCTGCTGGTCGCCTCCCCCTTCGGCCTGTCGCTGCGCGGCATCCGCGGCAATGCGCGGCGCGCCGCCGCGCTCGGCGTGCCGGTGAAGGCGCGGCTGGCGGCGGCCTACGCCATCTCGGCCGCCTATGCCGGGGTGGCGGGCGCGCTGCTGGCGCAGACCACGCAATTCGTCTCGCTCGACGCGCTGTCCTTCCAGCGTTCGGCGGAAGGGCTGCTGATGCTGGTGCTGGGCGGGCTCGGCAGCCTCTACGGCGCGCTGCTCGGCGCCGCGGCCTTCACGGTGGCGCACCACGCCCTGTCGGAGGCGAGCCCGCTGTTCTGGCAGTTCTGGCTGGGCATCGCGCTGGTGGCGCTGGCGCTGGCCGGGCGCGGCGGCCTGGTCGGGCTGCTGCGGCGCATCGCGGGGCGGCGGCGGTGAGCGCGCTCCAGACCCGCGGGCTGACGCGCCGCTTCGGCGGCTTCACGGCGGTGGACCGCGTGGACTTCACCCTCGCGCCCGGCGCGCGCCATGCGCTGATCGGGCCGAACGGCGCGGGCAAGACCACCTTCGTCAACCTGCTGGCCGGGGCGCTCGCGCCGTCCTCGGGCCGGGTTTCGCTGCTGGGGGAGGATGTCACCGGCCTGCCGCAGCACCTCCGCGCAAGACGTGGCCTGGCGCGCACGTACCAGGTGAACCAGCTTTTCCCCGACCTCACGCCGCTCGATTCCGTCACGCTCGCCATCGCCGAGCGCGAGGGCGCGGGCGCGACCTGGTGGCGGCCGCTGCGCGGCATGGCGCGGCTGCGGGACGAGGCCGCGCGCCTGCTGGCCGGGCTGCATTTCCCGGAGGCCGACAGCGCGCGCCCCGCCTCCGACCTGCCCTATGGAAGGCAGCGCCTGCTGGAGATCGCCCTTGCCCTGGCCTGCCGCCCGCGCGTGCTGCTGCTGGACGAGCCCGCCGCCGGCGTCCCGCCCGCCGAGAGCCGGGAGGTGATGGACGCCGTCGCCGCCCTGCCGTCCGACGTCGCGGTGCTGCTGATCGAGCACGACATGGACCTGGTCTTCCGCTTCGCCGAGCGCATCACCGTGCTCGCCTTCGGCACGGTCCTGGCCGAGGGCGCGCCCGACGCCGTCGCCCGCGACCCCCGCGTGCGCGAGGCCTATCTGGGGGAGGCCGCGGATGGCTGACCTGCTCTCGGTCGAGGCGCTGTCCGCGGGCTGGGGCGGGGGCATCGTGCTGGACGGCGTGTCGCTGGCGGTGGCGGAGGGCGAGGCGGTGGCGCTGCTCGGCCGGAACGGCGCGGGCAAGACGACGCTGGTCTCGGCGCTGATGGGGGTGGCGCGGCAGCGCGGCGGCACGATCCGGCTCGGCGGCGTGCCGCTCGACCGGCTGCCGCCGGAACGCCGCGCGGCGCTCGGCCTGGGCTGGGTCCCGCAGGAGCGGAACGTCTTCCGCTCCCTCACCGTCGAGGAGAACCTGACCGCCGTGGCGCGCCCCGGCCGCCACGACCTGCGCAGCGTCTTCGCGCTGTTCCCGCGCCTTGCCGAGCGCCGCCGCAACCTCGGCAGCCAGCTTTCGGGCGGCGAGCAGCAGATGCTGGCGATCGGCCGCGCGCTGATGCTGAACCCCCGCCTGCTGCTGCTGGACGAGCCGCTGGAAGGCCTCGCACCCGTCATCGTCCAGGCGCTGCTCGCCGCCATCCGCCGCATCGTGCGCGACGACGGCACGGCGGCGATCCTGATCGAGCAGCATGCGCGGCAGATCCTGCCCGTCACCGACCGCGCGGTGATCCTGGAACGCGGCCGCGTCGCCGCGGCCGCATCCTCGCGCGACCTGCTTCACAACCCGGCGCTGCTCGAGACGCATCTCGGCCTCGCCACTCACTAGGGACACGCACCCATGCCCGACGGCAAGCCACCCTTCCGCGCCGACCATGTCGGCAGCCTGCTGCGCCCGATGGAACTGCGCGAGGCCCGCGCCGCGCAGGCCGCCGGCACGATGACCGCCGAGGCGCTGCGCGCCGTCGAGGACCGCTGCATCCGCGACGCCATCGCGAAGCAGAAGGAGATCGGCCTGAAGGCCGTGACGGATGGCGAGTTCCGCCGCGCCTTCTGGCATTTCGACTTCCTCGCGAAGCTCGGCGGCGTCGAGATGTACGAGAGCGACCAGGGCATCCAGTTCAAGGGCGGCCAGACCAAGGCGTACGGGCTGAAGGTGAAGGACCGCATCCGCTACGTCCCGCACCCCTTCGTGCCGGACTACCGCTTCGTGCACGCCAATGCCGGTGGGGCCACGCCGAAGATCACCATCCCCTCGCCTTCCGTGCTGCATTTCCGCGGCGGGCGCCGCGCGGTGGACACGCACACCTATCCGGACATGGACGGCTTCTTCGCCGATCTCGGCCAGGCCTATGCCGATGCGGTGGCGGATTTCGCGCAGGCGGGCTGCCGCTACCTCCAGCTCGACGAGGTGAACATCGCCTATCTCTGCGACCCCGAGCAGATCGCCGGCCTGAAGGCCCGCGGCGAGGAGGTGGAGGGGCTGCTGGAGAAATACGCCACCATGATCAACCGCGCCATCGATGCGCGGCCGGCCGACATGGTGGTGTCCATGCATCTCTGCCGCGGCAACTTCCGCTCGATGCACATCGCGTCCGGCGGCTACGACCCGGTGGCGGAAGTGCTGTTCAACCGCATCAACGTCGACGCCTACTTCATGGAATACGACGACGAACGGTCGGGCAGCTTCGCGCCGCTGCGCTTCCTGCCGAAGGGCAAGACGGTGGTGCTCGGCCTCGTCACCTCGAAGCGGGGCGAGCTGGAGAGCAAGGACCTGCTGAAGCGCCGGATCGAGGAGGCGGCGAGGCACGCGCCGCTCGACCAGCTCGCGATCAGCCCGCAATGCGGCTTCGCCTCCACCGAGGAAGGCAACACCCTGACGGTGGAGGAGCAGTGGGCGAAGCTGTCCCGCTGCGTCGAGGTCGCGCGCGAGGTCTGGGGCGAGGTGTAGGCCCTGCTTCCCTCCCCCGCCCTGGCGGGGGAGGGGTCCGGGGGGCAGCCTATCCGTTCACCACCGTCCCGCCATTCGGGTGCAGCACCTGGCCGCTGATGTAGCTGCTGTCGAGGTTGCTCGCGAGGAACAGGTAGCTCGGCGCCACCTCGTCGGGCTGGCCCGCGCGGCCCATCGGCGCGCTCTTGCCGTGCTCGGCGGTGCGTTCCTCGCTGAAGCTCGCCGGGATCAGCGGCGTCCAGATCGGGCCGGGCGCCACCGCGTTCACGCGGATGCCCTTCTCCTGCAGCGACTTCGCCAGCGCCCGCGTGAAGGCGACGATGGCGCCCTTGGTGCTGGAATAGTCGATCAGCGTCGGGTTGCCCTGGTAGGCGGTGATGCTGGTGGTGTTGACGATGGCGCTGCCCTCCTTCAGGTGCGGCAGGGCGGCCTTGGTCATCCACATCATGCCGAGGATGTTGGTGCGGAAGGTCCGCTCCACCTGCGCCACGGAAATCTCGGAGAAGTCCTCGCACACATGCTGCTCGGCCGCGTTGTTCACCAGGATGTCGAGCCGGCCGAGGCGTTCGACCGCCTGCTTCGCCGCGTCCTGGCAGAATTGAGGGTCGCCGATGTCGCCCGCGATGGCGATGCAGCGCCGGCCCTCGGCCTCGATCAGGCGCTGCGTGTCCCGCGCGTCCTCCGCCTCGTCGAGGTAGAGGATCGCGACATCCGCGCCTTCCTTCGCGAAGCCGATGGCAACGGCGCGGCCGATGCCGGAATCGCCCCCCGTCACCAGCGCGACCTTGCCGGTGAACTTGCCGCTTCCGCGCCAGTTCTCCATGGCGGAAGCCGGGCGCGGCGTCATCTCGGATTCACGTCCCGGCTGGTGGGACTGGGATTGCGGGGGCTGCGGCGTGTCGGTCATGGCGGGGTCTCCGGCTTGTGCCCGCCGGCAACGGGGCGCCCGCCCGCGCGGTTCCGGGCCCGCCCGCCATCGCAACGCTGCGCACGAAGCTGAGGGACCAGCCCATGACCGATGCCGAGATCCGCGACCTGCTGCTCTCCACCCGCCGCATCGCCGTGGTCGGCGCCTCCGACCGGCCCGGCCGGCCGAGCCATGGCGTGTTCGGCTTCCTCCTCGCCCGCGGCTACGACGCGACCCCGGTGAACCCGGTGCTGGCGGGGCGGGAGATCCATGGCCGCGCCGTCGCCGCCGGGCTCGATGCCGCGGCCCCGCTCGACATGGTGGATGTCTTCCGCCGCAGCACGGAGGCCGGGGCGGTGGTGGACGAGGCGATCCGGCTCGGCGCGCGGTCGGTCTGGCTGCAGCTCGGCGTGGTGGACGGGGCCGCGGCGGAGCGTGCGCGGGCGGCGGGGCTGCGGGTGGTGATGGACCGCTGCCCGGTGATCGAATGGCGGCGGCTCGGCCTGCCCGCCCGCATCGCGGGGTGACGAAGGGTGACCGGATCGGAACGGTCGCCCTCCCCCGCTTGAAACCCTGGCGGAACCGGCCAATCTGCATGACAAGCCGGTAAGGATTCACGGGATCCCCGCCGGCGATCGCATCGGCCCGGCCGGGCCCGGCCCGGACGCCAGGAGAGAGAGGGACACACGCCCATGACCGACGAGGAACGCCGCATCATCACCGGCTATGTGGAGCGGGTGAGCGGCGCGGCGCAGCAGGCGCCGGCCCGTCCGGCCTCGCCCTGGGGCGCGCTCGGCGGCCAGCAGCAGCAGCCGGCCGCGCAGCCCCTGCCGCCGGTGGACCCGGAGGCCGACCGGCTGATCGCCGACCTGTTCGCCCGCTACCCGGAAGCGCGCTACCGCATCACCCAGACCGCCTTCGTGCAGGAGCACGCGCTGGTCGAGATGCAGAACCGCATCCAGCAGCTGGAATGGGAGGTGGAGAATGCCCGCCGCCAGGGCCAGGCGACGCAGAACCGCGGCATGCTCGGCGGGCTGTTCGGCGGCGGCGGGTCCCGCCCCGCGCCGATGCCGCCCCGCCCGCAGCCCCAGTATCCGCCGGGCTACAACCCGGCCGCGATGCAGCAGGGCGGCGGCCGCGGCTTCCTCGGCACCGCGATGATGACGGCGGTCGGCGTGGCCGGCGGCATGATGCTGGGCAACGCGCTGATGGGCGCCTTCGCGGGCGGCGGCGCCGCGCAGGCGGCGGAAGCGGCGGGGGCGGGCGCCTTCGGGCAGGATGCCGTGCCGACCTCCTCCCCCTGGACCGACCCGGGCGCGGCCGCGCAGAACGACGCACAGCCGATGGCCGACGACGCGCAGGCCTATGGCGACGACGCCGGCGCCTATGAGGATGGCGGCTACGACGAGGAGGTCTGATCCCGGCCAGAATCGAAGGTGATCCGCTGGCGGCGTGCGAAGCCCGCCGAGCCGCCGAATGGCGGCCGCCGCAAGTGCGGCGAGCCAAGGCTGCGGATGCGGCCGCCCGGCACTTGAGGGCACGAAGAAGCATACGGCCCCGGCGCGAAGGCGCCGGGGTTTTTCTTGGCCGCGCCGCCGCAGCGCGGTTGATCCGCGGGCCAGGCCGGTTCACCTCTGCCCGGCCATGCGCCTTCCCGACCTCGACCTCGACCTGCTGCGCTGCTTCGTCATGGTGGCGGAACAGGGCGGCTTCACCGCGGCCGGCCAGGCGCTGGGGCTGACGCAATCGGCCGTCAGCCTGAAGGTGAAGCGGCTGGAGGACATCGTCCGCCGCCCCGTCTTCCGCCGCACCAGCCGCAGCGTCGCCCTGACGGCGGATGGCGAGACGCTGCTGGCCTATGCCCGCCGCCTGCTCGCCCTGAATGACGAGGCGGTGCGCCGGCTCGTCGCGCCGCCCGTGGCGGGACGGCTGCGGCTGGGCGTCGCGGACCATTTCGTGCCCCGCAGCCTGGGGCACATCCTGTCCCGCTTCGCGCGCGCCTATCCCGAGGTCCGGCTGGAGGTGGAGGTCGGCCGCAGCCACGACCTCCGCGCCCGCCAGGCCGAAGGCGGGCTCGACCTGGTGCTGGGCAAGCGGCGCGACGGGGAGGTGGCGGGCACCCATGTCTGGACCGAGACAGTGGTCTGGGCCGCGGCGCCGGACTGGTCCGCCCCGCCGGGCCGCCCGCTGCCGCTGGCCCTGCTGCCGGAAGGCTGCATGTTCCGCGAACGCGCCCTGAAGGCACTGGCCCGCGCCGGCCTTCCGGGAGAGACGGTGTTCACCTGCGACAGCCTGCTCGGCCTTGCCGCCGCCGCGCAGGCGGGCTTCGCGCTGACCGTGCTGGGCCGCCGCGGCTTCCCGCCGGGGCTGGAGGAGGTGGCCGGGCTGCCGCCGCTCGGCGAGGTGGAGATGGCACTGTTCGGCGACGCCGCAGGCCGCCACCAGTTGGTCGAGCCGCTGGTGAGCTTCATCCGGGAGAGTCTTGGTTGATGCCCTCGATCGGCGGGCGCGCGCTTCGCGCGGCGCGGCCGCCCCGGCCGCGATTGACCCCCGCGGCCGGGGGGCGCAGGGTCGGCGCGTCCAAGCCATGAGGCCGCACGCGGCATGACCGCCGATCCCACCCCGCACCCGCAAGCGCGCGATGCGAAGATCCTCACCCTGATCGGCTTCGGTCATTTCCTCAGCCATTTCTACATGCTCTGCCTGCCGCCGCTGTTCCTGACCTGGCGGGCGGAGTTCGATGTCAGCTACGCCGAGCTCGGCCTGTCCTTCGCGCTGATGAGCGCGGTAACGGCGGCATTGCAGACCCCGGTCGGCTTCCTGGTGGACCGCCACGGCGCGCGGCCCTACCTGGTGGGCGGCGTGGTGCTGATGGGGCTGTGCATCGCGGCGATGGCGCTGGCGCCCAACTACTGGGTGATCCTCGGCCTGGCGGTGCTGTCGGGCGTCGGCAATTCGGTGATCCACCCGGCGGACTACGCCATCCTCGGCGCGTCCATCGACAAGTCGCGCATCGGGCGCGCCTTCGCGCTGCACACCTTCAGCGGCAATCTCGGCTTCGCCTTCGCGCCGCCGGTCGTCGCCGGGCTGCTCTACGTGATGGACTGGCGGCCGATGCTCGCCATGCTCGGCCTGCTGTCCATCCCGGTCGCGCTGGCGATCCTGTGGCAGAGCCGCATCCTGGCCGACCACACGCAGCGCAAGGCGCGGGAAGCCGGGCCGACCGGCCGCGAACTTCTGCTGTCCCGCCCCATCCTGCTGTTCTTCGGCTTCTTCCTGCTGACGGCGATGGCCGGCAGCATCATCCAGGCCTTCTCCATCACCGTGCTCGGCAAGCTGTGGGGCACGCCGGTCGCGGTCGCGTCCCTGGCGCTGACGGGCTACATGGCGGGGGCCACGGGGGGGACGCTGATCGGCGGCTGGTTCGCCGACCGGTCGAAGAAGCACTTCGCCTTCATCGTCTCCCTCTCGCTGGTCAGCGCGACGCTGCTGATGGTGCTGGGCCTGGTGCCGATGCCGGAGGTGCTGATCCCCATCGTCGCGACCCTGGCGGGCATCACGCTCGGCTCCTCGCGCACACCGCGGGACGTGATGCTGAAGGATGCGATCCCGCCGGGGCAGATGGGCAAGGTCTTCGGCTTCGTCTCCTCCGGCCTGCCGCTGGGCGGCGCGATCACGCCGGCGCCGGTGGGCTGGCTGATCGACCTCGGGCTGGCGCAGGTGGTGCTGCCGCTGGCGGCGCTGCTGCTGCTGGCCTCGCTTCTCTGCATGGGCACGGCGGCGGGGGCCGCGCGGGCCGAACGGGCCGCCCGGCAGGCCGCGGTGCCGGCGGAATAGCGTCTTGGGCGGCCTGGATACGGCGCTGCGGCTGCTGGACTGGCTCGGCATCGCGGTCTTCGCGGCGTCCGGCGCGCTGGTGGCCAGCCGGAAGCAGATGGATGCGGTGGGCTTCGTCGCCATCGCCGTCATCACCGGCTTCGGCGGCGGCACGCTGCGCGACCTGCTGCTGGGGCGCACGCCGGTCTTCTGGCTGCGGGCGCCGGAACTGCTGGGCATCGCGGCCGCTGCGGGGGTCTTCGTCTTCTTCACCGCGCATCTGGTCGAAAGCCGCTTCCGCGCGCTGCTCTGGGCCGATGCCGTGGGCCTGTCGCTCTATGCCGTGGTGGGGGCGGAGATCGCGCTGGTCGCGGGGGCCGATCCCTGGGCGGCGGTCTTCCTCGGCATGGTGACCGCGACCGGCGGCGGCATCATCCGCGACGTGGTCTGCAACGAGCTGCCGCTGATCCTGCGGCGGGAGATCTACATCACCGCCGCCGTCGCCGCCGCGGCCGCCTATGTTGCGCTGCGCCTGGCGCCGCTGCCGCGCGACCTGGCGCTGGTGGCCGGCATCGCGGTGGGCTTCGGGACGCGGGGGGCCGCGATTTGGTACGGCTGGTCGCTGCCGTCCTACCGCGGGCGCCCGCCGCGGGACTACCCGGACGGGCGCTGAGGCCGGATGCCCCCGCCCGCTACCCGCAGCGGCCGGCCGCGTCGGGCGCCGCGAACCCCTCGAACTCCGCCAGATGGGCCCGCGCCTCCACCCAGCGCAGTTCCCGTCGGCCGGGAAGGATCTCCGCCTCGCCCTCGATGACGCGGCGGGCATCGAGCACGGATGGGCGCGCGTAGCGCAGCAGGAGCCCGTCCGCCCCCTGTTCCCAGCGCATGATCGGCACGGTGCGGCAGAACAGGAACAGCTTCACGGACATCACCCCGCCGCCATCGGCCGCCAGCAGCACGCGCGCCGCGCCGCCATCGCCGTTCAGAAGGGCCGTCCGGCCGACCCAGGCGGGAAAGGGCGGCACCTCCGCCGGCAGCCGGGCGGCGGCCGCGCGCGCGCCGGGCACCAGCAGCAGGGGCAGCGCGAGCGCGCCGCGCCGGGAGGGGGATCGGAGCATGATCGCAACGATACGCCGCGCCCCGCCGCCCCGCGACTGAAGGTTACGTCACCAGAAGTTCACCCGCATCCATTCGGCGACGACCTGCCCGCCGCGAAGGACATGGTAGCGGTCATGCGCCGCGGCGGTCAGGCAGACATGGTTGGGCGCGACGCGCAGCAGCGTCCCCACCGGCATCTCCTCCACCGGCAGGGCCGATCCCTCCGCCGCGCGGACCTCGCCATGTTCCTGGTGGACCCGCACCACCATCGCGTCGCCGAGCGTCGGGCGGCCGTCGCGGTCCAGCACGCGGCCGAACTTCCAGTCGCGCGGCGCGCCTTCCGTGCTGCGGTCCTTCGACAGCGCCAGCGCGCCGGCATCGACCAGCACCGCCCCGCGCGCCGGGTAGCGGCCGATGACGGCGGACAGCACCGTCACCGCGATGTCGTCGGGCGGATGCGTGCCGATCTGCCCCTGGAGAAGGTCGCCCAGCATGTAGACGCCGGCCCGCATCTCCGTCACGCCGTCGAGGCTGCGCGCATGCATCGCGGTGGGCGAGGCGCCGGCCGAGACGATGCGCACCGCATGCCCCGCCATGCGCAGCCGCGCCGCGGCGCGGGTCAGGTTGGCGCGCTCCGCCTCCGCGATGTCGGCCATCGCTTCCTCGCTGCGCCCGGCATAGGAATGGCCGGAATGCGACAGCACGCCGGCCAGCCGGTCGCCCAGCACGGCGGCGATGCGCAGCAGCATGACGTTGTCGGGCGAGACGCCGGCCCGCCCCTCCCCCACATCCACCTCGACCAGGGTCGGAAGCCGGCCGGGATGGGCCGCGATGGCGGCGGCGGTGTCGAGGTCGTCGGTGATGACCTTGACGTCGTTGCCCGCCGCGTTCAGCGCCGCCACCGCATCCAGCTTCCGCGGCGTGATGCCGACGGCATAGACCTGGTCGCGGAAGCCGTGGTCGGCGAAGTGGCGCGCCTCGGCCAGCGTGCTGACGGTGATCGGTCCCTTCCCCGGCGCGGCGAGGTCCGCGACCTGCGCATTCTTCGCCGTCTTCATGTGCGGCCGCAGCGCCACGCCGGGATGCCGCGCCATCGCCCCCGCCATCCGCGCGATGTTGCGCTCCAGCACGTCGAGGTCGAGCAGCAGGCAGGGGGTGGGCAGGTCGTCGAGCGTGGTGGTCACAGCGCTACTCCCAGCATCTCCGCGAAGCGCGGCGTGGCCTTCAGGCCGGTGCCGGTCAGCACCACCACGCTCGTCTCCCGCTCCGCGATGCGTCCCGCGGCGCGCAGCTTCCCGAAGGCCGCCGCGGCCTGGGCGCAGGTGGGCTCGACATAGACGCCGGTGCGGGCGAGCGCGATCGCGGCCTCCGCGATCTCCGCCTCATCGAGCAGCACGGCGCCGCCTTCGCTGTCCTTCAGGGCGCGCAGGCATTCGGGCAGGCGGATGGGCTGGGCGATGGCGGTGCCCTCCGCGATGGTGGGCCTCGCTTCCGCGGCGGGCAGCCCCAGCGCGGCGCGGGCAATCGGGCCGCAATTCGCCGGCTGCGCCGCCCAGATGCGCGGCATCCGCGCGATCTGCCCCGCGCGCAGCAACTCGCCGAAGCCGATCCAGCAGCCCAGCACGTTCGACCCCGCGCCGCAGGGCACGATGACATGGTCCGGCGCGCGGAAGCCCAGATCCTCCCACAGCTCATAGGCCAGCGTCTTGGTGCCTTCCAGGAAGAAGGGCTGCCAGTTGTGGCTGGCGTAGAAGATCTCGGCCGATTTCCGCAGCGCGGCGTCCGCGCAGTCCTGGCGCGACCCGGGGATCAGCTCGATCGCCGCGCCCGCCGCGCGGGACTGCACGGTCTTGGCGGGGCTGGTGGAGGCGGGGACGAAGATCGTCGCCGCCATCCCCCCCGCCGCGGCATAGGCGCTGACCGCAGCGCCGCCATTGCCGGAACTGTCCTCCAGCACGGCGGTCACCCCCTGGTCGCGCAGCAGCGACAGCATCACGGAGGCGCCGCGGTCCTTGAAGCTGCCGGTCGGCATGAACCATTCGCATTTCAGCAGCGCCGTGCCGCCGGGCAGCGCGCGTTCCACCAGCGGCGTGCAGCCCTCCCCCATCGTCACCGGCGCCTTCGGCATCCAGGGAAGCGCCGCGGCATAGCGCCAGATGCTGCGCGTGCCGGCCGCGATCTCGTCACGCGCCAGGCCGCGCCGTTCCGTCAGCAGCAGCGGCGTCTGCGCGTCGCCGCACCAGCGGGGTTCGGAAAGCGGCCAGGTCCGGCCGGAACGGGGGTCGAGGTAACTTTGCATGCATGGCATCCTCCCTTGCGGCGGCCCGGCCGGCAAGCGAGGCTGCCGCGCCATGACCCTCTCCGACCCCGTCCTCCGCCTCGCCGCCGACCTCGTCGCGATCGACAGCCGCAGCACGCTTTCCAACATCCCCCTCGCCGACCGGATCGAGCGTGAGCTTGCGGGGTTCGAGGTGGAGCGCCTCGACTACACCGACCCCGCCGGGGTGGCGAAGCGCGTCCTCGTCGCCCACAAGGGGCCGAAGGGCGGCCATGCGCTGTCCGGTCACATGGACACCGTCCCCGCGACGGGATGGGAGAGCGACCCCTGGGCGCCGCGGCTCGACGCGCAGGGGATGCTGCACGGGCTCGGCAGCGTGGACATGAAGGGCCAGGTCGCGGCCGCCATCCTCGCCGCCCGCGCCGCGCCGGCGGACGTGCCGGCGACGCTGCTGATCACGGCGGACGAGGAGACGACGAAGCAGGGCGCCGCCCTGATCGCGAAGGAGAGCCGGCTGGCAGGGTCGCTCGGCCTGAAGGGCATCGTGGTGGCGGAGCCGACCTCGCTCGTCCCGGTGCGCGGCCACCGCAGCCATGTCGCCTTCACCGCCACCGCGCACGGGGTGCAGGCGCATTCTTCCACCGGGAAGGGCGTCAACGCCAACTGGAAGCTGCTGCCCTTCCTGGCGGCGATGCGGAAGGTGCATGACGAGCTGCGCAGCAACCCCGCCCTGCAGGACACGGAGTACGACCCGCCCTTCTCCGACTTCAACCTGGTGATCGACAACCACGGCACGGCGGTGAACGTGACGGTGGCCAGGGCGACCGCCGCCATCAAGTTCCGCTACAGCGCGAAGGTCGACCCCGCCCCCGTGCTGCGCGCGGTGCGGGACGCCGCGCGCGACGCCGGCCTCGACCTCGACGAGCGGCACGAGGGCACCCCGCCGGAACTGCCGGCCGACCACCCGCTGGTCGCGCTGGCCGCGCGCATCACGGGCCGGGCGCCGCGGACCGCCCCCTACGGCACGGATGCGAGCGCGCTGCAGGCGCTGGCGCCCTGCGTCATCCTCGGGCCGGGCGACATGGCGCAGGCGCATACGCCGCGCGAATTCGTCCGCGCGCAGGACCTGCTCGACGCCGTGCCGCTGTTCGGGCGGCTGCTGGCGGCGGGCGCGGCGTGAGGAACATCCCCCGCGCGGCGCTGCCCATCCTGCTGGCGGCCGCGGCGGCGCTGGCGCTGGCCAACGGGATGCGGCAGAGCCTCGGCCTGTTCCTGCTGCCGGTGACGCGGGACCTCGGCCTGGCGGTGGCGGATTTCACGCTGGCCATCGCGCTCCAGAACCTCGCCTGGGGCCTGGCGCAGCCCTTCGCGGGGGCGGTCGCGTCCCGCTTCGGCTTCCGCCCGACCATGCTGGCCGGCGGCGTCGCCTATGCGGCGGGGCTGCTGCTGCTGGCGAACGCCCAGGGCGTGCTGGCGGTGATGCTGGGCGCGGGGCTGCTGATCGGCATCGCGCTGGCGGCGACGGCCAGCGGCATGGCGATGGCCGTCGCATCGCGGCCCGTGCCGAATGCGGCGCGCAGCAGCGTGCTCGGCATCGTCTCGGCGGTGGGGTCCACGGGGCCGCTCTTCGCCGCGCAGGTCGCGCAGGGGCTGATGGACGCCTTCGACTGGCGCGCGGGCGTGCTGGGGCTGGGGCTGCTGGCGCTCTGCCTGCTGCCGGCGGCCTGGATCGCAGGGCGGGTGGACCGCATGCCGATCGCGCCGGCGGCGGGGGGCGATGCCTCGGCGATGGCGGCAGCGCGGGCGGCGATGCGGCATGGCGGCTTCGTGGTGATGGCGGGGGCCTATTTCGTCTGCGGGCTGCAGCTGGTGTTCCTGACCACCCACCTGCCCTCCTACCTCGTGCTCTGCGGTCTCGACCCGATGCTGGGCGCCACCGCGCTCGGCGTCATCGCGGCCTTCAACGTGGTGGGCAGCCTGTTCTTCGGCTGGGCCGGGGGGCGGTGGTCGAAGGGGGTGCTGCTCGGGCTCATCTACGTCACGCGGTCGGTCGTGCTGGGGTGGTATTTCGCGGTGCCGCCGACGCCGGGCAGCACGCTGGTCTTCGCCGCGATCATGGGGTTCCTCTGGCTTGGCGTCGCGCCGCTGATCTCGGGCGCGGTGGTGGAGATGTTCGGCCTGCGCTGGCAGGCGATGATCCAGGGCTTCGCCTTCTTCAGCCACCAGTTGGGCAGCTTCCTCGGCGCCTATGGGGGCGGGGTCATCTTCGACGCGATGGGGTCCTACGACCTGGCCTGGAAGCTCGGCGTGGGGATGGGGCTGGCGGCCGGCATCCTCCAGGTCGTCGTGGCGCTGCCGCGCGGCCCGCGGCCAAGGCCGGCCCCCGCGTGACGCAACCGCCGCCCGGCGGAGGGCCCGGGCGGCGGCGTCGCGTGTGATGCGGCGGGCGGAGGGGGATGGACTACCGCATCGCGGCGATGTCGATGACCTCGGCGCCCGGCAGCCCCGCCACGGGACCGAGCGCGGTGAGGCGGCCATCCGCGAGGTCGATCGTATGGAGCATGCCGCCCGCCAGCACGAAGCCGGTGTTGCCGCCGCGGCCGTCGCTCAGGATGTCGAAGGCGGTGCCGGGCGGCAGCGAGGCGCCGGCCGTGCCGCGGGCCTGCTGCACGCCGTCATTCGGCGGCGCCTGGAGGTTGAAGCTGCCCGACAGCGTGTCGAGGGTGTAGAGCGCGGTCGCCGCGGGCGGCGCGGACGGGGTCGCCGCGGGCGGCGCGGATGAGGAGGCCGCGGGCGGCGCGACCGAATTGGTGTAGGCGCCGGCGGTGATGCGCGGGCGGCTTTCGGCCATCGGGCTGCCCTGGGCGTATTTCAGATCCCCGTCGCGCACCACCTCGCCGGTGTCCACGTTCACCCGGAAGTTGGCACCGCCCATGCCCATCAGCCGCAGGCGGTTGGCGACAGGGTTGAAGTCCACCACCGCGCGCCCGCCGCTCTCGAACGGCATGTTCAGGCGGGAGACCTGCGTGGCGCGGCCGTCGGCGGGGTCGATCGTCACGATCTGCCCGCGCTCCGTCACGCCGTAGAGCCTGCCGTCCTGCGGCCGCTGGTCGATGCCGAGCAGGCGGCCATCGGTGCCGCTGACGCGCATCGGCGCGCTGGCGCGGCGCGTCTCGGTGTCGATGCGGACCAGCGCGTTGTCGGCGGTCAGGCCGACCAGCGTCGCGGCCCCGGCGGCCTGGGCGGCGGCGATCATCGCGGCGGCGGCCATCGCGCAGCGCAAGGTGGGGGTCATGGGCGTTCTCCGTCGTCTGGCGGCGGGGCCCGGATCGGCCCCGCTGCCGGCGCTACGGGGCGTCGCGGCGGCCGGACGCGGCGGCGGCGATTACAAGTCCGTGATGGTCAGCTGCCCGCCGCGGGCGCGAGCCGCCCGATGAACTGGATCGGCCCGGTCGGCCGGCCGGTGGGCGAACCGCCGGGCGGCTCCAGCGTGATCTCGATCAGCATCCCGGGCTCGGGTCGGATCGTCGCCGGCCGCACCACCAGCCGCCCATCATGCGGGATGAGGCCGAGCGAGGTCGGCGCGGCGGCGCCCTGCGGCAACGCCCAGAGTTCCAGCACGCGGCCGGGCGGCGCGGGGCGGGTGTTCAGCGAGGACAGGCGGATGCCCTGCCTGTCCGCCTGCACCAGCCAGGCCGGCTGTTCGCGTTCGGTCAGCAGCACCGTCATCAGCGGCGCCGGCGCCGGGCGGACCAGCAGGATGGCGGCGAGCCCCGCCGCCAGCGCCGTCGCGCCCAGCGCGCCGAGCCGCCAGGGGTCGCGCCAGCGCGGCCGCGCGGGCGCGACGCGGGGCGCGGGGTCCAGCGCCGCCTCGATCCGGTCCCACAGCCCGGCGGGCGGCGTTTCCGGCGCGGCCAGCGCGGTCAGCGGCGCCAGCCGCGCCTCCCACCGCGCCACCGCCTCGGCAAGTGCGGTGTCGGTTTCCAGCGCGCGCGCGACCTCAGCCGCCTCCCGCGCCTCGAGCGTGCCGAGCACGTATTCGGCGGCCAGCGCGTCGCGCGCCTCGGGGTCGGCGGGGATCATGCCAGGCACTCCCGCAGGCGCAGCAGGCCGCGCCGGATCCAGGCCTTGGCGGTGCCGAGCGGCAGGTCGAGCCGCGCCGCGATCTGCGCGTGGCTGAAGCCGTGCACGAAGGCCAGCACGATGCCCTGGCGGTTCTTCTCCTCGAGCGCGGCGAGGCATTCGTGCAGCCGCCGCGCCTCCGCCGCCGCCGCGACCTGGTCGAAGGCCGCGGGCGCCACCGGCTGGTCGCCCAGCGCGGGATCGTCGGTCGGGATCTCGCGCCCGCGGGCGCGGATCATGTCCAGCGCGACGTGGCGGACGATGGCGGCAAGCCAGGCCTCGGCGGTGCCGCGCGCGGGGTCGAACTGCGCGGCGCGGCGGGCGATGCGCAGGAAGGCGTCCTGCAGGGCGTCGGCCGCCCCGTCGCGGTCGCGCAGGATGGCGTTCGCCACGCCGAACAGCCGCGCCGCCTGGCGTTCGTAGAGCGCGCGCAGCGCCGCCCTGTCGCCGCGGGCGATGGCGGCAAGCAAGGGCGACAGGTCGTCGGCGGCATCCATGCGGCGCAGCATGGTGAGGCCGGCAGGGGGCGGCAAGCCGGCAACGAAAAGGAACATGCGGGCGCTACGCCCGGCGGCCCCGCCTGGATGCGGGCCCGCCCCGGATCAGTTGCCGAACAGGCGCTGGAACCGCTCGATCAGCTGCGGCAGCGTCTGGCCGGGGGGCGCGGCGGGCGGCGCGCTGCCTTCCGGCACGCGGGCGCGGTAGCGCGCCAGGGCGTCGCGCGTGCGTTCCAGCCGCAGCTCCACCGGCTCGGTCCCGCTCGTGCCGGCGCCGAGGCCGACCATCCGCACCAGCACGGTCGGCGCCGCCGCCAGTTCCTCGGCGGCGCGGGCCGCGTCCTCGGGGCGGGGGGCGCAGACCAGGGCGCGGCCTTCCAGGCCGCAGGGCATTTCGAAGTAGCGGTTGGGCGGGAAGCGCAGTTGCGCCGTGCCGGTCAGCGCCAGGATGCCGCGCTGCGCGCCGTCCAGCGTCAGGTCGCGCGCGGCGACCACCGGCACCAGCCTTCCGCCGCGGTCCTGCACCTCGAGCACCAGCGACGACCCGGCCGCGCCCTGCGCGCGTTCCACCGGTTCGCGGTGGCGCAGCAGGCAGTCGGCGCGGTCCGTCATGCGGTCGGCCACGCAGGACAGGCGCCAGCTGCCGATCTCCTCCGGCGGCACGGCGTTGGGCGGGGTGGTCTGGGCCTGGGCGCCGCCGGCCAGGGCCAGGGCGAGGAGCGCGGTTGCGGTGCGGGTCATGGCAGCCGGAAGATGGGGGCGCGACCGCGGAGGTTCCATGACTGAACTGCGAATGCCGGATGGCACGCCCGTCCCCGCCCTCGGCCAGGGCACCTGGCGGATGGGGGAGCGGGGGGCGGACCGGAAGGCGGAGGCCGCGGCGCTGCGCCTCGGCCTCGATCTCGGCCTGACGCTGATCGACACGGCGGAGATGTATGCCGAAGGCGGCGCGGAGGAGGTGGTGGCCGATGCCATCGCCGGCCGGCGGGAGGAGGTGTTCCTCGTCTCCAAGGTCTATCCGCACAACGCGTCCCGCGCCGGGTTGCCGCGCGCGCTCGATGCCAGCCTGCGGCGGCTGCGGGTTGAGCGGCTCGACCTCTACCTGCTGCACTGGCGGGGCGGCGTGCCGCTGGCCGAGACGGCGGAGGCGATGGAACGTGCGGTGGCGGCGGGGAAGATCGCGCGCTGGGGCGTCTCCAACCTCGACGTGGAGGACCTGGAGGAGCTTGGCCCCGCGCTGGCGGGATGCGCGACCGACCAGGTGCTGTGGAACCTGGAGGCGCGGGGAGTGGAATACGACCTGCTGCCCTTCTGCGCGGCGCGGGGGATGCCGGTGATGGCCTATTCGCCGATCGGCCAGGGCGGCGCGCTGCTGCGGCACGCGGCGCTGCGCGCGGTGGCGGCGCGGCATGGCGCGACGCCGGCGCAGGCGGCGCTGGCCTTCGTGCTGGCGCGGCCCGGGGTGATCGCCATCCCGAAGGCGTCGGACCCCGCGCATCTCCGCCAGAACGCCGCGGCGCGCGACCTCGCGCTGGACGCGGAGGACCTGGCCGCGCTGGACGCCGCCTTCCCGCCGCCGCGCCGCAAGCGGCCGCTGGAGATGATCTGACGCCGGGACCGGCCTTGCCGCCTACCAGTAGCCCCGCATGATCTCCCGCGCCCAGGCGGGCTCCCGCACCTCGCCGCGGGGGTCGAAGCCGGTCATGTGGGGCTTCACGTCGAGCACCGGCGTGCCGTCGACGGCATCGAGCCCGCGCACCCGCAGCACCATCCCCGCCACGCCCAGCAGCCGGCAGGTGGTGACGCCGAGCCGGTTGGGACGCGGGGAGCCGCGCTGCGCCAGGATGCCCACGCGCGGCCAGTCCCGGCGCCCGCGCGGGTGCCGCGCGCCGCGTTCCACCCCCGCAGGGTCGATCCGGTCGAAGACGAAGACCACGGTGACATGGCTGAAGGCGTCGAGGCCGAGCGTCGCCTCCGCCCCCAGCATGGCGGGGTCGAGCACGATCTCCGCCTCCACCCCGTCCCAGGCGTCGTCCACCGGCGCCGCGCGGCCGCCGCGCACATGGCCGATGGGGGCGATGGCGGGGATCACTGGAAGATGGGCACCGCGTTGCTGTCCGGGATCACCGGCGGCGGCAGGTCGATGATGACCGTGTCGGGGTCCACCTTCGGGCCGCGGTCCAGCCAGTAGGTCACGCTTTCCGGCCAGAAGATGACGATGGCCACCAGCAGCAGCTGCAGGAACAGCCAGGGCACGGCGCCCCAGTAGATGTCGCGCGTCCGCACTTCCTTCGGCGCGATGCCGCGCAGGTAGAACAGCGCGAAGCCGAAGGGCGGGTGCATGAAGCTCGTCTGCATGTTGATGCAGATCAGCACCCCGAACCACACCAGGTCGATGCCGAGGTTCTTCGCCGGCCCCGCCAGCAGCGGGATGACGATGAAGGCGATCTCGAAGAAGTCGAGGAAGAAGGCCAGGAAGAAGATGAAGATGTTGACGAAGATCAGGAAGCCGGTCTGGCCGCCCGGCAGGTGGCTCAGCAGGTGCTCGATCCAGACGCTGCCGTTGACGCCCTGGAAGACCAGGCTGAACACGGTGGCGCCGATCAGGATGAAGATCACCATCGCGGTGATCCGCATGGTGGTGCCCATCGCCTCGCGCACCAGCGGCCAGGTGAGCCGCCGGTTGATCGCCGCCAGCACCACCGCGCCGACCACGCCCATCGCGCCGGCTTCGGTGGGGGTCGCCAGCCCCATGAAGATGGTGCCCAGCACCATGAAGATCAGCACGACCGACGGCACCATGCCCTTCAGCACGCGCCACCACAGCCGCCAGTCGCGCGGGGCCAGCGCCTCCGGCGGCAGGGGCGGCACCTTGTGGGGGGCGACCACGCTGACCACCGCGATGAAGGCCAGGAACAGGAAGACCTGCAGGAAGGACGGCCCGATGGCGCCCGCATACATGTCGCCGACCGACTGGCCCAGCTGGTCGCCCAGCACGATCAGCACCAGCGACGGCGGGATCACCTGCGTGATGGTGCCCGACGCCGCGATCACGCCGGTGGCGATCCGCATGTCGTAGCCGTAGCGCATCATGATCGGCAGGCTGATCATGCCCATCGCGATCACGCTGGCCGCGACGGTGCCGGTGATGGCGCCGAGGATGGCGCCCACCAGGATCACCGCATAGGCGAGCCCGCCCGGCACCTTGCCGAACAACTGCCCGGTCCCCTCCAGCAGGTCCTCCGCCAGGCCGCAGCGTTCCAGGATGGCGCCCATCAGCGTGAAGAAGGGGATCGCCAGCAGCAGGTCGTTCGACAGGATGTTGAACACGCGCAGCGGCAGCGCCTCGAGCCAGGACGGCGCGAAGAAGCCCATCTCGATCGAGGCGAAGCCGAAGAACAGCCCGACCGCCGCGAGCGAGAAGGCGGCGGGAAAGCCGATGATGAGGAACACCACCAGCCCCGCGAACATCAGCGGCGGCATCAGTTCAAGGTCGATCACGGCATCGCCGCCCTATTGCTCCGGCCGCGCATAGGAGGCGTGCAGCCGCCCGTCCGCCAGCCGCATGCCGCGCAGCAGCGCGATGCGCTTGATCATCTCCGACAGGCCCTGTGCCACCACCAGCCCGAAGCCCAGCGGCATCAGCAGCTTGGCCGGCCAGCGGATGAGCCCGCCGGGGGAGGACGACATCTCCCCCCGCACCCAGGATTCCACGAAGAAGGGCCAGGTCATCCAGGCCAGCAGCGCCATAGCCGGCAGCAGGAACAGGCCGATGCCCACCACGTCCACCCAGAGCCGCGCGCGTTCGCGGATGCTGCCATAGACCAGGTCCACCCGCACATGCTCGTTGCGGAACAGCGTGTAGGACGCGCCGAGCATCACCACCCCGGCGAACAGGTACCACTGCAATTCCAGCCAGGCATTCGACCCCAGCCCGAAGCCGTAGCGCAGGAAGGCGTTGCCCGCGCTGACGACGCAGGCAAGCAGCACCAGCCAGTCGGCCAGCCGGCCGAAGGCGGTGTTCAGCGCATCCACACCTCGGCTGAAGGCGAGCAGCGGGCCCATGGGCCTGGGGGAACTCCCGGGGATGGCAGGGATGACGGGCGCGGAAGGACGCGCGAGCGTGGCATCTAGCCCCGCGCGCAGCGGTTGGGAAGCGCCCTCGCACAGGTGGGACGGGGTCGGGACGCGCCCCGGCGCGGCGCGCGGATTGCAGGCGGTTCACGCGCCTGCCGATTTCCACCCCCGGCGATCGCAGGCTATCGTCCGGGCGTGCCAGCCCCGATCCGCCCGCCGTGCTGACGGCGCTCTCCCTCACCCTCGCGGGGCTGCTGGCGCTGGCGCTGCTGGCGGTGGTGCCGGCCGGGCGGCGGGTGGCGGGCGCGGTGGTGCATGGCGGCTGCCTGCTGGCCGCGGCCGTCTTCGCCGGATGCGGCCTAGTTGCCCTCGCCGCCGGGGGGGCCGGGCCGGCGGCGCTGCCGCTCGGCCCGCCCTGGGGGCCGATGCTGGTCGCGCTCGACGGGCTGTCGGCCTGGTTCCTGCTGCTGCTCGGGCTCGCGGCCGCGCCCTCGGCGCTGTTCGCCCTCGGGCACGGGAACGGGGCGCCGCCGCGGGTGCTGGCGGCCTATCCGCTGTTCCTGGCCGGCATGGCGCTGACGCTGCTGGCCGCCGATGGCCTGACCCTGCTGCTGGGGTTCGAGGCGATGTCGCTCGCCTCCTGGGCGCTGGTCGCCGCCGGGCACGAGGAGGAGGAGAACCGCCGCGCCGCGCGGCTCTACCTCGTCTTCGCGCTGCTGGCGGGGGTGTGCTTGGTGCCGGCCGTCGGGCTGCTGGCCGGGCCGGGGGGCGACCTTTCCTTCGACGCCATGCGCGCCGCGCCGCCCACCGGCTGGAAGGCCGGGCTGGTGCTGGCGCTGGTGGTGGCGGGGGCGGGGTCCAAGGCGGGGCTGGTGCCGCTGCATGCCTGGCTGCCGCTGGCGCACCCGGCCGCGCCGTCGCATGTCTCGGCCCTGATGTCGGGCGCGATGACCAAGATGGCGCTCTATGTCATGGCGCGGCTGCTGCTCGACCTCTCGGGCCCGGCGCAGCCGCTCTGGTGGGGGGTGCCGCTGCTGGTGCTCGGCGCGGCCTCCGCCGTGCTCGGCGCGCTGCGCGCCAACCTGGAGGAGGAGGGCAAGACGCTGCTCGCCTGCTCCACCATCGAGAATGTCGGGCTCATCGCCATCGGCCTCGGCCTCGCGGCCTGTTTCCGGGCCGCCGATCTCGGCGCGCTGGCGGCGCTGGCGGCGGGGGCGGCGCTGCTGCACGCGCTGAACCACGCGCTGTTCAAGACCCTGCTGTTCCTGGGGATGGGGGAGGTCGCGCACGGCGCGGCGTCGCGCCGGCTGGACCGCCTCGGCGGGCTGGTCCACGCCATGCCCTGGACGGCGGCCTGCGTGCTGGTGGGCGCGGGCGCCGCGGCGAGCCTGCCGCCGCTGTCCGGCTTCGCGGGGGAATGGCTGCTGCTGCAGGCGCTGCTGGCGGCGTGGCGGGTCGGCGACCTCGCCTTCCAGGTGCTGGGCGTCGCGGTCATGGCGCTGGCGGCGCT
This sequence comes from Falsiroseomonas sp. CW058, assembly GCF_050563535.1. Classification (NCBI taxonomy): domain Bacteria; kingdom Pseudomonadati; phylum Pseudomonadota; class Alphaproteobacteria; order Acetobacterales; family Roseomonadaceae; genus Falsiroseomonas; species Falsiroseomonas sp. CW058. Next base: position 69,330 of record NZ_JBNXUO010000018.1, read on the forward strand.
GGCCGCGGCGCTGGCGGCGGCGGGGATGGTGCGGATGTTCGGCCTGGTGTTCCTCGGCCGCCCGCGCACGCCGCGCGCCGCGGGGGCGGAGGACGGGCCGCTGCCCGCGCGGCTGGCGCTGCTGCTGCCGGCCGCGCTGACCGTGGTGCTCGGGCTGGTCCCCGGGCCGATGCTGGCGCTGGCCGAAGGCGCGCTGCGCCGCATCACCGGGCAGGAGATGACGGAACGCGCGGGCTTCGCCGCGGTGCATGTCGGCGACGGGGCGGCAAGCTACCTGCCGGTGGCCGTGGCGCTGCTGCTGGCGGCCTGCCTCGCGCTCATCTGGTGGTTCGTGCGGACGCGCAGCCCCGCGGGCGTGGCGCGCGGCCCGGCCTGGGACTGCGGCTTCGGCGCGCCGCCCGCGCACCTGCCCTTCGGCGACCCGGTGACGCAACCCACCGCGGCGGGACTGGGCCAGCCGCTGCGCCGCATGCTCGGCTCCCCCCTGCTCGCCGCGCATGAGGCGGTGGCGATGCCGCCGCCGGGCGACCCCTCCCCCGCGCGGATCGCGGCGGGGTTCCGCGACCCGTCCTTCGCGCTGCTGCTCGCGCCGCTGGCCCGGCTGCGCGACGCGGCGGTGGACCGGGCGGAGCGGCTGCGCCACCTCACCATCCGGCAGGCGCTGATGCTGCCCTTCGGCGCGCTGATCGCCGCCCTCGCCCTGATCGCCTGGCTGGAGGCGGGGGGATGAGCCTCGCCTCCGGCTTCCTGACGCAGTTGCTGCACATCGCGCTGATGCTGGCCGCGGCGCCGCTGGTGCTGGGCGGGGTGCGCTGGCTGAAGGCGCGGATGATGGGCCGCACCGGCGCGCATCCCTTGCAGCCGCTGGTGGACATGCTGAAGCTGCTGCGCAAGCGCCCGGTGCTGGCGGACAACGCCAGCTGGATCAGCCGCGCGGCGCCCTATGTCGCGGCCGGCGCGGCGCTGGCGGCCGCCGCGCTGGTGCCGAGCTTCACGCGGGGGATGGCCTTCGCGCCGGTGGCCGACCTCGTGCTGGTCGCGGGGCTGCTGGCACTCGGCCGCGTCGCGCTGGCGCTGGCGGGGCTCGATGTCGGCACGGCCTTCGGCGGGCTCGGCGCGGCGCGGGAGATGTCCTTCGCCGCGCTGGCCGAACCCGCGCTGCTGATCGCGGTGCTGAGCTGCGCCATCCTTGCCGGCACCACGGGGCTGGAGGGGATCGCGGCCGCCTTCCAGGAAGGCGCGCTCGGGCTGCGCGTGTCGCTCGGCCTCGCCTTGCTCGCGCTGCTGGCGGTGGCGGTGGCGGAGAATGCGCGCATCCCGGTGGACAACCCGGCGACCCACCTGGAACTGACCATGGTGCACGAGGCGATGATCCTGGAGGCGTCGGGCCGCCACCTTGCGTTGTGGGAAGCCGCGTCCGCGCTGCGGCTGACGTTGTGGCTGGCGCTGCTGGCGGCGGTCTTCCTGCCCTTCGGCACCGCGCCCGCGGGCTTCGCGCCGCTGGGCTGGGTCTTCGGCCTGCTGGCCTGGGCGGCGAAGATGGCGGTCCTCTGCCTCGCCCTCGCGGCGTTCGAGAGCGCGATCGCCAAGATGCGCGTCTTCCGCGTGCCGGAATTCCTGGGCGTCGCGCTGCTGCTCGGCCTGCTCGGCGCCATCCTGCTGTTCGTCTCGACGAGACTGGCATGACCCCCGCCTTCGGGACCCCCGCCTATGACGTGTCGCACATGCTGGGCGGGGGCGTGCTGCTGCTGTCCTTCGTGCTGCTCTACCAGCGCCGGCTCGGCGCGGTGATCAACGCCTTCGCGGTGCAGGGCGGGCTGCTGGCGGCCGCGGCGGCCTGGCAGGGCTTCGTGCAGGGCGCGCCGGGGCTCTACGTCACCGCCGTGATCGCCTTCGGGGCCAAGGCGGTCGCCATCCCGCTGGCGCTGCGCTACCTGCTCGGCCGGCTCGGGGCGCACCGGCAGGTGGAGCCCTCGCTCGGCATCGGCGCGTCGCTGATCGCGGCGATCGGGCTGGTGGGGCTTTCGGTGCTGGTGGTGCTGCCGGTCACCTCGGCCAGCGCCAACCCGCTGGCGCGCGTGGACCTGACCATCGCGCTGTCCGTCGTGCTGCTCGGGATGCTGGCGATGATCGCGCGGCGCAACGCGGTCAGCCAGGTGGTCGGGCTGCTGAGCCTGGAGAACGGGCTGATCCTGGCCGCCGTCGGCGTCACCGGCATGCCGCTGGTGGTGGAACTGTCCACCGCCGCGCTGGTGCTGATGGTGGCGGTGGTGGCGGGCGTGGTGGTGTTCCAGATCAGGGACCGGATGGACACGCTCGACACCTCCATCCTCGACCGTCAGCGGGGCGACGCGTGATGCCGCTGCCCTGGGTGCTGGTCTTCTGGCCCTGGCTCGGCGCCGTCGTCCTCGCGCTCGTGCCGCCGCGCGGGCGGCTCGCGCCGCCGCTGAACATCGGCGTGGCCGCCGTCTCGCTGGTCATCGCGCTGGCGCTGCTCGGCCACCCGCCGGGTGAGCAGGGCTGGACGCGGATCGACGCGGTGAACCTGCCGCTCGTCGTCGTCTCCGCCCTTGTCGGGCTGACCACCGCGGCCTTCTCGGCGGCGACGGTGGCGGCGGAACGCTTCGACGCGCTGCGCCACCGCGCCTACCACGCCGCCTTCCAGGTCTTCATGGGCGCGCAGTTCCTGGCGCTGGTGTCGGACAACATGGGGGTGATGTGGGTGGCGATCGAGATCGCGACCCTCGCCTCGGTGCTCATGGTCGGTGTCCACGGCACGCCGGCGGCGGTGGAGGCGGCGTGGAAGTTCTTCATCCTGTGCGGCGTCGGCATCGCGCTGGCGCTGTTCGGGACCATCCTGCTGTACCTGGCGGCGCAGCCGGTGGTGGGGGGCGGCGATCCGGGCCTGTCCTGGGCGGCGCTGCGGGCCGTGGCGGCGCGATGCGATGCCGGCGTGCTGTCGCTGGCCTTCGTCTTCCTGCTGATCGGCTACGGCACCAAGGCCGGGCTGGTGCCGCTGCATTCCTGGCTGCCCGATGCCGAGGCCGAGGGGCCGCTGCCGATCTCCGCGGTGCTGTCGGGGCTGCTGCTGAACGCCGCGCTGCTGGCGGTGCTGCGGGCGGAGGCGATCGTCTCCTCCCATCCGGGCGCGATGCCGCCCGGCCCCTTCCTGATGGGGCTTGGCCTGCTGTCGCTGCTGCTCGGCGCCGCCTCGCTCTGGCGGCGGCGGGATGCGCGGCGGCTTTTCGCCTGGTCCTCGATCGAGCATCTGGGGCTCGCGACCTTCGCCTTCGGGCTTGGCGGCGCGGCGGCGAACCTGGCGGGGATGCTGCACCTGCTCGGCCATTCCCTGGTGAAGAGCGCGGTGTTCTTCGCGGTCGGCGCCGCGGCGCTGCTGAAGGGCAGCCAGAAGACCGAGGACATACGCGGCCTCGCCGCCAGCCATCCGGTGCTGGGCTGGGGCCTCGCGCTCGGCATCGCGGCGCTGGCGGGGATGCCGCCGGCAGCCATCTTCGTCAGCGAGTTCCGCATGGTGGCGGAGACGGCGGCGCGGCAGCCCTGGCTGATCCTGCCGCTCGGCCTCGGCCTGTTCACCGCCGGGGCGGCGCTGGTGCGCGCGGCGCAGGCGCTCTGCCTCGGCGCGCCAAGCCCGGACCGCCCGGTGGCGGGCGCCTTCGCGCTGCGGGGCGGGATGCTGTGGGCGACGGTGCCGGTCTGGACCCACCTGGCACTGGCGGCGGCGCTGGGCTTCGCGGCGCCTGCCGCCTTCGGCGCGCTGCTGCGCGAGGGCGCGAGGATCCTGGGATGACCATCGCCTCCGACCTCATCCGCCGCGGCGCGCCGCAGGGCTGCGTGCCCTTCGAGCGTTTCCTGCTGGCGCCCGCGCATTTCGGCGCGCTGCGCGACGCGCTGCCGATGGAGCCGTCGCTGGCGCTGCTGTCGCTGTGGGCGGAACCCGGCTTCGTCCATGCCGCCTTCCTCGACGAGGCGGAAGGCGGGCTGCTGCTGGCCACCTGCCCGAGCGAGGGTCGCTATCCCGCGCTGTCCCCCGCCCGCCCCGGCGCGGTCCGGTTCGAACGCGCGATCCGCGACCTGTGGCGGCTGGAGGCGGAAGGCGCGCTCGACCTCCGCCCCTGGCTCGACCACGGGCGCTGGCCGGTGGTCGGCCCGCTGTCCGCCAGGCCCGCCCGCAACGACGCGCCGGCCGCCCCGCCCGCCTTCCTGCCGGTCGAGGGCGAGGGCTGGCACCAGATCCCGGTCGGCCCCGTCCATGCCGGGGTGATCGAGCCCGGGCATTTCCGCTTCACCGTCCAGGGCGAGACGGTGGTGCGGCTGGAACAGCTTCTGGGCTACGCGCACAAGGGCACGCTGGGCCTGATGCAGGGGCGTTCGCCGCGCGCGGCCGCGCGCTTCGCGGCCCGCCTGTCGGGCGACAGCACGGTGGCGCATTCGCTGGCCTTCGCGCTGGCGGCGGAAGCCGCATCCGGCCATGTCCCGCCGCCGCGCGCGGTGACGCTGCGCGCCGCGATGCTGGAGGTCGAGCGCATCGCCAACCACCTGAACGACTGGGGCTTCATCTGCAACGACGCCGCCTTCGCCTGGCCGCATGCCCGCTGCGGCCTGCTGCGCGAAGGCCTGCTGCGCGCCAGCGACGCCGCCTTCGGCCACCGCCTGCTGATGGACCGCGTCATCCCCGGCGGCGTCCTGCAGGACATCGCGGAAGGCGGGGCGGAAGCCATCCTCGGCGCGCTCGACGCGGTGGAGGCGGAGATCCCCTCCCTCGTCGCGATCTATGACGGCCATGCGAGCCTGCAGGACCGCGTGGTGGGCACCGGCACGCTGGCGCCGGAGCTTGCGCGTCGCTTCGCGGCGGGCGGCGTGGTCGGCCGCGCCTCGGGCCGCGGCTTCGATGCGCGGCGCGCCCTGCCGCACCCGCCCTATGACCGGCTGGCGGTCGCGCTGCCGACCCTCGCGGAAGGCGATGTCGATGCGCGCGTCCGCATCCGCATCGCCGAGTTGCGGGAGAGCCTCGGCCTGGTGCGCGACCTGCTGGGCGCGCTGGAGCCGGGGGAGACGCATGTGCCGCTGCCGCAGCGCGGCGGCGAGGGCATCGCGGCCGCCGAAGGCTTCCGCGGCGAGGTGCTGACCTGGATGGCGCTCGACGACGGCGGGCTGATCCGCGCGGTCTTCCCGCGCGACCCGTCCTGGCTGCAATGGCCGCTGCTGGAAGCGGCGGTGGAGGGCAACATCGTCGCGGACTTCCCGCTCTGCAACAAGTCGTTCAACTGTTCCTACAGCGGGGTGGACCTGTGAGCGGGCGCTATCCCACGCGGGCGGGCGCGGCGGCGGGCGCGTCGGGGATGTTCACCGTCACGCTGGTCAGGCCCGGCCCGGGCCGCGCCATCGCGGAACACTGGGCCTATGACGACCGCGCACAGGCGCTCGACGACCTCGGCTGGATCGCGGAGCGCGTGGCGCCGGGCACCGAGATGGTGCTGAAGGACCCCGAGGGGGTGGAGCTTCTCCGCATGGCGAAGGTGGCGTGACATGCTGTGGCCGAAGCTCGCGAAGCGGCTCGCTTCCCGCCCGCTGACGGATGCGCGCCCCGCCCCGCCGGACGAAGTGGTGGCGGCGCTTGCGCAGCGCCTGGAGGCGACGGCGCGCGCCCGGCTGGGCCGCAGCCTGTCGATCCGGCAGGTGGATGCCGGCAGCTGCAACGGCTGCGAGCTGGAGGTGAACGCCATGGCCGGCGTGCTCTACGACCTCGAACGCTTCGGCCTGCGCTTCGTGGCCAGTCCCCGCCATGCCGATGTGCTGCTGGTCACCGGCCCGGTCGGCCGCAACATGCGCGAGGCGCTGGAGCGCACCCGCGCCTGCGTGCCGGAGCCCTGCTGGGTGGTCGCCGCCGGCGACTGCGCGCTGGACGGGGGCGTCTTCAAGGGCAGCTACGGGGTGGAGGGCGGCGTCCCGGCCGTGCTGCCGGTGGATCTGGTGATCCCCGGCTGCCCGCCGAGCCCGCTGCAGATGCTGGAAGGACTGCTCGCCCTGCTCCGCGCCCAGGACCCGCCGCGCCGCATCCAGGCGGGGGCGGCGGCGGAGCCGGGATAGGGCACGGGCGGCGGAAAAAAGAAGGGGCCGGCCGCATCGCTGCGACCGGCCCGAAGGGCCGATTCCAGGGGAACCGGCCTCGTCGGCATCGGCCTGCCGGGAAATGGCCGATGCCGAATTCCGTGGCGCCCCCGGGCGAGCCGGGGGTGCCGAAGGCGGTCAGCCCTGCGCGGCGCGGGCGCGGCGGGCGGCGCGGGCGGACTGGCGGTGCCGGCGCGGCGACTGGGCCTGCTGGCGGCGGTGGCGGCGCTGGGCGCGGGCCCCCTGGCCATCGCGCGCCGCAGCCACTTCCTCGAACGGCGCGGCGGGGCCGGCGGCGCTGGCCGGGGCGGAGACGAAGGCGGCCGGCGCGGCGAGGACCGTGGCGAGCAGCGCGTAGCGGAGGAACTTCATTGTCGGCTTCCTGATCCGGAGTCGTGCAGCGGGATTCCAGGGCGCCGGGGGAACGCCGCAGAGCCGCCAGACTGCGCAACCGGCCCTCTCGCCGCGATGGGGCCGCGCTGAATTCCCGGTAATATCGCGCCTGCCGGCGGCGCCTCATCCGGCGCGCGGATGCGCCTTGCGCCAGGTCTCGAGCAGCGCCGCGGCGTCCACCCGGGTGTAGCGTTGGGTGGTGGACAGGCTGGCATGGCCCAGCAATTCCTGGATCGCGCGCAGGTCGGCGCCGCCGCCCAGCAGATGCGTCGCGAAGGAATGCCGCAGCGCATGCGGCGTCGCGTGTTCGGGCAGCCCCGCCAGGCGCCGCCAGTGCCGCAGGCTGCGCTGGGCGATGGCGGGGTCGAGCCGGCCGCCCCGCGCGCCGAGGAACAGCGGCGCGTCCGGCCGCCGGTCCGGGTGCTGCGCCAGCCAGGCGGCGATGGCCTGGCGCACCGCCGGCAGCACCGGCACCAGCCGCGTCTTGCCGCCCTTGCCGGTCACCCGCAGCGCCGCAGTGCCGCCCGGCAGCGGCGCGTCCTTCACGTCGAGGGCCAGCGCCTCGCCGATCCGCAGCCCGCAGCCGTAGAGCAGGGTGAACAGCGCCACGTCCCGCGCCGCCTGCATCGCCGGCTGCTCGGCGCGGGCGGGGTCGTGGACGGCGCCGATGTCGCGCGCGACCTCCCTCGCCTCGTCCGGGGAGAGCGCGCGCGGCACGGGCGCGCGGGCGCGCGGGCCGCGCAGGCCGGCCAGCGCCTCGGTCCCGCCGCCATGGCGCCGCGCGAGGTGGCGCAGGAAGCCGCGCAGCGAGGCAAGCCGCCGGGCGCGGGTGGCGTTGCCGTCGCCGGCCGCGGCGCGTTCGGCCAGGAAGCCGCGGATGTCGGCCGGCCGCAGCGCGGACAGGGCGGCGAGGTCCGGCGCCTCCCCCGTGTGGCGCGCGACGAAGCCGAGGAACAGCGACAGGTCGCCGCGATAGGCCTCGACCGTGTTCGGGCTCGCGCGGCGCTGCTGCGCGAGATGGGCGAGGTAGTCGGCGAGCGCGACTTCCCCTTCCATCCGCTCAGCGCGACAGCGCGGCGGCCACCGCCCGGCCGAGGAAGGCGAGGGTCTGCGCGGTCTGCCGCAGGGGCAGGGCGGAGGCTTCGCGGGCGCCGAGCGCGAGCAGGCAGGGCGTGCCGCACCAGAGCGGGACGCGGACCAGCGCGTCGCGCACCACCAGCGCCGCGGCTTCGCCGTGCAGCAATTCGCGCTCCTCCGGATCGGCGCGCACGCGCGCGTCGCGCCCGGTGCCGAGCAGGCGGCGCGCCGCGCCTTCCGGCATGGCACGGACGCCGTGGCGGGGCACCGCCGTCTCCTGCCGGCCGCTCAGCAGGGCGCGGGGCGGGCGGGGCTCGGCCAGCAGGGTGCAGGTCTCGACCCGCAGCAGGGGGGGAAGCTCGTGCTGGATCGCCTCCGGCACGTCGCGGGCGCGCATCAGCGCCAGCACGGCGAGGCGGACCCGCAGCACCAGCCCGGCGCCGGCGCGGCCATCGGCGATGGCCTCCGCCACCTCGGCCTCGATGGTGGCCATCCGCGCGCGCTCGGCGGCGACCATGGCGGCCATGTGGTCCGCCAGGTTCTCGCCATGGATGCGCTTCGGCGGGGTCAGGACGCGGTAGAGCTCCGGCCGCCTCGCGAGGAAGTCCGGATGCTCCTTCAGCCAGGCGGCGACTTCCTCGGCGACGGGCTCGTCGTCGAGGTCCCGCCGGAGCGAAGCCCCCACCGTGTTCACAGGATGCTCTGCCCCGTCTTGGCCCAGTCGGCGAGAAAGGAAGCAAGTCCTGCATCCGTGAGCGGATGCTTCAGCAGTTGCCTGATGACATTCGGCGGCAAAGTCGCCACATCTGCGCCCAGCTTGGCAGCCTGGACCAGATGGATAGGATGTCTGACCGAAGCAACCAGGACTTCAGTCTTAAGATTGGGGTAGTTGCGGTAGATCTGCACGATGTCCGCGATCAGCGCCATGCCGTCGGTCGAGATGTCGTCCAGACGGCCGACGAAGGGAGAGATGAACGCCGCCCCCGCCTTCGCCGCCAGCAGCGCCTGCGCCGGGCTGAAGCAGAGCGTGACGTTGACCGGCGTGCCCTCGTCCGCCAGGACGCGGCAGGTGCGCAGCCCCGCTTCCGTCAGCGGCACCTTCACCGCCACATTGGCGGCGATGGAGCGGAGGTAGCGGCCCTCCTTCAGCATCGTGTCGAAGTCTGTCGCCGTGACCTCGGCGCTGACGGGGCCGGGGGTGATGGCGCAGATGTCGGCGATCACCTCCGCCATCCGGCGGCCCGACTTGGCGATCAGGCTCGGGTTCGTGGTCACGCCATCGACCAGCCCGGCTTCCGCCAGGCTGCGTATGTCGGACACCTCGGCGGTGTCCACGAAGAACTTCATGGTGTCCTGTCCCTGGGCCGCGCCACGTCGGGGGGAGGAATTTCGTTACGGGCGCGATTGGCGAGAAGTATATAGGATGGGCGAGGTTGCGCGGAAGTCATCGCCCCCGAACCAACCGGGAGGCGTTGCAGACGGGCCACGCTCCGCGCGGGAACGGGGCGAGGGGCGGATCGTTCCAAGGCTGCGAGTCATGCTGCCGCTGCCGCTCGATGCCGGCACCTACGACTATCGCCTGCCGCCCGGGCTGGTTGCCGCGCCGGGCAGCTTCGTCGCCGTCCCGCTCGGCGGGCGCGAGGTGCTGGGCGTGGTCTGGGACGGCGAGCCGGACGCGTCGCTGCCGGCCTCCCGCCTCAAGGACATCCAGGCCGTGCTCGACGCCCCGCCGATGGGGGAAAGCCTGCGCCGCTTCGTCGAATGGGTGGCCGCCTACACGCTGAGCCCCCCCGGCGCCGTGCTGCGCATGGCGATGAGCGCGCCCGCAGCGCTCGACCGGCCCGCGCAGCGCGCGGGCTGGCAGCTTGCGCCCGGCGCGATCCGCGAGGAGCTGAAGCTGACCCCTGCCCGCGCGCGCGTGCTCGACGCCCTCGACATCGGCGAGGTGCGGAGCGCCACCGACCTCGCGGCGGAAGCCGGCGTCTCGCCGGGCGTGGTGCGGGGGCTGGCCGATGCGGGGCTGCTGGTGCCCGCGCTGCTGCCGGCCGGCAGCCACCGCTTCCCGCGGCCGGACCCCGACCATCCCGGCCCGACCCTAGCCCCCGACCAGGCCCAGGCGGCCGAGGCGCTGCGCGCCAGGGTCGCGGCGCGGGCTTTCGGCGTGACGCTGCTGACCGGCGTCACAGGGTCCGGCAAGACGGAGGTCTACCTGGACGCGGTGGCGGAATGCCTCCGCCAGGGGCGGCAGGCGCTGGTGCTGCTGCCGGAGATCGCGCTCAGCGCGCAGTGGCTGGAACGCTTCCGCCGCCGCTTCGGCGTCGATCCCGCGCTGTGGCATTCCGAACTGACCTCCCGCACGCGGCGCGACACCTGGCGCGCGGTGGCGGAAGGCGCGGCCCCCGTGCTGGTCGGCGCGCGGTCCGCCCTGTTCCTGCCCTATCCCGACCTCGGCCTGGTGATCGTGGATGAGGAGCACGAGACCGCCTTCAAGCAGGAGGAGGGCGTGGTCTACCACGCGCGGGACATGGCGGTGGTGCGCGCGCGGCTGGCCAATGCCGCCTGCATCCTCGTGTCCGCCACCCCCTCGCTCGAGACCCTGACGAATGCCGAACAGGGGCGCTACGACCACCTGCACCTGTCCGAACGCCACGGCAGCGCGGGGATGCCGGCGGTCGAGGCGATCGACCTGCGGCGCCACCCGCCGGAACGCGGGCGCTTCCTGTCGCCGCCGCTGATCGAGGCGGTGCAGGAGACGCTGGCCCGCGGCGAGCAGGCGATGCTGTTCCTGAACCGGCGCGGCTATGCGCCGCTGACGCTGTGCCGCGCCTGCGGCCACCGGATGCGCTGCCCGAATTGCACCGCCTGGCTGGTGGAGCACCGCGCGCAGCGGCGCCTGCAATGCCACCATTGCGGCCATGCCGAGCCGATCCCGCCGACCTGCCCGGAATGCAACGCGCCCGGCACGCTGACTCCGGTCGGCCCCGGGGTGGAACGCGTGGTGGAGGAGGCGACCGCCCTGTTCCCCGATGCGCGACGCATCGTCATGGCGTCCGACACCATCCCCGGCCCGGCGGCGGCGGCGGCGGCGGCGGAAGCCATCGCGGCGCGGCAGGTGGACCTGATCGTGGGGACGCAGATCGTCGCCAAGGGCTGGCACTTCCCGCATCTCACGCTGGTCGGCGTGGTGGATGCCGATCTCGGCCTGGCGGGCGGTGACCTTCGCGCGGCGGAACGCACGCTGCAGCTGCTGCACCAGGTCAGCGGCCGCGCCGGCCGTGCCGAGGCGCCGGGCCGGGTCCTGCTGCAGAGCTTCGCGCCGGACCATCCGGTGATGCACGCCCTCGTCTCCGGCGACGTCGCCGCCTTCATGGCGGAGGAGGCGGCGGGCCGCCGCCCCGGCCACTGGCCCCCCTTCGGCCGGCTGGCCGCGCTGATCGTGAGTTCGGAGGACGAACGGGAAGCGGATCGCGCAGCGCGCGACCTCGGCCTTGCCGCGCCGCGGGGGCCGGGGGTGGAGGTGCTGGGCCCGGCGCCCGCGCCGCTCGCGCTGCTGCGGGGACGGCACCGGCGGCGGCTGCTGCTGAAGGCGCGGCGCGACGTCGGCGTGCAGCCGCTGCTGCGGGACTGGCTGGACCGGGTGAAGCTGCCGAACAGCGTCCGCGTGCAGGTGGATGTTGATCCGGTGGGGTTCCTGTGATGCCGTTCCCCGCCGGGACCGCCCGGCGCGGAAGGGAGACACCACGATGCCCGTCATCCTGCACGGCCCCGGCTACAGCACCTATTCCCGCACCGCGCGCCTCGCGCTCGAGGAGAAGGGCGTCGCCTACGAGTTGAACGAGGTGGACATCCTGTCCGGCAAGGGCCACGCGCCGGAACACCTGGCGCGCCAGCCCTGGGGCAAGGTGCCCGCCTTCGAGCATGACGGCTTCCACCTGTTCGAGACCTTCGCCATCACCCGCTACGTGGACGAGGCCTTTCCCGGCCCGGCTCTGCAGCCGGCCGACGCGAAGGGGCGCGCCCGCATGACGCAGATCTGCGGCATCGTGGACAGCTACGCCTATGGCGCGATGGTGGGGAAGGTGTTCTGGCAGGAGATCATCGTGCCGATGCAGGGCGGCACGCCGGACGCCAAGGTGGCCGAGGAGGGGCTCGCCGCCACCCGCAAGGCGCTCGGCGTGATCGAGGGGCTGATGGCGGGCGACCTGCTGTGCGGCGGGGGCGTGACGCTGGCCGACCTGCACCTGCTGCCGGCGGTCGAATACCTGCGGATGGCCAGGGCCGGCGCCTCCGCCTTCGCCGCCAGCCCGAAGCTGTCCGCCTGGTGGGACCGGATGAACGCGCGCGACAGCGTGGTGAAGACCCGCCCGAAGCTCGGCTGACCCCTGCCCCCGCCCGCCAGGGGCGGGTTGCGGCCTAACCCCGCTGGCGCAGCGCGTCCTGCACCAGGCGGCGGTCGCGCGCTTCCTGACGGCGGTTGTAGACCACCGCCACCGCCCAGATCACGGCGACGAGCCACGCCGCCTGCCCGGCGACGAAGGGCAGCAGGATGAACAGCAGCCCGCCGATCCACAGCACGGCGTTGAAGACCGCCTGGAAGGGCCGGCCCTGGAGGAGGATCGCCAGCGGCGGGACGATCACCGCGAGGATGTAGCTCATGGCCGGGACATGGGCCCGCGGGGGGCGCCGTTCAATCACAGGCCCAATGCACGGCGGATCGCCAGCGCCACCGCCGACAGCACCGCGACCCCGCCGAGCCAGAGCGCGAGGAACCAGGCCAGCTTCCTCAGTGGTGGTAGCCCTCCCCCGGCCGCACCTTGCCGCGGAAGATCCAGTAGACGAAGCCGGTATAGACCAGGATCACCGGCACCAGCACCGCCGCCCCCGCCAGCAGGAAGGCCTGCGTGGCCGGCGGCGCGGCCGCGTCCCAGATGGTGATGCCGGGCGGCACGATGTGCGGCCACATGCTGAGCCCGAGCCCCGCATAGCACAGCAGGAACAGGCCGAGCGCCACGCCGAAGGGGATGGCGTCGCGCCACAGCAGGCTCGTCCGCGGGCCGGACGGCGCCGCCGCGGCCAGCGCGCGGAACAGCACCCAGGCCAGCGCCACCACCGCCAGCGGCACCACCCAGGCGAACAGCACGGTGGGCAGGCCGAACCAGCGCGCCGCGAAGCCGGGCTGCAGGAAGGGCATCACCGCGCTCACCGCGAGGATCGCCACGAGCGTCAGGATGGCGAAGCGCCGCGCCAGCCGCCGCGCCAGCTCGTGCAGCGCGCCTTCGGTCTTCCACACCAGCCAGGTCGCGCCCAGCAGCCCGTATCCCGCCACCAGCGCCGCGCCGGTCAGCAGCGAGAACCAGGTGAGCCAGTCCCACCAGCCACCGGCATAGGCCCTGCCCTGCACCTCGATCCCCTGCACGAAGGCGCCGAGCGCGACGCCCTGCGCGAAGGCGGCGACCGTGCTGCCCAGCCAGAAGCCCGTGTCCCAGCCCAGGCGTCCCTGCGGCGTGGCGGCGCGGAAGCGCATCTCGAAGGCGACGCCGCGGAAGACCAGCGCCAGCAGCATGACGATCAGCGGCATGTAGAGCGCCGGCAGCACGATGGCATAGGCCAGCGGGAAGACCGCCAGCAGCCCGCCGCCGCCCAGCACCAGCCAGGTCTCGTTGCCGTCCCAGACCGGCGCGATGGATCCCACCGCCACGTCGCGGTCCTGCTTCAGCTTCAGCGCCGGGAACAGGATGCCGACGCCAAGGTCGAAGCCGTCCATCGCGACGTAGAGGAAGACGGCGGTGGCCAGCAGCAGCGCCCAGACCAGGGGAAGGTCGAGTTCCATCGCCGTCACTCCCCCGCCGGCGCCGGCACGACCTGCCGCCCGGGCAGGGACGGCGCCGGCGTGATGCCGGCGGTGCGGATCGGCGCGCCCTCCTCCGGCCCTTCCTGCGCCGGGTGCGGCGGCACGCCGAACAGGCGGAACAGCAGCCAGATGCCCGCGCCGAAGACGGCGAAGTAGACCACGACGAACATCGCGAGCGAGGTCGCCACCGCCGGCGCCGCGATGGGCGACACGCTCTCCGCCGTGCGCATCAGGCCGTAGACGGTGAAGGGCTGCCGCCCGGCCTCCGTCACGATCCAGCCCGCCGTCACCGCGACCAGCCCCGAAGGGCCCATCGCCACCGCGAAGCGGTGCAGCCAGGGCGCGTCGAACAGCCGCCCCCGCAGCCGCATGACGAAGGCGACGAGGCCGAGCGCCACCATCAGCAGCCCGATCCCCACCATCACCCGGAAGGACCAGAAGACCAGCGGCACGTTGGTGGGCCGCGCATCGGCGGGGAAGGCCTTCAGCCCGCGGATCTCCGCATCCCAGGCATGGCCGAGGATGAGGCTGCCGAGGCCGGGGATGCCGAGTTCGAGGTCGTTGCGCTCCCTCTCCATGTCGGGCAGCGCGAACAGGATCAGCGGCGCACCGGTCCGCCGCTCCTCCCAGTGGCCTTCCATCGCGGCGACCTTGGCGGGCTGGTGTTCCAGCGTGTTCAGCCCGTGCAGGTCGCCCAGCACCACCTGCGCCGGCGCCGCCACCAGCGCCATCCACATCGCCATGGAGAACATCAGCCGCGCATGGCGGTTGGCCGGGTCGCGCAGCAGGTGGAAGGCGCCGACCGCGCCGACGATGAAGGCGGTGGTCAGGTAGGCGCCGGCGACGACGTGCAGGAAGCGGTACGGGAAGGACGGGTTGAAGATGATCGCCCACCAGTCGAGCGGCAGGAAGCGCCCATCCGCCGCCACCTCGTGCCCCGCCGGCGTCTGCATCCAGCTGTTGGCGGCGATGATCCAGAAGGTGGACATCAGCGTGCCGACCGCGACGCAGCAGGTGGCGGCGAAGTGCAGCGGCCTGCCCACCCGGTTCAGCCCGAACAGCATCACGCCGAGGAAGCCGGCTTCCAGGAAGAAGGCGGTCAGCACCTCGTAGCCCAGCAGCGGGCCGATCACCGGCCCCGCGCGGTCGCTGAAGGCGGACCAGTTGGTGCCGAACTGGTACGACATGACGATGCCGGAGACGACGCCCATCGCGAAGGCCACCGCGAAGACCCGCAGCCACCAGCGGAAGGTCTCGATGAACACCGCCCGCCCGGTGGCCAGCCACAGCCCTTCCAGCACCGCGAGGTAGGAGGCGAGGCCGATGGTGAAGGCGGGGAACAGGAAATGCCAGACGACCGTGAAGGCGAACTGGAATCGCGCAAGGTCAAGCGCGCTCGGGAAGGCCTCCCACAGCATCGCGCATCTCCGTTCCTCAACCGCGGGGAACAGCGCGCGGGACCGGCCGGCGCTTCATGCGCGGACGCGCATGGCCATCACGAGGACGGGAGGGGCGTGGCGGAAAAAAGGGTGGGCGGCCCGCGCCCGGCCGTCAGGCCGCGAGCCGGACGATGCGGCCTTCCATCGCCTCCACCCGCTGCACGCCGATGATCTGGCCGAGATTGCCCGCCACGAGATGCACCATGCCGAGCGGCATGGCGTGCAGCGCGACCTCGGCGCGCATCGCCTCGCCCTGCCGGGCGGCGCGCACGGAATCCGGCACCAGGTCGCGCTTGGCGAAGGGCTCCAGGATGCGGGACAGCAGGCCGGGCGAGGCCGCGGCGGTGACGGTGAAGCGCGCCGCGACCAGCGGCTCGTCGCCGGTATCGGACATGGGGGTGTCGGACATGGGGGTGTCGGACATGGGGGGAACTCCGGATCGGAAAGGGAACGCCGCGATGCTGCCCGGCCGCGACCGGCCCCGTCCCCGGGGCCGGGGGCGGGTCAGGCGGCCGGGCCGGTAATTCGGCCCGCGGGGATCCGGAAGCTGCTCACGCGCCGAGCCTAGCGCCGCCCGGGGCCTCGGTCGAGTCCTCGGCCGGGTGCTTCGCGTCGGCGCGGTCGATGACGAGCTTCTGGTGCGGGTAGGGAATCTCGATGCCGAGCTTGTCGAAGCGCTGCTTGATGCGCCGGTTGAATTCCCGCCCGACCGCCCAGCGCGCGGTCGGGTCGCCCTTGATGCGGGCGCGGATCAGCACGCCGGAATCGGCCAGCCTCTCGACCCCCAGCAGCTCCAGGTCGTCGCGGATGATGGCGCCGAGCTTGGGGTCCGCACGCATCTCCGCCGCCACGTCCTTCATCACCTGGCCGACGCGGTCGGTGTCCTCGCCATAGGCGACGCTGACGTCGAGCACGGCGAAGGAGAAGTCGCGCGTCATGTTGGTGACGGTGGTCACCGCGCTGAAGGGGATGATGTGGACGCTGCCGTCCTGCGCGCGCAGCCGGATGGAACGGATGGAGAGCTGTTCCACCACGCCCGACAGCCCGCCCACCTGCACCACGTCGCCCACCGCCACCGCATCC
The DNA here is from genome assembly GCF_050563535.1 of Falsiroseomonas sp. CW058. Taxonomy (NCBI): domain Bacteria; kingdom Pseudomonadati; phylum Pseudomonadota; class Alphaproteobacteria; order Acetobacterales; family Roseomonadaceae; genus Falsiroseomonas; species Falsiroseomonas sp. CW058. Next base: position 85,302 of record NZ_JBNXUO010000018.1, read on the forward strand.
TCGAACAGCAGGAAGATGCCGGTGATGACGTCGCGCACCAGCGTCTGCGACCCGAAGCCGATCGCGAGGCCGACGACGCCCGCGCCGGCGATCAGCGGGGCGACGTTCACGCCGATCTCGGTCAGCACGTTCAGCGCGACGAAGACGAGGATCGCCACCGACAGCACGGTGCGCAGCATCGGCAGCAGGGTGCGGACGCGGGCGCTGCGGGCCGCCTGTGCGTCGCGCGACAGCTTCGTCAGGTGCCGGGCGATGGCGGCGTTGGCCAGTTCCCAGACGGTGACCGCCACCAGGATGGTGATGGAGACCGAGACGAGGGAGGAGAGCAGCCGCGCGCCGAGCTGCCCGCGGCGGAACCAGGCGAAGGAATCCAGCCCCCAGGCCTCCAGCAGGAACAGCAGCGTCGTCACGCCGATCAGCGCGGAGACGACGCCCTTCAGCACGGGGACGTAGCGGTTGGCCCGCGCCTCCAGCCCCGGATAGCGCCGCGCCAGGTCCGGCCCGATGCGGAAGCCCCGCGCGATGCCGCGCCGCGCCAGTTCGTCCGCCAGCTTGGCGAGGCCGAGGATGGCGATGGTCAGGGCGGAGACGCGCAGCAGCCTCTCGAACCCGTCGCGCACCTCGAGCGCCCAGACGCCCCACAGCGCGAACAGCCACAGGATGGCGATCAGGTGCCAGACATCCGCCAGACGGTCGCGCAGCGCGCGGAACAGGCGGCGCGCGCGGTCCGGGCTCTCGCCCGGCTTCAGCTCCGGCGCGCGCAGCGCCTCCGCGACCGCATGGCGGTTCTGCAGGACGACGATGACCAGCAGCAGGGAGACGACCAGCAGCGACAGCCGCAGGATCGCGTCATAGGCGCTCCAGGGCAGGCCGAACAGCAGCCCCGCCTCGGCCACCGCGTAGCCGAAGATGGCCACCACCGCGATCCGCCGCACCCAGACCGTGACATAGGCCGCCGTCTCGTCCAGCACGCGGACCAGCCGCAGATGGGTCGAGGCCGGGGAGAACAGGACGCGCGACAGCGCCATCACCGCGCGCAGCGCCATGTAGGCGTTGTTGGCGGTCAGCAGCACCAGCTCCGTCGTCGGCAGCGGGCGGACGAAGCCGATCATGCCGTAGGAGATCACGGCGAAGGCGGCGATCGGCACCAGATCCAGCAGGAAGCGCGCCGCCACCAGCGGCACGCGGCGCACCCAGGTCCAGGCATCGCCGTCCGCCGGGGCCATGGCGTCCAGCCGGTCGAGCCAGCGCCGCAGCCCGCGCCGCGTCAGCCATTCCGCCAGCAGCCCCGCGCCGAACAGCAGCGCGAGCTTCCAGGCCGCATCCGTCACCCGCGCCTGCGTCACCGGGTCGCGCGCCACCCCCGACGCCCAGGCGGCCAGCCCTGGCAGGTCGGTCGCGGTCTGCGCCGCCGCCACCAGGCTGTCCGACAGCGCCTGCAGGCGCTGCGACGCCCCCATCAGCAGCTGCGCGCCGAGCGTGTTGGGCGCGAGGATGTCGGGCGCCGGGCTCGGCGCCGCCTCGGCCGCGGGGGCCGGTGCGGGGGTGGCGGGGGCCGCCGCGGGGGCGGCGGGTGCCGCGGCCGGGGCGGGCGCGGCCCGGCTCGCCGCGGCCAGCGCCTCGAGCGTGCGGAGCAGCTCCGCCCGCCGCGCATCGTCCCGCAGCGTGTCCAGCACGCGCTGGATCTCGGCGGCCGAGGTCGCGGCCGGGGCGGCCGGCGTCTGGGCCCGGGCCGCCCCGGCGCAGGCCAGGACGAGGATCAGCAGGCGGAGCAGGTGTCGCATGGGCCTGGGTAAGCGCGTGCCGGGCGCGGCGGTCAACCCTGAACCGCGCAACGGCATGTTGCACCGCAGCGAACACCGTTCCAGGATCGGCCCGGTGAAGCCGTTCGCCGCCCCGTATCTCTGGCCCACCATGCTGGCCCTGCTGGCCGCGCATCTGGCGGGCATGGGCGCCTTCCTGGCGGTGCCGGTGCTGTCGCCGCTGATCGCCGCCGAGACCGGCCTGCCGGTCGGCCTGGTCGGCTTTCACACGGCCGTGGTCTATGCCGGCACGCTCGTCTCCGGCCCGATGACGGCGGGGCTGATCCGCCGCCATGGCGGGGTGCGCGTGCTGCAGGGGGCGCTGGTGGTGATGGGGGCCGGCATCGCGCTGGCGGCCCTGGGCAGCCCCTGGGCGCTGCTCGCCTCGGCGCTGCTGGCGGGGGTGGGGCATGGGCCGGTGACGCCGGGCGGCAGCCACCTGATCGCGGCCCGCACGCCGCCGGGCCGGCGGGCGCTGGTGTTCAGCCTGAAGCAGACCGGGGTTCCGGCCGGGGCGATGCTGGTCGCGGCGGCGACGCCCGCCATCGCCGCGCTGCTGGGCTGGCGGGCCGCAATCCTCGCGGTGGCGGCCACCGCCTTCGCCGTGGCGCTGGCGATCCAGCCGCTGCGTGCGCCGCTCGATGCGGACCGCGACCCGGCGGCGGGCGGCGCGGGGCCGCGCGGCGTGCTGCGGGATGCGGCCGGCGCGGTGGGGCTGCTGCGCCACGCCCCGGCGCTGCGGCACCTGACGGTGATGGCCTGCGGCTTCGGCATCGCGCAGTTCTGCTTCCTGACCTTCTTCGTGGCCTTCCAGGTCGCCGCCCTCGGCACCCCGCTGCCCGAGGCGGGGCTGCGGATGGCGGCGGCGCAGGTGATGGGCGTGGTCGGCCGCATCGGCTGGGCGCTGATGGCCGACCGCTGGGGCGGCCCGCCGGTGCTGGTGCTGTGCGGCGCGGGCGCGGCGGCGGGGGGCCTGGCGCTGGCCCTGGCCGGGCCGGGCTGGCCGGGCCCGCTGGTGGTGCTGGCCGGGATGGTGATGGGCGCGACGGCGGTCGGCTGGAACGGCGTGATGCTGGCCGAGGCCGCGCGGATCGCGCCGGGCGGGCAGGTCGGTGCCGCGACCTCCGCGCTGTCCTTCTGCTTCGGGCTGACCATGCTGGTGGCCCCGCCCGCCTTTTCCGCCCTGGTGGCGCTGACGGGCGGCTATGCGGCGGGGTTCCTCATGTGCGTCGCTGCCACCCTGGCCGGCGCCGTCGCCATCGGGCGCACGCCGGCGCGCTGAGGCCGGCGCGCGGCGCGGGGATGGCTTGCCACGCCCCGGATTCACGCCATGTTCCCGCCATGCTGACCCTCCTGACCGTCCTCCTCGCCGTCTCGATGCTGGCGACCCTCGGCGTGATGTTCGCGGGCATGCTCGGCCTGGTCCGCAGCGAGGCCGCGGGCGGGTCGCGGTCCAACCGGCTGATGCGCTGGCGGGTCGGGCTGCAGGGGCTGACGCTGGTGCTGTTCCTGATCCTGCTGGCGGTCCGGTGACGCGGGGGTGAGGCGCGGCCGCCCGGGCCCGCGGGGGCGAATCTTGCCGGCCCCCGCCCCCCGCCCTATGGTCCGCGCATGTTTCGCGGCGGTGCAGCACCCCGCGGCAGGTGATCTCCAGGGATCCGTCACACGATGAAAATCCTCGTCCCCGTCAAGCGGGTGGTCGACTACAACGTCAAGGTCCGGGTGAAGGCGGACGGCACGGGGGTCGAGACGGCCAACGTGAAGATGTCGATGAACCCCTTCGACGAGATCGCGGTCGAGGAGGCGGTGCGCCTGAAGGAGAAGGGCGCGGCGACCGAGATCGTCGCCGTCTCCGTCGGCCCCGCCGCGGCGCAGGAACAGATCCGCACCGCGCTCGCCATGGGCGCCGACCGCGGCATCCTGGTCGAGACGGATGGGGTGGTGGAGCCGCTGGCCGTCGCCAAGATCCTGAAGGCGATCGTCGCGAAGGAAAGCCCGGGCCTCGTCATCATGGGCAAGCAGGCGATCGACGACGACATGAACGCGACGGGCCAGATGCTCGCCGCCCTGATGGGCTGGCCGCAGGGCACCTTCGCCAGCAAGGTCGAGATCGCCGAGGGCGGCGCGCGGGTGACGCGCGAGGTCGATGGCGGGCTGGAGACGGTGGCGCTGAAGCTGCCGGCCATCGTCACAGCCGACCTGCGCCTGAACGAGCCGCGCTACGCGTCCCTGCCGAACATCATGAAGGCCCGCAAGAAGCCGATCGAGACGGTGAAGCCCGACGCGCTCGGCGTCGATGTCGCGCCGCGGCTGACCGTGCTGAAGGTGGAGGAACCGCCGAAGCGGGTGGCCGGGGTGAAGGTGGGGTCGGTGGCCGAACTCGTCGACAAGCTGCGCAACGAAGCGAAGGTGATCTGAGGATGGCCGTCCTTGTCCTGGCCGACCGCTCCGGCGCGGCCGTCTCCCAGCCGACCCGCAGCGCGGTGGCGGCGGCGCAGAAGCTGGGCGGCGACGTCCACCTCCTGGTCCTCGGCGCCGAGGGCGCGCCGGCCGCGGCGCGGCTGCCGGGCGTGGCGAAGGTGCTCGTCGCCTCCGGTCCCGCCTACGGGCACGGTCTGGCGGAGCCCGCGGCGGCGCTGGTCGTGGCGCTCGCGCCCGGCTATTCGCACCTGCTCGCGCCCGGCTCCGCGATGGGCAAGAACATCATGCCCCGCGTCGCCGCCCTGCTCGACGTGCAGGTGATCAGCGACGTCGCGGGGGTGGAGGGGCCGGACACCTTCCGCCGCTTCTTCTACGCCGGCAACGCGCTGGCCACCGTGAAGACTTCCGACCCGAAGGTGGTGATGACGGTGCGTGCCGCCTCCTTCGATCCCGTCCCGGCCGAAGGCGGGTCCGCCGCGGTCGAGGATGCCCCGGCCGCCGAGGATCCGGCGCTGTCCTCCTTCGTCGGCGCCGAGATCGCGAAGCTCGAACGGCCGGAGCTGACGGCGGCGCGCGTCGTCGTCTCGGGCGGGCGGGCGATGGGCTCGGCCGACAACTTCAAGGTGCTGGAAGGCGTCGCCGACCGGCTCGGCGCGGCCATCGGCGCCTCCCGCGCGGCGGTGGATGCGGGCTACGCGCCGAACGACATGCAGGTCGGCCAGACCGGCAAGATCGTGGCGCCGGAACTCTACATGGCCTTCGGCATCTCGGGCGCGATCCAGCACCTGGCGGGGATGAAGGACAGCAAGGTGATCGTCGCCATCAACAAGGACGAGGAGGCGCCGATCTTCCAGGTCGCCGACTACGGCCTGGTGGGCGACGTCTTCAAGGTCATCCCCGAGCTCGAGGGCGAGCTCGACAAGAAGTAGGGGCCGCATCGCCGGCGGGGTCGCATGCGCGCCGGCGGGGTGACCCGCCGGCGCTTTTCGCAGGTCAGGGGACAGGTCGGATGGCGGAAATCCGGAAGCTTGGCATCGTCGGCGCGGGCCAGATGGGCAACGGCATCGCCCATGTGGCGGCGCAGTCCGGCCTGTCGGTCGTGATGCTCGACGTGGCGGAGGCGGCGCTGGCCAAGGCGGTCGCCACCATCGCGAAGAACATGGACCGGCAGGTGCAGAAGGGCACGCTGCCCGCAGCCGAGAAGGACGCGGCGCTGGCGCGCATCGCCACCGCAACCGGCCACGCCGCCCTGTCCGACTGCGACCTGGTGATCGAGGCCGCGACCGAGCGCGAGGAGGTCAAGCGCCAGATCTTCGCCGCGCTGACGCCGCACCTGAAGGCGGATGCGCTGGTCGCGACCAACACCTCCTCCATCCCCATCACCCGGCTGGCCGCCGCCACCGACCGCCCGGGCCGCTTCGTGGGGATGCATTTCTTCAACCCCGTGCCGATGATGAAGCTGGTCGAGGTCATCCGCGGCCTCGCGACCGAGGAGGCGACGGTGCAGGCGGTGGCGGGGCTGGCGCAGCGCATGGGCAAGACGGTGGCCTTCGCCGCCGACTACCCCGCCTTCATCGTCAACCGCATCCTGCTGCCGATGATCAACGAGGCCTGCGTCGCGCTGCAGGAAGGCGTGGGCGACATCGCCTCCATCGACGCGGGCATGAAGCTCGGCTGCAACCACCCGATGGGGCCGCTGGAACTGGCGGACTTCATCGGCCTCGACACCTGCCTCTCGGTGATGGAGGTGCTGCAGGCCGGCATGGGCGACAGCAAGTACCGCCCCTCCCCCCTCCTGCGGAAGTATGTCGAGGCCGGCTGGCTCGGCCGCAAGACCGGCAAGGGCTTCTACGACTACTCGGTCCAGCCCCCGAAGCCGACGCGCTGATCCCGCCGCGCGCCATGCGCATCACCGGCCTCGTCGCGGCGGTGGAGCAGCTGCGCCCGGCGCGCGCCGCAGATGCCTATGCCGGGCGGGAAAGCCTGACCTTCGTCCGCCTCCGCGTCGAGACCGATGCGGGGCTGGTGGGGGAGGGGATGACCGGCCGATTCCTCGCCGGAAGCGTCGCCGCCCTGCTGGAAGGCGACTTCGAGGACCTGCTGCGCGGCCAGGACCCGATGCGGCACGAGGCGCTGTGCGGCCTGCTGTGCCGCAGCCTGAACCCGCGCGGCGCGACGGGCGCATTCGTCTCGGCGCTCTCCGCCCTCGACCTCGCGCTCTGGGACCTGAAGGGCAAGGCGCTGGGCCAGCCGGTGGCGCGGCTGCTGGGCGGGGCCGTGGACCGCGTGCGGACCTACGCCACCGCCGGCCTGCCCGCCTTCACCGAGGCCGAGCTGGTCGCCGCCTGCGAGGCCGCGCTGGCCGAAGGCCATGCGGGGGTGAAGATGCTGGTCGGCACCGGCCGGCCGATCGCCGAGGATGCGGCCCGCATCCGCGCGGTGCGCCGCGCCATCGGCGACGCGCCGCTGATGATCGACGCCAACTGCGCCTTCACGCCGGACCAGGCCGGGCGGCTCGCCCGGATGGTCGCCGACTGCGACATCGCCTTCTTCGAGGAGCCGGTGCGCGGCAACGACATCCCCGCCCTGGCCGCGCTGCGCCGCGCCATCCCCGTCCCGCTCGCCTCGGGCCAGATGATCCAGTCCGTCGGCTGGTTCCGCGATGCCCTGGCGGCCGGCGCGCTCGACATCGTGCAGCCCAACGCGGCCTTCTGCGGCGGGCTGACCGCCATGCTGCGCATCCTGGCGCTGGCCGAGGCGCAAGGCGTGCCCGCCTGCGGCGCGGGCGGGTTCGAGGCGGCGAACCTGCCCGCCATGGCCGGCCATGCCCATGGCGGGATGCTGGAGGTCCACGGCGCCCATGCCGCGCTGCGTGCCCGTTTCGCGACGCACCCCGCCTGCGCGGCCGGCTGGCTGGCCGTGCCGGAGGCACCCGGCCTCGGCTTCGGCTTCGCGGCATGACCGAACCCGCGCGCGGCCCGCGCGTCCTGCCGGGGTGGCGGCACGGATGACCATCCCCGGATCGGACGGCCTTGGCGGCAGGCGCGGCGCGGCCGCGGCCTATGGCCTGCTCGCGCTCGACCTCGCCGCGCTGGGCTGGGTGATCCTGGAGTCCTTCCTGCCGGAGAGCCCCGTGGTCTTCGCGGCCGACATCGCGGTGGGCCTGGTGCTGGCGGCGGAGCTGGCGATCCGGCTCCGCGCCTCACCTTCCGCCCGGCGGGAACTGCTGCACCCGGCGGGCATCGCGGACCTGCTGGCGGTGATCTCCTTCCTGCTGGCGCCCTTCTTCGCCGGATGGGGCTTCCTGCGGAGCCTGCGGACGCTGCGGCTGCTGCGGTCCGCCCGGCTGGTGGCGCAGCTGCGGCGCGACCTGCCGGCCTTCCGCCAGAACCAGGAAGCGGTGGTGGCGGCGTCGGACCTCGTGGTGTTCATCGTGGTGATGACCGGCATCGTCCATGCCACGCAGTACCGCACCAACCCGCATATCGACGACTGGGCGGATGCGCTCTACTTCACCGTCACCGCACTGACCACGACGGGCTTCGGCGACATCACCCTGCCCGGCACCACGGGGCGGCTGATCTCCGTCGTCATCATGCTGGCGGGCGTCACGCTGTTCCTGCGCCTCGCCCAGGCGCTGTTCCGGCCGAACAAGGTGCGCTTCCGCTGCCAGTCCTGCGGCCTCGGCCGGCACGAGCCGGACGCGGTCCACTGCAAGGCCTGCGGGGCGCTGCTGAACATCCCCGACGACGACGATTGAAGCGGCCGCGCGCCGCGTCCATCCTTCCCCCGCGCGCCGCGGAGACGGCGCGACGGGAGAATGGTCCATGATGCTGAAACGCCGCACGCTGCTCGCCGCGCCCCTTGCCGCCCCCCTGGCGGCCCGCGCCCAGGGCGCCGGCGCATCCGGCTGGCAGCCGACGCGGCCGATGCAGCTGGTCGTGGGCTTCGCCCCGGGCGGCGGCAGCGACATCATCGCCCGCACCATCGCCGAGGCCTGCGCGCCCTTCTTCCCCGTGCCGCTCGTCGTCGTGAACCGCCCCGGCGCGGGCGGCGCGCTGGCGGCGGAACAGGTGGCGCGCGCCGCGCCGGACGGCCACACCCTGCTGCTCGCCGGCGGGTCGGAAAGCACCTCCCTCCCCGCCCATCGCGACCTGCCCTACGACCCGAAGCGCAGCTTCGCCGCCGTGATCCGGCTGACGAGGAACGCGCATTTCATCTGCGCCCGCGGCCGCGGCGGCCGCTTCACGACGCTGCCGCAGGTGATCGAGGCCGCGCGCGCCGGGCGCGGCGCCGTCACCCACGGATCGTCGGGCGTCGGCTCCCTGTCGCATTCCATCTTCATCATGTTCGAACGCGCGACCGGGACGGAACTGCTGCACGTCCCCTATACCGGCGGCGGGCCGCAGCAGCAGGCGCTGCTGGCGGGGCAGATCGACCTTGCCGTGCAGGCCAGCGACGAGCTTGGCGGGCTCGTCGCCTCGGGCGACATGCTGCCGCTTGCGGTCACCACGGCCGAACGCCACCCCCAGCACCCGACGGTGCCGACGATGCGGGAGATGGGGAGCGAACTGGTGGCGGAGAACATGAAGGGCTGGGTCGGGCCGGCCGGCATGACGCCGGAGATGGTCGCCTGGCTGCATGACCGCTTCCGCCAGGGAATGGCCACCCCGGTCTGGCGCCGCTTCATGGACCGCGCGGGCGACCCGGACGGCTATGCGGACGGCCCGGCCTTCCAGCGCGACATGGATACGCTGCTCGACGCCATCCGCGCCGCGATGCGCCGCGGCTGACCGCCCCGGCCCCCCTCCCCCGCCGCGGGGGAGGGGTGGCGCGTCCTCAGGCAGGCCGCTTCAGCGACACCTTGTCGTTCTCGCCCGCCTTCGGCGGCTCCCCGGTCAGGCGGGCCTTCACGTAGCCATAGGCGTGCACGAGGGTGGAGGACGGGCTGTCCCAGTATTCCGCGCCCTCCACCTCCACCTTCAGCAGCGCCGCCCTCGGGTCCTCGGGCCCGCCGGGGAACCAGGTGCGCAGCGGCTCGGACCACAGTTCCTTCTGCTTCTGCGGGTCGCGGATCACCTCGGCCGTGCCGGAGACGGAGACGTAGTTCTGCTCGGACGGGTCGGCATAGGCCAGCAGCACGCGCCCGTCATGCTGGATCTCCTCGGTCTTCGGGCTGGGCTGGCTCGTGAAGAACCACAGCGTGCCGGAGAATTCCTTCATCTTCACCGCGCGCATCGGCCGCCCGCGCATCCGCCCCTGTTCGTCGAGAGTGACCATCATCGCGATCTGGACCTCGCGGATCATTTCCCACAGCTTGTCGCGCGCCGCCTGGTCGGTCCGGGTCTCCACCATGATCCTCGCTCCCTCTGGGTCGGCGGGGGAACGGCGCAGCCGCGCGCCGGTTGCGCCGCTTGCGCTCGGGCCGCCCGCCAGCATCTCTGGCGGGCATGTCCCATATCGGCACCCTTCCCCCGGACGCCGCCCGCCAGGCGCGGCGCGTCGCGCGCTACTACCGCTGGCTCGACCGGCTGACCTGGTTCGACGAGCACCGGGCGGCGGCCGGGCACGGCGCGCTGCCGGTCCACCGGGCGCTGGCCGATCCGGCGGGCGGGCCGCCCTCGGCGCAGGTCATCCACCGCCTGATGCTGGACGGGCTGGACCTGCCGCCCGCGCCGCGCGTGCTCGATGCCGGCTGCGGCTATGGCGCGACGATGCTCGACCTCGCGCCGCATCTCGGCGGCGACTGGACGGGCCTGACCCTGTCCCCGGTGCAGGCGGCGCGTGGCAATGCGGAGATCTCGGCACGCGGCCTGGCGGGGCGGGCGCGGATCGCGGTCGGGTCCTATGACGGCGCGCTGCCCGGCCCTTTCGACCTCGTCTACGGGATCGAGAGCCTGATCCACAGCGCCGATCCGGCGCGCACCGTGGCCAACATCGCGGCACACCTCGCCCCCGGCGGGCACCTGGTGGTGGTGGACGACATGCCGGAGGAGGCACTGCCGGAGGATGCAATGCGCCGCCTTGCCCGCTTCCGCCGCTTCTGGCGCTGTCCGGTGGCGCCCACCCGGGCGGGCTGGATTGCCGCCTGCCGCGCGGCGGGGCTGGAGCCGGTGGCGGAACGCGACCTCAACCCCCTGCTGCGGGTCCGCGGCGCGGCGGAACTGGCGCCGCGGCTCGCCGCGCTGGAACGCCGCGCCCGGCTGCCGCGCCTGCTGGGCTTCGGCCTGCGCGCCGAGGCCGAGATCGGCGGGATGCTGCTCGAATCGCTGCAGACCGAGGGGCATGTCCGCTACCGGGTGCTGGCGGCGCGGAAGGGGCCGGGCTAGCTTCGCGCCGCCATGCCGCATCCCCACATCCTGACCTCGCGCGAGGGCGACATCGCCCTCGTCACCATCGACCGCCCGGCCAAGCGCAACGCCATGGACCTGCCCATGTGGATCGCGCTGGCCGATGCCATCGAGGCGGCGGATGCCGATGACAGCCTGCGCTGCGTCGTCGTCCGCGGCAGCGGGGAGGAAGCGTTCTGCGCCGGCGCCGACATCGCCGCCTTCGCGCATGAACGCGGCACGCCGGAGCGGGAGGAGGTGTATTCGCGGGAACTGACGCGCAGCTTCCAGTCGCTGCGGGCGTGCCGGCACCCGGTGGTCGCGGCCTGCCGCGGCTGGACGATGGGCGGCGGCGCGGGCATCGCCACCATGTCGGATTTCCGCGTCGGCGGGCCGGGCACGCGCATCGGCATCCCGGCGCGCAATCTCGGCATCTGGTACGCCTATGGCGAGCTCGACCCGCTGCTGCAATCCGTGGGCTACGCGGTCGCCTGCGAGCTGCTGATCGAGGGCCGGGTCTTCACCGGGACCGAGGCGCTGGAGAAGGGCCTGCTCTCCCGCCTCGTCCCCGACGAGGCGGTGGGGGAGGAGGCGATCGCGCTCGCCCGGCGCATCGCCGCGGGGGCGCCGCTGTCGAACCGCTTCCACAAGCGCGCCCTGCAGCGCCTGCGCGGCCCCCTGCCGGTGACGGCGGAGGAGATCCGCGCCAATGGCGACTACGCCTACACGGAGGACTTCCGCGAAGCCGCCCGCGCCTTCGTCGAGAAGCGCAAGCCGGTCTTCCGGGCCCGCTGAAGGCCCGGGGCGGGCGCGCCGGTCAAGAAAACTATTCGGTCACTCTTTCGCGGCAAGGTGCCGCCGATGCCCGCGCATGATCATGCCTCGCTGGATCGCTTCGTCGCGACCCTGCCGGAGCGCCCTTCCAGCTTCGCCGACCGCGGCGTCGCGGTGCCGTTCACGGCGCCGATGCTGGCCGGGGCGAGGCTGCGCCGGCCCGCGGGCAGGCCGCCCGAGCTTCTCCTGCCCGCGCTGGGCGGTCGCGGGGTCTACATCCTCGACTGGGACGCCTGCCTCGGGGCCTGCCGGCCGACCCTGCACGACCGCAGGCT
>NZ_JBNXUO010000019.1:0-93542 GCF_050563535.1 Falsiroseomonas sp. CW058
CGCCGCCGGCCGCGCGCTGGCCGAGGCGGAGGCGACCCATGCCGCCGCCGCGCGGGCACTCGCCGCGGCCGAGCAGGAACTGCGCGAGGCGACGGCGCATCGGCGCGAGGCCGATGCCCGCTTCGCCGCCGCGCGCGAGGCGCAGGTCCGCACCGATGCCGCGCGGGAGACGGCGGAAGCCGCTGCGCTGTCGGTCGAGGAACGCATCCTGGAACGCCTCGGCGAAGGCCACCCGCCGCTGCCGGAGGAGGTCGCCGACCTCTCCGAGCAGGCGGAGGAGAAGGCGCGGCGCCGGATGGAGCGCCTGACGCGCGAGCGGGAGGAGATGGGCCCGGTCAACCTGCGCGCCGAGCAGGAGCTGGACGACCTCGAAGCCCGCCGCGCCCAGATCGACCGGGAGCGGGAGGAGGTGGCGACCGCCATCGCCAAGCTCCGCGGCTCCATCGGCCACCTGAACCGGGAGGGACGGGAACGGCTGCGGGTGGTCTTCGACAAGGTGGATGTGGAGTTCCGCGGCCTGTTCACGCGCCTGTTCGGCGGCGGCCGCGCGCATCTGGCCCTTGTCGGGTCCGACGACCCGCTGGAGGCGGGGCTCGAGATCTATGCCGAGCCGCCGGGCAAGAAGCTGTCCGCCCTGTCGCTGCTGTCGGGCGGCGAGCAGGCGCTGACGGCGCTGTCGCTCGTCTTCGCCGTGTTCCGCTGCAACCCCGCGCCGGTCTGCGTGCTGGACGAGGTGGACGCGCCGCTCGACGACGCCAATGTGGAACGGCTCTGCGACCTGCTGGAGATCATGGCGGCGGCCGACGAGCAGGGCCGGGGGGGCACGCGCTTCCTCATCGTCACCCACCACCCGCTGACGATGGGGCGGATGCACCGGCTCTATGGCGTGACGATGCAGGAACGCGGCGTGTCGCGGCTGCTCAGCGTGGACCTGCAGCGTGCGGTGGAACTTGCCGAGGGGCCGGTCGCGGGCTGACGCGTCCTGTCCCGGATGGCGAGACGGGAGGCGAAGTTTCCATCGCCCCGTCCCATCGGGAAAGAATCTTCACGGCATGTTCAACGATCCTTCCCCTTTTGGGGGGGAGGCCGGGACTTCGGTTCGCTCTAGATACCTCCGCGTGAACAGGTGCCGAGAGTTTGACCCTGGGCGTTCGCCGGTCGGCCGGTCCGTGTCGACCGGGCGCGAGCCGCCATGAGCGCCGCTGCCTGGCGTGCCGGGACGGTTCCGCCCCTGCCGCCGGAACCCCGTTCCGCGGACCCCGCCGGCGCGGCGCGCGGCTGGCGCCATGGCCTGCAGCTGCTGCTGGCCGGCTGCGTGCTGGTGCCGCTGCTGCTCCTGCTGCTGTGGGGCGAGAGGTCGTGGCGCGCCGAATGGGCGCGCGCCGCGGAGGTCGCGCTGCGCAATGCGGAGATGGTGCGCGAACAGGCGATCGGCGTGGTGAACACGCAGATGGCGGTGCTCGACCACGTCTCCACCCTCGCCGCGATGGCGGAGCGCGACGGCACCGGGCCGGAAGGGCTGCACCGTCAGTTGGCCGCGCTCGATGCGCGGCTCGATACCGTCCTGCGGCTTGGCGTCATCGACCGCTCGGGCCGCCTGCTGGCCGCGAGTACCGGCTACCCGGCCCAGCTGGACGTGTCGGACCGCCCCTATTTCCTCGCGGTGCGCGAAGGCGAGCCGCGGATCCAGATGGAGAGGGTGACGCTGCGGCAGGGCGGGCAGGACGTGGTGCTCATGGCGCTGCGCCGGCCCGGCGAGGGCTTCGCCGGCGCCGTCGCCTCAATCGTGCCGGTGGAGGCCTTCACCGATGCCTTCGGCCGCATCGCCGCCGACCCGCGGGCCTCCGCCTCGCTGCTCGGCGCCGACGGGACGCTGCTGGTGCGCCACCGCCCGGATGCGCAGCCGATGCTGCTGCCGCCCGATGCGCCGGCGCGGCAGGCAATCTCCCGCGCGCCGTCGGGCGTGTACGAGGCGCTGGCGCTCAGCGACGGCATCACCCGGATCTACGGCTACTCGCAGGTCGCGGACCTGCCGCTCTATGCCAATTTCGGCCTGCCGCGCAGCGCGGTGGTGGAATCCTGGCTCGGCGGCATGATGCTCGTCGGCGCGCTGCTGCTGCTGACCTCTCTCGGCGGCTGCACCGCCGTGCTCTACGCCGCGCGCCGGATGGAGGCGGAGGCCGACCGGCGGCAACTGGCCGAGGCGGAGCGCCGCGCCGACATCCAGGCGACGCTGCTGCGCGAGCTGCACCACCGCGTGAAGAACAGCCTGATGACGGTGCAGTCGCTGATCCGCATGCAGGCCGGCGTCGGCGCGCGGGCGGCGGAGACGCTGCAGCGCCGGGTCCTCGCGCTCGCGCAGGTGCATGACCTGCTGCATGTGTCGGAAATGGTGTCGCGGCTGGAGCTGTCGGGCTTCCTCCGCGCGCTCTGCGCCAACCCCGCCATCGTCCCGCCCGGCCTGCAGGTCGCGGTGGACTGCGAGGTGGAGCCGGTGGAGGTGGAGGTCGAGCAGGCCGGCCCGCTGGCGCTGGTGGTGGCGGAGCTGGTGGGCAACGCCATTGCCCATGCCTTTCCCGAAGGCCGGCCCGGCCGGGTGGTGATCGCCCTCGGCCGGCAGGGGGACCAGGGGCGGCTGTCGGTGCGGGACGACGGCGTCGGCATGCCGGACGCGCCGGAACTGCGGCGCCATTCCGGGCTCGCCCTCGCCGAACGCCTGGCCGCGCAGCTGCGCGGCAGGCTGGAGGTGCGGCGCGGCGGCGGCACCGAAGTGGTGCTGACCTTCCCGCTGAACCGCTGAACCGCTGAACCGCTGACCGCGGCGCGGGGTCAGCCGAACGGGTCGTCGAGCGTGAAGGCGAAGGCGACCGGCGCGGCGGCGTTGCCGGCCGCGTCCCAGGCGGTCACCACCACCTCATGCGCACCGTCGGCCAGCGGGCCGAACAGCCCGGCCAGGTCCAGCGCGAAGCGGCCGAGGCCGTCCACCGCCACGTCCCGCGCCGCCCCGCCATTCAGCCGGACCTGCACCGCATCCAGCCCCGCGCGGTTGTCGAAGGCGAGGCCGGACAGCACCGGCGGCGCCGCCAGCGCCCCGCCGGGCGCCCCCGCCAGCAGCAGCACGGGGTCGAAGCTGTCCGTTTCCGCCGTCAGCCGGGCATAGCCGTATTCCGCCACCTTCTCGCCGGTGGCGATGCCGTCGCGGTTGGCGAAGTCGAAATGAATGCCGGCATAGATCCGGCTTTTCCCGGCTTCGAGCGCGGCATCGACGAAGTTGTCGAAGCTGCGCGTCACGCCGGGCAGGCCGACGCTCTCGTTCTCGAAGGCGACCTCGCCCAGCATGTAGGTCAGCACGAAGGCTGACGCTGCGCTGCAGGTGGCGTGGCCCGAGAGGTAGTCCGGGTGGTTCGGCGTGGTCAGCAGCGGCCGCCAGCCCGGATCCGCCACCGTCAACGGGTTGCCGTCCGTGTCGGCCAACTGGATGGCGGTGATCGGCCGCCAGGAGCCGAAGGTGTATTTCGCGTCCCAGGCGGCGATGGCGCCATCGGCCTGGATCATGTTCAGCACGCCCATCACCCAGGCATTGGTTGCGGTGGAGGTGCCGAGATCGGCCAGCACCTCCTCCGCGATCTGCGCCCAGCGGCCGGCGGGGGTGTAGCTGCCGGCCTGGTCGCGCCAGTAGCGCGCGATCTCGGTCTGGTCCGCCGTGCGTTCGGTGGAGTCGATGGCGCCGAGGCGCTTCACCTCCTCGAAATCCGCCGCGTATTGCGCGCTGTCGAGCGCGGGCGGGCCAGCGGGGCGGAACTGGTCGCCGCTGTCGATCGCCCAGGTCTGCACGCCGCCCCAATGCGGCAGGTGGGCGGGCTGGAAGGCGGGCGGCGTCGGCCGCCACTCGCCGGGGTCGGTGCCGCCGGGGAAGGCCGCCGTCGCGTCCCAGCCATCGCCCGCTCGCATCGCCAGGATGGCGTCCGCCACGCTGCGGCCGAACTCCACCGCCGCGTCGCGCGCGCCGCCGGCCTCGTAGCGGGCGAGGTCGAGGGCGAGCCGCGCGTCGAAAGTGGCGGATTGCGCGCCATAGACCGTGGCGAGGATGCGGTGCGCGGCCGCCGCCGCGGCGGCGCCGGCCGGCGCGCCCTCCGGCGCGTCGAGCGCGACCATCAGCGTGCGCGTGCCCTCGATCGCGGCGATCGCGTCCTGCACGGCCGCGCTTTCCAGCGCGAGCACGCGGGTGGCGTAGGCGGTGACGGAGCCTGCGGTGCGGATCGCCTCCAGCGCCATGTGGTTCCAGGCCAGCACCGGGTCGTCCACCGCCACCGCGTCGCGCACCACCTCGAAGGTGCCGGTGGCGAGGTTGCCCGCCGCGTCCGTGACGAGCAGCGTCACCGCATTCGCCCCGGGAGCGAGCGCGACATCCTTCAGCAGGAAGGTGCCGTCCGCGCCGACGACGAGGCTGGTGTCGCTGCCCGCCACCCGCAGCGTCGCACCGGCTTCCGCCGTGCCGGCCAGGTCCACGAAGCCGAGCGCGGTGACGCCATCCCCGGCCGCCCCGGTGTCGGAGGAGGAGACGAGGCGCAGCGTCGGCGCCGCCGGCGCGGTGGCATCGATCGCGACCTGCAGCGGCGCCGCGCCCTCTGCCACCTGGCCGAAGCGGCCGGTGACGCGGGCGGTGTAGGTGTAGGCCCCGTCGGCCAGGCCGGCGCCACCGGCCGCATCGGTGACCGCCCAGCCGCCATCGGCGCCGGCCTGCGCCTGGCCGATGGCCACGCCGTCGCGGAACAGCTCCACCCGCGCGCCGGGCGTCGCGGTGCCGGTGATGGTGGGGGTGCGGTCGGCGGTCAGGCCATCGCCGGGGGTGCCGGTGTCCTCGACCAGGCCGAGGATCGCGACCGCGGGCGGCGTCGTGTCGGCCGAGAGGGTGGCATCGGCGAAGCGCAGCCACTCCACCCCCTCCACCGTGTCGGAGCCGTCCTGCCGGGCGGACCCGCGCAGCCCTTCGACGCGCAGCACCCCTTCGCCCAGCACGGTGATCGCGTAGTCGGCGCTGCGGCCGCGGAACAGCGCCGCATCCTCACCCGCGCCGCCCGAGAGGCGGTCATGGCCCGCCCCGCCGGCCAGCAGGTCGTCGCCCGCATCGCCGGCCAGCAGGTCGTCGCCATCGCCGCCGCGCAGGCTGTCCTCCTCCTCCCCGCCGGTCAGCGTGTCGTCGCCGTCCCCGCCGTCCAGCGTGTCCCGCCCGGAATCGCCGGCCAGCAGGTCCTCGCCGTCCTGCCCGTCGAGCCGGTCGCCATCGGCACCGCCCGAGAGGCTGTCCTGCCCGTCGCCGCCGCCGAGGGTGTCGCGCCCGGCCCCGCCGAGGAGGAGGTCCCGCCCGCTGCCACCTGCGAGGGTGTCGTCATCGGCGCCGCCGTCGATCGTGTCGTCGCCGCTGCCGCCATCGAGGTCGTCCCGCCCATCGCCGCCCGACAGGCTGTCCCGCCCCGCCCCGCCGCGCAGCCGGTCGTCGCCCTCATCGCCCGAGAGCAGGTCCGCCCCGTCGCCGCCGATGAGCGTGTCGTCCCCGCCGAAGCCCCTGATCTCGAAGGGCGATCCCGCATCCCATGGCCGCACGACGAGGCGGTCGGCCCGGGAGGAGCCGGGCAGCAGCAGTCGTGTCACGGTCGCCTCCATCGCGGCTGCGCGCAGGGGTGGCGCAGGCCGGCGGGATGCCGGACGCCCCTGGACGAGGGTGGCGAGGGTCGCCGCGGAACCCGTCCGATCTGTTAACGATACGCGGGAAAGCTGTAAAGGCGCGACACCCCTGGATTGTGCAGGCAGGGGGAATTTCCACGCAGGGGGGCGGGCGTGGGTGCCCTGGATGCGCGGTGGGGGATCACCCCCCCGGCAGCGACCGCCGTGCGGCGGTGGCGAGGGCATCGGCGCGTTCGTTCATCGGGTCGCCGGCATGGCCGCGCACCCAGCGCCAGTCGATGTCGTGCGGCTTGGCCGCCGCCAGCAGGCGCTGCCACAGCTCGTAATTCGCCACCGGCTCCCGCGCGCTGTTGCGCCAGTTGTTGCGGACCCAGCCCTTCACCCAGCGTTCCATGCCGTTGCGGACGTATTCGCTGTCGGTGTGCAGCACCACCTTGCAGGGGCGCTTCAGCGCCTCCAGCGCCGAACAGGCGGCGGTCAGCTCCATGCGGTTGTTGGTGGTGGCGGGGTCGGAGCCGGACAGCTCCTTCTCCGTCGTGCCGAAGCGCAGGATCGCGCCCCAGCCGCCGGGGCCGGGATTCGGCCGGCAGCCGCCATCGGTCCAGATCTCGACGATCGGTTCGGCCAGCTCCACCACCTTAACCCCCGATATCCCCGGGCGTCTCGGCGCGGGCGAAGAAGCGCAGCTTGCGCAGGTATTCCAGCGGGTCCTTGCGGGTGACCAGCGCGCCGGGCGGCGTGTGCGTCCAGTCGTAGAGCCGCGTCAGCAGGAAGCGGATCGCAGCCCCCCGGCACAGCACCGGCAGCGCCGCGCGTTCCGCCCCCGACAGCGGCCGCACCGCGGCATAGGCGCCGAGCAGCGCGCGCCCCTTGGTCACGTTGAAGGACCCGTCCGGCTCGAAGCACCAGGCGTTCAGGCAGACGGCGACGTCATAGGCCAGCAGGTCGGTGCAGGCGAAGTAGAAATCGATCAGGCCGGACACGCGCGGCCGCCCCGCCGCATCGGGCAGGAAGAAGACGTTGTCCGGGAACAGGTCGGCATGGATCTGCCCGACCGGAAGCGCCCCCGGCGCCGGCCAGCCGGCCAGGATGGCGCCGAGCCGCGCCTCCAGCTCCGCCACCAGGCCGGGCATCACCTCGTCCCCGCGGGCGCGGCAGCCTTCCAGCAGCGGCGTCCAGCCCGCGGGGCCGAGCGCGTTCGGCCGCAGCGTCGCGAAACCACTGCCCGCCGCGTGCAGCCGCGCCAGCGCCTCCCCCAGCGGGGCCAGGTGCTCGGGGCGGACCTTCCGCGGCCAGACGCCTTCGAGGAAGGTGCAGATCGCCGCCGGACGGCCGCAGAGATGGCGCAGCGCCGCCCCGTCGCGGCCATGCACCGGCGTCGGGCAGGGCAGGCCGCGCGCGGCCAGGTGTTCCATCAGGCCCAGGAAATAGGGCAGCTCCGCCGGCTCCACGCGCTTCTCGTAGAGCGTCAGGATGAAGTCGCCCGCCTCGGTCCGCAGCGCGTAGTTGGAATTCTCCACACCTTCCGCGATGCCGCGGAAGGCGAGCAGCCCGCCAAGGTCGTAGTCGGCGAGGAAGGCGCGCAGCGCCTCGTCCGTCACCTCGGTGTAGACCGCCATCAGCGGGCGCCGCGCCCGGCAGGCGCCGCGTCGGTGCCGGCCCTCATTCGGCCGCCAGCGCCGGCGGCAGCCGGAAGGCGATTCGTTCCTCGGCCACCACCACATCCTCGACCGTCACCTCGAAGGATTCGCGCAGCCGGTCCAGCACTTCCCGGACGAGGGATTCGGGCGCGCTCGCCCCCGCGGTCAGGCCCAGCGTCGCGCAGCCCGCCAGCGCCTCGGGGTCGAGTTCGGCACCGCGCTGCACCAGCACCGCGTCGCGCGCGCCGGCCCGGCGCGCCACCTCGGCAAGGCGGACGGAATTGCTGGAATTCGGCGCGCCGACGACGATGACGACCTCCGCGCCCCGCGCCACGATCCCCTTCACCGCGGCCTGGCGGTTGGAGGTGGCATAGCAGATGTCCTCCTTGGCGGGGCCGGCGATGCCTGGGAACCGCGCGGCGAGGATCGCCACCACCTCCGCCGTGTCGTCCACCGACAGCGTGGTCTGGCTGGTCCAGGCGAGCGGCAGGCCGGCGGGGGGCGCGACGGTCCGCGCCTCCTCCGCGTCCTGCACCAGCGTCGCCGCGCCGGGGGGAAGCTGGCCCATCGTGCCGACCACCTCCGGATGGCCGGCATGGCCGATCAGCAGGATGTGGCGGCCGCGCGCGTGGTGGCGTTCGGCCTCGCGGTGGACCTTGGTGACCAGCGGGCAGGTGGCGTCGAGGGTGAACATCCGCCGGCGCATCGCCTCGTCGGGGACGGATCGCGGCACGCCATGGGCGCTGAACACCACCGGGCGGCCATCGTCGGGGATCTCGTCCAGTTCCTCCACGAAGACGGCGCCCTGGGCGGCGAGGCCTTCCACCACGAAGCGGTTGTGCACGATCTCGTGCCGCACATAGACCGGCGCGCCGTGGCGCTTCAGCGCCTCCTCGACGATGCGGATGGCGCGGTCCACCCCCGCGCAGAAGCCGCGCGGGGCCGCGAGCAGGACGGTCAGGGCGGGCCTGGGGCCGGGCCGGCGCCGGGGTTCGGGCAACATCATGCGCTCGGGTGCGGGGGCGGGACGGGGCGGGCTTTCGGGGATGTTCGCGCGTGGCGCAGGGTGCGATAGACGCCTATGGCAGGGGGGCGCAAGCCCATCGGCCGCGGGGGCGGCTTTGCACGGGGGGCAGGGGTGATGGGACGGCATGGATGGCTGGGGGCGCTGGCCCTGCCGCTGGCGCTGGCAGGCTGCGGCGTGGGCGACCTGCTGACGGCGCGGCCCACGGGCCCGTCCACCGCGCCCTGTCCGCGCATCGCCATCCTCGGCGAAGGCGCCGACCTCACCCGCTTCCGCGACGGCGCGGGCCGCGACCTGACGGCGATGGAGGTCGATGCCGTGATCGCCGGCTTCGATGCGCGCTGCGACCATGCGGGGCGCGACCGGCGGGTGCTGGATGTCCGCGTCGCGCCGCGCTTCCGCGCCGAACGCGGCCCCGCCTTCGGGGGCCGGGCGGTGGACCTGCCCTGGTTCGTGGCCCTGTCGGATGCGAATGACAGCGCGGTGCTGGAACGCATCCCCGCCACCACGCGCATCACCTTCCCCCCCGACATCCCCGGCGCCGCCGCGACCGGCCAGGCGGTGCGGCTGGCCATCCCGGTGGCGGAAGGCCTGCGCGCGAGCGACTACGTCGTCCGCCTCTCCTTCCAGCTGACGCCGGAGGAGCTGGCCCACAACCGCCAGCGCGGGCCGCGCTGAGCCGCCTCCTCCTCGTCACCCACCCGGAGGTCGCGGTCGATCCCGCGCTGCCGGTGCCGCGCTGGCACCTGGCGCCCGCGGGGGTGGCGCGCGCGCGGCGCTTCGCGGCCTCCGGCATCCTCGACGGCGTGGGCGCGGTGTGGTCCAGCACCGAATGCAAGGCGATCGAGACGGCGGGCATCCTCGCCGGCCGTCTCGGCCTCGGCATCCGGGTGCGGGAGGACCTGGGCGAGAACGACCGCAGCGCCACCGGCTTCCTGCCGCCGGCGGAGTTCGAGGCGATGGCGGACGCCTTCTTCGCCCGCCCGGCGGAGAGCATCCGCGGCTGGGAACGCGCGGCGGACGCGCAGGCGCGCATCCTGGCGGCGGTGCGGGCGGTGGCGGCAGCGGCGGATGGCGCGGGCGACGTGCTGGTGGTCTCGCACGGGGCGGTCGGGTCGCTGCTGCGCGGGCATCTGCTGGGCCTGCCCATCTCCCGCGCGCTGGACCAGCCGCGGCAGGGCTGCTGGTTCGCGGTGGACCTGCCGGCATGGCGCCTTCCCGTGCCCGGCTGGCAGGCGATGCCGGACGCCTGACCGGCACCGAAGGTTGCGCGGGCGGCGGCGAAGGGGCATATCCGGCTTTCCCGCCACACCGCGCGGGAGAGAGGCGGCCCGCCGCGGTTCCCCCGCCGGCAGGCCGCCCGCCGAAGGCGCAACCGGCCCCCGGAAACGCTCAGGCAAAAGGGCCGCGCGGACGCCACGGGACTCTGGAAAGCCCGCGCCCCGAACGGGGTTCGGCACCGACGGAGTAAGGCCCGCCGCGGTTTCGCCACCGCGCCGCCGCCGAATCTCTCAGGTCACGGGACAGAGGGGGGCCACGGAGTGCCCGGTGCCGATCCTGGCGCCGGGATGCCTGTGGGGGCACCGTGGCCGATTCCGCCGCAGCCGAAGTGCTGCATGAGACACCGCTCGCCTCGCTCCACCGCGAACTGGGCGGGCGCATGGTGCCCTTCGCGGGCTATTCGATGCCCGTGCAGTATCCCGCCGGCATCATGCAGGAACACCTGCATTGCCGCGCCGCCGCGTCGCTGTTCGACGTGTCCCACATGGGCCAGGCGGAACTGCGGGGAGAGGGCGCGGCGGCCGCGCTGGAACGCCTGACGCCTGCCGATGTGCAGGGCCTGAAGCCCGGCCGGCAGCGTTACGGCCTGCTGATGACCGAATCGGGTGGCATCCTCGACGACTTCATGGTGGCCAACCTGGGCGACCGGCTGTTCCTGGTGGTGAATGCCAGCCGCAAGCACCTGGACCTGCCGGCCATCGCCGCGGTGCTGCCGGCCGGCGTCACGCTGGCGCCGCTGGCCGACCGCGCGCTGGTGGCGCTGCAGGGGCCGGGCGCCGTCGCCGCGCTTGCCACCCTCGCGCCCGGCATCGCCGGCCTGTCCTTCATGGGGGTGGGCGCCTTCGACATCGCGGGCGTGCCCTGCCTGGTCAGCCGCAGCGGCTACACCGGGGAGGACGGGGTGGAGATCTCCGCCCCCGCGGAGGCGGCCGAACGCCTGGCCCGCGCGCTGCTGGCGCTGCCGGGCGTGCAGCCCGCCGGGCTCGGCGCGCGCGATTCGCTGCGGCTGGAAGCCGGGCTCTGCCTCTACGGCAACGACATCGACGAGACGACGAGCCCGGTGGAGGCCAACCTCACCTGGACCATCGGCAAGCGCCGCCGCACGGCCTGGGACTTCCGCGGCGCCGACCGCGTGCGCGCCGAGCTCGATGGCGGCGCGGCGCGGCTGCGCGTCGGCATCCGGCCCGAGGGGCGGCAGCCCGCGCGCGGCCACACGCCGATCCATGCGCCGGGCGGCGAGCCGGTGGGGGAGGTCACCTCCGGCGGCTTCGGCCCCTCGCTCGGCGGCCCGATGGCCATGGGCTACGTCGCGCGCGGCCATGCCGCCGACGGCGCGCCCCTCGAACTCATGGTGCGCGGCCGGCCGCTCGCGGCCCGCGTCGCGCCGATGCCCTTCACCCCCCACCGCTACGCCCGCTGAGGAAACCGACCCAATGGCTGATCTCCGCTTCACCAAGGACCATGAGTGGATCCGGCTGGAGGGCGACGTCGCGACCGTCGGCATCACCGACCACGCGCAGACCGCGCTGGGCGACGTGGTCTTCGTGGACCTGCCCGAGGCGGGGCGCGAGGTCGCGGCCGGCGAGGCCTGCGCGGTGGTGGAGAGCGTGAAGGCCGCCTCCGACGTCTATGCCCCGATCGCCGGGCGCATCGTGGAGAGCAACGCCGCGCTGGCCGAGAACCCGGCCCTGGTGAACAGCGCACCCACCGGGGAGGGCTGGTTCTTCCGCATCGAGGGCGTGGACGCCGCCGCGGTGGCCGCGCTGATGGACGAGGCCGCCTACGCCGCCTTCGTGGAGACGCTGTCGTGAGCCACCTTGCCGAACTGACCGCGCTCGAGGACCGGGGCGAGTTCATCCGCCGCCACATCGGCCCGTCCGAGGCCGAGATCGCGGCGATGCTGCGCGAGGTGGGCGCCGATAGCCTCGATGCGCTGGCCGCCCGCACCGTCCCCGCCGCCATCCGCAGCGCCGATGCGCTGCCCCTGCCGCCCGCGGTGACCGAGGCGGAGGCGATCGCGGAGTTGCGCGCTCTGGCCGGCAGGAACCGCGCCGACATCAAGTCCCTCATCGGCATGGGCTACCACGGCACGCTGACCCCGCCCGTGGTGCTGCGGAACGTGTTGGAGAATCCGGGCTGGTACACCGCCTACACCCCCTACCAGGCGGAACTCGCCCAGGGCCGGCTTGAGGCGCTGCTGAACTTCCAGACGATGGTGACGGACCTCACCGGCCTGCCGGTTGCCAATGCCTCCCTGCTGGACGAGGCGACGGCGGCGGCGGAAGCCATGGCGCTGGCGCACAGCGCGTCGAAGGGCAGGTCGGACACGCTGGTCATGGCAGCGGACCTCCACCCGCAGACCATCGCGGTGGTGAAGGGCCGGGCGGAGCCGCTGGGTTTCGCCGTGGTGGTCGCGGCGCCGGCCGAGATCGCGGCGAAGGTCGCGGAAGCCCGGCCCTTCGCGCTGCTGCTGCAGTATCCCGGCACGACGGGGGAGGTGCGGGACCTGCGGGCGGAGATCGCGGCGGTGCAGGCGGTGGGCGGGCTCGCCATCGTGAGCGCCGATCCGCTCTCGCTCGTGCTGCTGACGCCGCCGGGGGAGATGGGGGCGGATGTCGTCGTCGGCTCCACCCAGCGCTTCGGCGTGCCGATGGGCTATGGCGGGCCGCATGCCGCCTACATGGCGGTGAAGGACGCCTACAAGCGGCTGATGCCGGGGCGGCTGGTCGGCGTCTCGGTCGACGCGGCGGGCCAGCCCGCCATGCGCCTCGCGCTCCAGACGCGCGAGCAGCACATCCGGCGCGAGAAGGCGACGTCGAACATCTGCACCGCGCAGGTGCTGCTGGCGGTGATGGCCGGCATGTATGCCGTGTGGCACGGGCCGGAGGGGCTGACGCGCATCGCGCGGCGCGTGGCGCTGCAGGCGCGCATCGTCGCGGGCGCGGCGAAGGCGGCGGGCTTCGCGCTGCGCCACGACGCCTTCCTCGACACCGTCTGCGTCGAGGCCGGCGCGCGGCAGGGCGCGCTGATCGCCGCCGCGCTGGCGCGCGGCATCAACCTGGCGCGGCACGCCGATGGCGGCGTCGGCATCGCGCTCGACGAGACGGTGACGCAGGGCGACCTCGCCGCGCTCGCCGCCGCCTTCGCCGAGGCGGGCGGCACCGCCGCCCCGGCGCTCGACGCCATCGGGCCGGCGGGCGGCGCGCCGGCGGCGCTGGCGCGGCGCAGCGCCTTCCTGACGGCGGCGGTGTTCAACAGCCACCATGCGGAGCACGCGATGCTCCGCTACATGAAGTCGCTGGAGGACAAGGACGTCGCGCTGAACCGCAGCATGATCCCGCTGGGGTCCTGCACGATGAAGCTGAACGCGACGGCGGAGATGATCCCGGTGACCTTCCCGGGCTTCGGCGCGATGCACCCCTTCGCGCCGGTGGACCAGGCGGGGGGCTACATCGAGATGATCGGGCGGCTGGCCGACTGGCTCTGCGCCGTCACCGGCTTCGCCGCCGTCTCGCTCCAGCCCAATGCGGGCAGCGCGGGCGAATATGCGGGGCTGCTGGCCATCCGGGCGTATCACCATGCGCGGGGCGAGGCGCATCGCGATGTCTGCCTCATCCCCTCCTCGGCGCATGGCACCAACCCGGCTTCCGCCGTGATGGCGGGGATGAAGGTGGTGGTGGTCGGCTGCGACCGCGACGGCAACGTGGACCTCGACGACCTCCGGGCGAAGGCCGACCAGCACGCGGACAGGCTGGCCGCGCTGATGGTGACCTATCCCAGCACGCATGGCGTCTTCGAGGAGGCGATCCGCGAGATCTGCGCCCTGGTCCATGCGAAGGGCGGGCAGGTCTACATGGACGGAGCCAACATGAACGCGCAGGTGGGCCTGACCTCGCCGGCCGCGATCGGCGCCGACGTGTGCCACCTGAACCTGCACAAGACCTTCTGCATCCCGCATGGCGGCGGCGGCCCGGGCGTCGGCCCGATCGGCGTCGCGGCGCATCTCGCGCCCTACCTGCCGGCGCACCCGATGCTGGCCGAAGCCGGGCCGGCGGCGACGTCGCACGGGCCGGTCAGCGCCGCGCCCTTCGGCAGCGCGTCCATCCTGCCGATCTCCTACGCCTATATCCGCATGATGGGGCCGGAAGGGCTGAAGCGCGCGACGGAGGTGGCGATCCTCAACGCCAACTATGTCGCGGCGAAGCTCGCGCCGCACTATCCCATCCTGTACCGCGGCACCAACGGGATGGTGGCGCATGAATGCATCCTGGACTGTCGCGGCTTCCAGCAGAATGGCGGCGCGACGGTGGAGGACATCGCCAAGCGCCTGCAGGATTTCGGCTTCCACGCCCCCACCATGTCCTGGCCGGTCGCCGGGACGCTGATGGTGGAGCCCACGGAATCCGAGACGAAGGCCGAGCTCGACCGCTTCGTGGATGCCATGGTCGCGATCCGCGGGGAGATCCGCGCGATCGAGCAGGGGCGGATGGACAAGGCCGACAACCCGCTGAAGAACGCCCCCCACACCGCGGCCGAGGTGACGGCCGAGGCCTGGGCGCATCCCTACAGCCGCCAGCAGGCCGCCTTCCCGCTGCCCTGGGTGGCGCGGCACAAATACTGGCCGCCGGTGAAGCGCGTGGACAACGTTCATGGCGACCGCAACCTGGTCTGCACCTGCGCGCCGCTCGAGGCCTATGCGCAGGCGGCGGAGTAGGGCGGGGCGCCGGGGCGGCGCATGACCGACGCGCCGCCCTGGACCGTGCTCGACAGCCGCAAGCTGGTCGAGGACCGCTGGATCAGCCTGCGGGCCGAACGGCTCCGCACGGCCGAGGGTGTGGAGATCGCGCCCTGGTACGTGCTCGACTATCCCGATTGGGTGGCGGCGGTGGTGCTGACCGCGGATGACCGCCTGGTGCTGGTGCGGCAATGGCGGCACGGCGCGCAGGCCTGGTCGCTGGAACTGCCCGGCGGCGTGATCGACCGCGAGGATGCCGACCCCGTCGCCGCCGCCATCCGCGAGACGCGGGAGGAGACCGGATACGCCGCGACCGGCTGGCGCTACCTCCAGGCCGGCTACGCCAACCCGGCGATCCAGACCAACCGCATCCACGCCGTGCTCGGCACCGGCGCGCATCCCGCGGGCGATGCGGCGCCGGAGCCGGGCGAGGCGATCCGGGTGGAGCTGGTGCCGGTGGCCGATGTGCTGGCCGGCATCGGCGCGGGGATGATCGGGCAGTCCATGCATGTCGGCGCCATCCTGGTCGGGTTGGCGGCCGCGGGGAGGATCAGGCTTTGAGCGTGAGGATCGTGGAGCCGGCCGAGCGCCATCGCGCCGACTGGGAACGGCTCTATGCCGGCTATGCCGCCTTCTACCGCGTGGAGCAGATGCCGGAGATGCGCGCCAGGGTCTGGGCCTGGATCACCGACCCCGCGCATGAGGTGAAGGCCTTCGTGGCGGAGGACGCGGCGGGGCGGGCCGTGGGCCTCGCCCATTGGCGGCCCTTCGCGCGGCCGCTCTCGGCCAGCACGGGCATCTTCCTCGACGACCTTTTCGTGGACCCCGCGATGCGCGGCCAGCGGGTGGCCGATGCGCTGATCGAGGCGGTCACCGCGCGGGCGCGGGAGAGGGGGTGGAGCGTCGTGCGCTGGATCACGGCCGACGACAACTACCGCGGCCGCGCCGTCTATGACCGGCTGGCGACGCGGACCATGTGGATCACCTACGACCGCAAGCCGGGATAGCTCCGAAGGGCGCGACGGGACGGAGGGCGTTCCCGGGCCGCCGGGAACGCGGGCCGGTCACGGGCCGGCCGTCAGGCGTCGCCGACGATCTGGCGGACCAGCCCGGTGCCCTGGCAGTCGCGGCAGTCGGCCGCGCCCTGCCGCCCGCTGCCGCCGCAGGCGGGGCAGGGGACCTCTCCGGTCTGGGTGGGGCCGGGCTCGTCGCCCGGGCGCTTCGGATCCTCGGCCATGCCGGCGCAACGCGCCGGCATGGCCCGCGGTTCGGCTACTGCCCGACGCGCACGAAGCGCAGCGGGAACCAGTTGTCCGCCAGCTGCTGCAGCTGGATGTTGTTGCGCGCCGCCCAGACCACTGTCTGCTGGTGCAGCGGGATGTGGCCGACCTCCTCGGCGTGGATGCGCTGCGCCTCCTCGATCATCGCCCGGCGGCGCTCCCGGTCGGTCTCCACCGCCATCTGGCCCACCAGCTCGTCGAAGCGGGCGTTGGACCAGCCGCCGACATTGAACATGCCACGATCGCCCTGGCGCGATGCCATCAGGTTGAAGAAGGCGTTGTGCGCGTCGTAGGTGTTGGGGGTCCAGCCGAGCATGTAGAAGCTGGTGTTGTAGCGCGGCCCCAGGATCTCGGCGAAGTAGCGCGCACGGGTCTGGGCGGCCAGGCTGACGCGGATGCCGATGCGCGCCAGCATGGACACCACCGCGGTGCAGGTCGCCTCGTCGTTCACGTAGCGGTCGTTCGGGCAGTCCATCGTCACCCCGAAGCCGTTCGGGTAGCCGGCTTCCGCCAGCAGGCGGCGCGCCATGTCGGGGTTGTAGGCCGGCACCTGGTCGAGCGCCTCGGTGTGGCCGTTGATCCCCGGGCCGATCATCAGCCCGGTGGGGCGCGCCTGGCCGCGCATGACGGTGCGCACGATGGCGGCGCGGTCGATCGCGTGGTTCACCGCGCGGCGGACGCGGACGTCCTGGAAGGGGTTGCGGCCGCGCACGTCGGACTTCAGCAGTTCCGGCCGGAGCTGGTCGAAGCCGAGATAGATGGTCCGCATCTCCGCCTGCTGGTGGATGCGGATGTTGGGCGTGCGCGACAGGCGGTCGGTGTCCTGCGGCGGCACGGTGTAGACCATGTCCACCTCGCCGCTGATCAGGGCGGCGATGCGCGTCGCGTCGTTGGAGATGACGTTGAACTCGACGCGGGTCAGGTTGTGCTCCGGCCGGTCCCACCAGCCGGCGTTGGGCGCCAGCACGGTGCGGCGGTCGGGCTCGCGGCTGACCAGGCGGAAGGGGCCGGTGCCCATGGCGTTGCGGGTGGCGAAGTTCTCCTCCCGCGTGGTCAGGTCGGCGCTGCGGGTGGCGTTGTTCGCCTCCGCCCAGCGGCGCGACATGATGCCGACGCCGGTGATCTCCTCGACGAAGATCGGGTTGGGCTGCGTCGTCTCGACATCGACGGTCAGCGGGTCCACCACCCGCGCTTCCTTCACGCTGGCGAAGTTGCCGGCGATGTTGGAGCCGGGGCCGCGCGCGCGGGCGATGGAGAAGACGACGTCATCGGCGGTCAGCGGCGTGCCGTCGGTGAAGCGCACGTCGGGGCGCAGGTGGAAGCGCCAGACGGTCGGGCTCGGCTGTTCCCAGCGCGCGGCGAGGCCGGGCTCGACCTGGAGCTGGCGGTTCCGGCGCACCAGGGGCTCGTAGATGTTGCCCATGAAGCTGAGCAGGAAGGTTTCCTGCCGGGCATAAGGGTCCATCGAGTTGACGTCGCCGTCATTGGCCCAGCGGAAGGTGTTGGCCCCGGCGGAGGAAGCTGCCGCCACGAGGGCGGTGCCGGCGAGCAAGGCCACGGCGAGGGTGCTGCGTCGCATGATGCGTCCCATGAAGTCGAGGGCGCGCAAGATGGCGCGGCGGCGCCGAAAAGGAAACGGGGACCCCTGCGGGTCGCAGGGGTGGAAAAGAAAACGCGGACCCTTTCGGGTCGCAAGGGGGCAAAAGAAAACGGGGACCCTTTCGGGTCCCCGTCCGGTGCCCGGCGCCCTGGGGCCGGCTGTCTCAGGCGGCGCGGAGCGCCCGCGGCAGGTCGGCCACCGCGCGGTCGATCAGCGCGGCGTCGGCTTCGGCGGTGACGGTCTGCGCCAGCACCTCGCGCGCGGCCGTGGCGGCGATCTCGGCCGCCGCGTGGCGGACCTCGTTCACCGCCCCGGCTTCCGCCGCGGCGATGCGGTCGAGCGCCATGCGCTCGCGCCGCTGGGCCGCGGCCTCGGCCTCGGCCGTGGCGGCGGCGGCGACGCGCGCGGCTTCGGCGCGGGCGCGGGTCAGAAGCTCCTCCGCCTCGCGCAGGGCCGCGGCGCGGTCGGCTTCGGCCTGGCGCAGCATCTGCTCCGCCTCGGCGCGCAGCCGCGCGGCCTCGTCCAGTTCCGCCCGCACGCGCGCGGCGCGCGCATCGAGCAGGGAGGCGATGACCGCCCAGCCCTTCCGCGCCGCGAAGGCGATGAAGATGACGAAGGAGACCGCGACCCAGAACTTCGGGTCGAGCCAGAAATGCGCGTATCCGTGGTGTTCGCCCATTTCCCTCTCCTCAGCCCTGCGCCGCCGCGCCGCGGGTGCGGAGCGCGTTGGCGACCGCGGCCTCCACCGCTTCCGGCCGCGCCGTCACGCCGAGCCGCGCGACGAGAGCGCCGGTGGTGTCGGCCGCCACCTGGCGGATGGCGCCCATCGCGGCGTCGCGGGCGGCGGCGATGCGGGCATCGGCCTCCTCGACCTGCCGCGCCAGGCGTGCGGCGAGTTCGTCGCTGCGGGCCTGCGCCTCGCCCTGGCTCTGCTGCAGGGCCGAAGCGATGGCCGCCTGCGCCTCGGCGCGGGCGCGGGCGGTCGCCTCGCGATGCGCCGCCATCGCCGCGTCGGCCTCCGCCTTGGCGGCGCGCGCGGCGTCGAGGTCGCCCTCGATGCGGCGGCGGCGCTCGTCGAGCACGCCTTCGACGCGCGGCAGCGCGTAGGCGGCCAGCACGTAGTACAGCAGGCCGAAGATGATCAGCAGCCAGATGATCTGGGAGATGATCAGCGGGTTGCTGAAATCGAGCTGCGGCATGGCTCTCCTCTCCTTGCTCACGCCAAGGCGCGCCGCGGTGTCCCGCGGCGCGCCTGCTCAACCCTGGGCCGACGGAACCGTCGGCGCCGGATCAGGCGAAGAGGATGAGGAAGGCGATCAGCAGCGCGAAGAGCGCAACGGCCTCGGTCAGCGCGAAGCCCAGGATGCCGATCGGGAAGACCGCGTCACGGGCCGCCGGGTTGCGCGCCACGCTGTTGATCAGCGAGGAGAAGATGTTGCCAATGCCGAGACCGACGCCGAACAGCGCGATCACGGCAATGCCGGCCCCGAGGGCCTTCGCGGCAGCGACTTCCATGGTGGTATCCTTCCGTCAGACTACTGGTGGTTGATCTGTCCGAGCCCTTGCCCGCACCCAGGTCACGTGGCTGGTCAGTGCAGGTGCACGGCGTCGTGCAGGTAGATGCTGGTCAGGATGGCAAACACGTAGGCTTGCAGCAGCGCGACCAGGATCTCGAAGCCCACGATCGCCACGTTGGTGGCGAGCGGCAGGACCGCGATGAAGGGCCCGACGGCGCCGAGGCCGCCGAGCAGCACGATGAAGGTCGCGAAGACCTTCAGCAGCACGTGCCCCGCCGTCATGTTCGCGAACAGACGGATGGAGAGGCTGACGGGCCGCGAGAGGTAGGAGATGACCTCGACCGGGATGATGATCGGCGCGAGCCAGAGCGGCGCGCCCTCGGGGAAGAAGTAGCCGAGGAACTTCCGGCCGTGCAGCGCGAAGGCGACCACCGTGATCAGCACGAAGACGATGAAGGCGAGCGCGAAGGTCACCGCGATGTGGCTGGTGAAGGTGAAGGCGTAGGGCAGCAGCCCCAGCAGGTTGCCCACCAGGATGAAGCTGAACAGCGCGAAGACGAAGGGCACGAACCGCTTGCCCTCGTGCCGGCCGACCTGGTTGCCAACCAGGTCGTCGATGAACTCGTAGATCATCTCGGCGAGCGACTGCAGGCGGCCCGGCACCACGGCGCGGCGCGCCATGCCGTACATCATCAGCGCGGTGATGATGCCCACCGCCAGCAGCATGTGCGCGTTGGACTGCGTGAAGCCGACGGATGCGCCGACCCTGCCCAGCACCGGCACCAGCTCGAACTGCCCGAGCGCGTCGATCGTCTTGCCTTCGGCGGCCACTGTGCAATCCCCCGGGCCGCGTCAGCGCGGCGGTGTTGATCCCGGCGCTTCCGGTGGCTCGCTTCGCCGCGGGCTGAACAGACGATAGACGTTCATCACCCCGGCCGCGCTGCCCAGCACGAAGAACACCAGGAAGAGCCACGGCCAGGTGCCGAGCCAGCGGTCCAGGAACCAGCCGACCCCGATACCGACGACGAGCGCCGAGACGACCTCGGTCCCCGCCCGGAACCCCAGGCCCCAGCCGCCCTGCGGCAATTGCCCGGAACCGCCCGGCTTGGGATCCATCCCTTGCCGCGCCCGAGCCTGCCGCAACCGCTTCTCGAAGCCGTCCTGTTCCGCCACGCGCCCCTCCCCGCGGTTCTCCGCCCGGAAGGCGGCCCGCTCCTACGGCGCGGGGGGGCCGGTGTCAAGGCGAGGACGGCGGTGCAGCATGCGCCGCGCAGCCCCTTTCCCGCCCGCACCGGCGCCCGCGCGCTCAACCACCCACGAAACCGCCCGACTGCATTCGCCACAGCCGGGCATAGGCGCCGTCCGCCGCCAGCAATTGGGCATGGGTGCCGGATTCCGCCACCCGCCCGTCCTCCAGCACCACCAGCCGGTCCATCCTTTGCAGGGTGGACAGGCGATGCGCCACCGCGATCACCGTCTTGCCGGCCATCAGGCGTTCCAGGCTTTCCTGGATCGCCGCCTCCACCTCCGAATCGAGCGCGCTCGTCGCCTCGTCCAGCACCAGGATGGGTGCGTCCTTCAGCAGCACGCGGGCGATGGCGATGCGCTGGCGCTGGCCGCCGGACAGCTTCACCCCGCGTTCGCCCACATGCGCGTCGTAGCCGCCGCGGCCGCGCCAGTCCGACAGCGCCGTGATGAAGCCATGCGCTTCCGCCCGGCGGGCGGCGTCCTCCACCTCGGCCTCGGTCGCGTCGGGGCGGCCGTAGCGGATGTTGTCGCGGATCGACCGGTGCAGCAGGGCGGTGTCCTGCGTCACCACCCCGATCGCGCCGCGCAGGCTCTCGGCCGTCGCGGCCGCGATGTCCTGGCCGTCGATCAGGATGCGCCCGGCCTCGGGGTCGAAGAAGCGCAGCAGCAGGTTGATGGCGGTGGTCTTGCCCGCGCCGGAATGGCCGACCAGCCCCACCCTCTCGCCCGGCGCGACGGACAGGTCGAAGCCGTCCAGCACGCCGGCCTTGCGGCCATAGGCGAAGCGGACATGCTCGAAGCGTATCGCGCCGCGGGTGACGGCCAGGGGCTTCGCCCCCGGCGGGTCGGGCGCGGTCGGGGGCACGGCGATGCTGCCCATCGCCTCCTGCACCACGCCGATGTTCTCGAAGATGCCGGCGACGTTGAAGGCGACCCAGCCCGCGATGTTCACGATCTGCCAGGCCATCGGCAGGGCGGCCGCCACCATCGCCAGCGGGATCTCGCCCCGCGACCACAGCCAGATCGCAAGCGCGGCGTTGGCCACCAGCAGGCAGGCGTTCAGCGTGGACAGCAGCAGTCCGTTCAGCGTCACCAGCCGGGTCTGGGCGGCGAAGTCCCTCGTCAGCCGCTCCATCCCCTCGCGCACATGCGCGTCCTCCTGCTCGGCGCGGGCGAAGAGCTTGACGGTGACGATGTTGGTGTAGCTGTCCACCACGCGGCCGGTGAGCTGGCTGCGCGCCTCGCTCGCCTTGCGCGCGCGGTCGCGCATGCGCGGCACCATGACGCGCAGCAGCGTCGCGTAAAGCACGAACCAGACCAGCATCGGCACCGCTAGGCGCAGGTCGGTCGAGGCCAGCAGCACCACCGCCCCGGTGCCGTAGACCAGGATGTACCAGACGGCGTTGACGGACTGCACCACGCTCTCGCGCAGCGCCGGGCCGGCCTGCATCACGCGGGTGGCGATGCGGCCGGCGAAGTCCTCCTGGAAGAAGGACCAGCCCTGGCGGATGACGTGCCAGTGGCTCTGCCAGCGGATCATCGCGGTGACGGCGGGGATGATCGCCTGCTGCGTCACCAGGTTCTGGCACAGGATCGCCAGCGGCCGGCCCAGCAGCAGCACGGCGGCCATCGCCGCCAGCGCGCCGCCGGCTTCCGCCCAGACCGCCGCCGGCCCGTGCGCCTCCAGCAGCCCGACCACGCGGCCGATGAAGACGGGGATGGTGAGGTCGAGCAGCGCGACCGCCAGCCCGGCCAGGAACAGCAGCGCGAAGACCGCGCGCGACTGCCGCGCGAAGTGCCAGTAGAAGCCCAGCAGGCCGGCCGGCGGCGGCGCCTCCGGCACCGGCACGCCAAGCCAGCGCGCCGCGGGGGTGCCGGGCGGCGCGACCGGGTCGATCGCGGTCTCGAACAGGCGGAAGGGCGACATGCGGCGCAGGACGCGCCGCGCGGCGCCCGGCGTCAACCGCGGGACGTCGCGGCGGCCGGCGCCGCGACGTCCCGCGGGGCGACGCGCAGCACCGCGTATCCGGCCAGCCCCGCCAGCAGCGAGCCCACCAGGATGCCGATCTTCGCCTGGTCCTGCAGCGCCTCGGCCCCCGGGAAGGCCAGCAGGGCGATGAACAGGCTCATCGTGAAGCCGATCCCGCAGAGCAGCGACACGCCCAGCAGCTGCCCCCACCCCGCCCCCATCGGCAGGTCCGCGAGGCCCGCGCGGATGGTCAGCGCCGCCGCCCCGAACACGCCCACCAGCTTGCCGAGGAACAGCCCCGCCGCGACGCCGATCGTGACCGGCTGCGCCAGCGCCGCGGCGCCGAGGCCGAGCACGGAGACGCCGGCATTGGCGAAGCCGAAGACCGGCACGACGAGGAAGGCGACCGGCCGGTGCAGCGCATGTTCCAGGATGTGCAGCGGCGAGGTCGCGTCGTCCGGCCGCCCCGGCGCGGGCCGCAGCGGGATGGTCAGCGCCAGCACCACGCCCGCGATGGTCGCGTGCACGCCCGACCGCAGCACCAGCACCCACAGCACGAGCCCGAGCAGCAGGTAGGACGCGAGCCGCATCACCCCGAGCCGGTTCATCGCCGCCAGCACCGCCGCCACCGCCGCCGCGCCGGCCAGGTCCGGGCCCGAGATCCCGGCCGTGTAGAACACCGCGATGATCACCACCGCGCCGAGGTCGTCGAGGATGGCGAGCGCGGTCAGGAACACCTTGAGCGAGACCGGCACCCGCGGCCCGAGCAGCGACAGCACGCCGAGCGCGAAGGCGATGTCCGTCGCGCTCGGGATCGCCCAGCCCGCCGCCGCCCGCGGGTCGCCGAGGTTGAAGGCGAGGTAGATCGCCGCCGGCACCGCCATGCCGCCGGCCGCCGCGATGCCCGGCAGCGCCCGGCGCGACCAGGTGGAGAGCTGCCCGTCCAGCACCTCGCGCTTGATCTCGAGACCGACGAGCAGGAAGAAGACCGCCATCAGCCCGTCATTGATCCAGTGGCCGAGGCTGAGCGGGCCGATATAGGCCTTGAGCGCGCCGAAATAGGCGGGCGCGAGCGGCGAGTTCGCCACCGCCAGCGCCAGCGCGGCCGCCCCCATCAGCACCAGCCCGCCGGAGGCCTCGTTGTCCAGGAAGGCGCGCATCGCCGAGGTCGGGCGGCGGGTCGCAAGCGGCTCGGCCATGTCGGGGTCCCGGTGCGGAGAGGGGGTGCCGTGTCGGCGCCGGACAGATGGCGGCCTGCCGGCCCGCCTGCAACGGCCGCGGCGCCGGCGGGATGCGAGTTCCCGAAGGTGTCGTCCGGCCCCGCCGGGCGGCTCAGCGCGCCCGCTTCGCGCCCTTGCCGAGCGCACGCATGTTGGCGGCCACCCGCCGCTGCGCCGGGCGCAGCGCGGCAGCCGCCACCAGGTCCGGCCGGGCGCCCTGCATCGCGGCGAGGCCGGCCGCGACGGCGCCCTGCGCGAAGGCCTTCTGCTTCTCCGCCGCCATCTCGGCCAGCGTGGCGGCGGCGGTGGCGGGTTCCGCCCAGAGCTGCGCGCTGCGCAGGGTGAAGACCCAGCCGGCCTGCCAGGCGAACAGGGCGTAGGCGGCGGGGTTCTTCACGATGCGGCTGCTCCGGTCATGCGCCGGTGCCGCCGGCGCTCGCTCGGGGCGCAAGCGCGCGAGGCGCGCGCCCGCCCCCCGGACGCGGCATCACAGCGCGGCGAGCACGGCCTCGGCCTTCGAGACCTCGAAGGCGCCCGGCGCCTCGACCGCCACATGCGTCACCACGCCGTCCTTCGCGACCAGCGCGAAACGCTGGCAACGCAGGCCGAGGCCGCGCGCCGTCAGGTCGAGCTCGAGCCCGAGGGCCTTCGTCAGCGCGGCGGAGCCGTCGCCCAGCAGCGCCACCTGGTCGGTGATGCCCTGGTCCTTGCCCCAGGCGCCCATGACGAAGGCGTCGTTCACCGCCATGCAGGCGACCAGGTCGACGCCCTTGGCCTTCAGCGCCGCGGCATGGGTGACGAAGCCCGGCAGGTGCTTGGCGGAGCAGGTGGGCGTGAAGGCGCCGGGGACGCCGAACAGCACGGCGGTGCGGCCGGCAAACAGCTCGTCCAGCGCGACCTCCTTCGGGCCCTCGGCGGTGGCCTGCATGACCTTCACGGACGGGATGCGGTCGCCAACCTTGATCGTCACGATGGTCTTCCCCCTGGTTTCCTGGAAGGGTCGCGTCTAACGCGGAACGGCCGCCGGCGTCCATGCGTCCCGAGGGGTTGTTTTCGCCGCGCGCAACCGCGGCGCGCTTGCGGCGTCTCCCCACCGCCTCCATCTTGCAGGGCGCCATGGGTCGTCACGCCTCGCCATCCTTCGCCGCATCGGGCCCCGCCGGGGAAGGCTACCTGGCGGGCCAGCTGCTGGTGGCCATGCCGGCCATGCAGGACCCGCGCTTCGCGCGCAGCGTGATCTGCCTCTGCGCCCATTCGGCGGACGGGGCGATGGGCATCGTGCTCAACAAGCCGCTGTCGGGGCTGAGCTTCGACGAGCTGCTGAAGCAGCTCAACCTCGACCCCGTACCGCCGCAGCGCCGCATCCGGCTGCTGGCCGGCGGCCCGGTGGAGGGCGGGCGCGGCTTCGTGCTGCACACCGCCGACTGGGAGACGGAAGGCAGCCTGCGCGTGAACCCCGACATCGCGCTGACCGCCAGCATCGACATCCTGAAGGCGATTGCCGGCGGCGGCGGCCCGCGGGAAGGGCTGCTCGCGCTCGGCTATGCCGGATGGGGGCCGGGGCAGCTGGAGAGCGAGATCCAGCAGAATGCCTGGCTGAACGTCACGCCCGACGAATCGCTGCTGTTCGCGCGCCAGCCGGACCAGCTGTGGCGCCAGGCGCTGGCCAAGCTGCATGTGGACCCGGCACTGCTGAGCGACACCGCCGGCCACGCCTGACCCGCCCGGGCTGGACGGGCGCGCGCCGGCTGCCATGCTGGGCGGCATGTCCCGCGTGCTGCAGGGCGTGCTGCTGCAACTCGCGGCGCTCGCCTTCTTCGTCACCATGGATGCGCTGCTGAAGGTGCTGGTGGCGTCCCACCCGGTGCCGCAGCTGATGTTCGTCCGCTTCTGCTTCCACGTCCTGCTGGTGGCGGTGGCGGTGCGGCTGATCACCGGGGGGCTGCCCTTCCGGTCCCGCGCGCCGGTGCTCCAGACGCTGCGCAGCCTGTCGCTGGCGGCGGCGAATGCGGCGCTGAGCGTGGCGCTGATCCACATCCCGCTGGCGGATGCCACGGCGGTGTCCTTCGCCGCGCCGGTGCTGACCGTCGCGCTGGCCGCGCTCTGGCTGGGGGAGAGCGTGTCGCCGCGGCGCTGGGTGGGGGTGGCGCTGGGGCTGGCCGGGGTGATGGTGGCGCTGCGCCCCCCCTTCCTGACCGGGGAGCCGCTGCACTGGGCCATGCTGCTGCCACTGGTCACCGCCGCGATGAACACGGTCTACCAGCTGCTGACGCGCCGGCTTTCGGCGATCGACGACCCGCGCACCACCTTCCTGCACACCGGCATCGCCGCGGCGGCGGTGACGGGGCTGGCCCAGCCCTTCGTCTGGCAGCCGGTCGCCGCCTGGGACTGGCCGCTCTTCGCCGCGCTCGGCCTGCTGGGCGGGCTCGGCCACTGCCTGCTTGTTCTGGCCTTCGCCCGGGCCCCGGCCTCGGTGCTGGCGCCGATGTCGTATACGCAGCTGGTCTGGGCGGGGCTGGCGGGGGTGCTGGTCTTCGGCGACTGGCCGGATGGCTGGACCCTGCTCGGCGCGGCGATCATCGCGGCGGGCGGGATCCTGGTGGCGGTCCCGGGGCGGCGGTCCGGGGCGGGGCAGGCGGGGGACCCGGCATCGTGAAACCCGCGGCGCAACGCCATTGTCAGGAACCGGCTTGCGCGGCAACCCCATAAGGGACTAGCCCTGCCCCCGACCCCGGGCCGCAGGCATGAACATCCGAACCAACACCCCCGACCGCGACCACCCCCGCGCCGTGCTCGACGCCGACAGCGTCCGCGATGCATACCGGCGCTGGGCGGGAGTCTATGACGCGGTGTTCGGCGGCGTCTCCGCCTTCGGCCGCCGCCGCGCCGTGGCGGAGGTGAACCGCCTGCCCGGCACCCGCGTGCTGGAAGTGGGGGTGGGCACCGGCCTCGCCCTGCCGCGCTACCGCGGCGACAAGCGCGTGGTCGGCATCGACCTCTCGCGCGAGATGCTGGAGAAGGCGGCCGAACGCGTGCGGGAGGAAAGGCTGGGCCATGTCGTCGGCCTGGCCGAGATGGACGCGGAGAAGATGGCCTTCGCCGACGGCGCCTTCGACATCGCGGTGGCGATGTTCACCGCCTCCGTCGTGCCGAATGCCCGGACGCTCTACGCCGAGATGTCGCGGGTGGTGCGCCCTGGCGGGCACCTGCTGTTCGTGAACCACTTCGCGGCCGAGGACGGGCCCCGCTGGTGGGTGGAACGCGCCATGGCGCCGCTGTCGCGCCTGCTGGGCTGGCACCCGGATTTCGCGATGCGCGACCTGCTCGACCCCGCGGTGGAGCAGGTGGAGGCGATCGAGCCCTGCCAGCCGGCCGGGCTGTTCACCCTGGTGCGGGTGCGGAACCAGCCGCTGGGCGCCCTCGCGGCAGCTGCCTGAACAGGGCCGCCGCCGCCACCACCAGCCCGCCCAGCGTGCCGATCACCCCTGCCGCGTTCAGCGACAGGTCGAGCCCGAGTGCGGCCGGCACCGGCCCGGCCAGCGCGTAGCCCACCGCGCCGATCGCCGCGCCCAGCGCCGCGCCGCCCAGCACCTGCGTGCCGTAGCGGTCCGTCATCAGCCGCAGCGCCGCCGCCGGGCAGACCAGCATCGCCACCACCAGGATCGAGCCCACCGCCTCGAACGCCGCCACCGCCGCGGCGGCGACCAGCAGCGCCAGCGCCAGTTCCAGCGCGCGGGACGGCAGGCCGAGCGCCGCGGCATAGCCGGGGTCGAAGCAGATCAGCTTCAGCGGCCGCCACAGCGCGGCGACAGTTGCCGCCACCACCGCCCCCACCCCCGCCAGCAAGCCGAGCTGGCGCGGCAGTTCCGCCAGCGCCGCCGGGTCGGCCAGCGCGGCGGGGGATGTGCCGGCGGTCCAGACCAGCGTTTCCAGCTGGCCGAACAGCACGCAGTCGAGGTCGAGATCGACGCTGCGCGCGCCCGTCACCTCCAGCAGCACCAGGCCGACCGCGAAGAAGGTGGTGAAGACCGCGCCGATCGCGGCGCCGGGGTCGAGCCGGGCAGCACGCTGCACCAGCACGATCAGCACCACCGCCAGCAGCCCCGCCGCCAGCGCGCCCGCCAGCATCGGCAACCCGCTGCGCGCGCCCGTCACCGCGAAACCCAGCACGATGCCCGGCAGCACCGCATGGGACAGCGCATCCCCGATCAGCGATTCGCGCCGCAGCACGAGGAAGGAGCCGAGCAGCCCGCAGGTCGCCCCGGCCATCAGCGCGGCCAGCAGGGGCGGCAGGTCGAGGGTGAGGAAATCCTGGACGGTCATGGCCCCTTCCTTCCCACCGCATGCGGGCTGGCCGGCAGGGCGGAGGGTTCCGGCAGCAGCCGCGCCGCCATCTCGGGCGGCAGCCCGTGCTCCACCAGGTCCGCCATCCGGTCGGCCGAGGCGATGTCGGCCGCGCCGGCCGCCAGCAGGTGGTGCTCCACCGCGCGATGGGCGCGAACCGCGCGGCGGGCGGCGCCGGCGCCGCGGGGGGTGAGGTGGACATGCCCCTCGGCCCGCGCCACCAGGCCGCGCCGCGCCAGCCAGAAGGCCAGCCGCCGCGCCTTGGCCGGGCGCCAGCCGCGCGCCGCGGCCACCGCCTCGATGCTCGCCCAGCGGTCGCCCGCGGTGCCCGGGCCGGCGCCCGCGGCTTCCTGCGCTTCCCAGGCGGCGCGGAGGAAATGCTCGGTGTCGGCCGAAAGCCGTCGGCGGAGATGCAGCCAGGCCCGCGCCAGAAGCCCACGTTCCGGCGCCAGCAGCAGCGCCAGCGTGAAGGCCGCGGCGCCGGCCAGCACCACCGCCGCCCCGGTCGGCACCTCGGGCCGGATCGCGGAAACCCAGGCGCCGCCCGCCCCGCAGGCCGCGCCGATCGCCGCCGAGAGCAGCAGCATCCGCGGCAGCCGGTGCGTCAGCAGCCGCGCGGTGGCCGCCGGCAGCACCAGCAGCGCCACCACCAGGATCAGGCCCACCGCCTGCAGCCCCGCGACGCAGACGGTCACCATCAGCCCGAGCAGCAGCAGGTCCACCCGCTGCACGGCCAGGCCCTGGACGCGGGCGAAGTCGGCATCGAAGCAGGCGGCGCGCAGGCGCTGGAAGGCGGCCAGCACCACCACGAGGCAGGCGCCCGCCACCGCCGCCGCGATCAGCGCATCCTCCGCGCGCATGGCCGCGGCCTGGCCCAGGATGAACTTCGACAGCCCCGCCTGCGCCGCCCCCGGCATCGTCTGCAGCCAGGACAGCAGCGCGACCCCGAGCGCGTAGAAGGACGACAGCACGATGGCGATCGCCGCATCCTCCCGGATGCGGCGCGTGCGGGCCAGCGCCTGCACCGCCAGCACGCCCGCGACCCCCGCCGCGGCGGCGCCCGCCAGCAGCGGCGGCAGCGCGCGCGGGTCGCCGCCCACCGCCGCGACCAGCAGCGCCGCCAGCGCAACCCCCGGCAGCGCCGCATGCCCCACCGCATCCGCCACCAGCGCCCGCCCCCGCAGCAGGGAGAAGGCGCCGACCGTGCCGGCCGCGATGCCGAGCATGGCGCAGCCCAGCAGGACGACGGCGGTGTTGTAGGGGATCATGTGCCCCCCGCCGCGGCCCCGATGCTCGCCTGTTCCAGCAGGGCGAGCCGCGCGCCGTAGGTCGCGCCGATGGCGGCGGGCGTGAAGGCCTCGGCCACCCGGCCCGCGGCGAAGACCCGCGCGTTCAGCAGCAGCACGCTCTCGAAATACTCGGGCACGGTGCCGAGGTCGTGATGCACCGCCACGACATGCCGCCCCCGCTGCGCCAGGTCGCGCAGCACCGCGACGATCGCCTGTTCGGTCGCGGCATCCACCGCGGCGAAGGGTTCGTCCATCAGCACCAGGTCGGCATCCTGCGCCAGGGCGCGGGCGAGAAAGACGCGCTGCTGCTGCCCGCCCGAAAGGCGGCCGATCTGCCGCCCCGCGAACTCCGCCATCCCCACCTGGTCGAGCGTGGCGCGCGCCGCATCCCGGTGGCGCCGCGGCACCGGGCCCCACCACCGCATCCGGGGGTAGCGGGCCATGCAGACCACGTCGAGCGCGGTGGCCGGGAAGTCCCAGTCCACGCTGGCGCGCTGCGGCAGGTAGCCGACGCGGTCGCGCACCTCGTCGAGCGGGCGGCCGAAGAAGCGCACCTCGCCCGACAGCGCGGGCACCAGGCCGAGCGCCGCCTTCAGGAGCGTGGACTTGCCCGCGCCGTTCGGCCCGACGATGGCCGTCAGCCCCGGCGGCGCCGCCCAGGTGACGTCCCAGACCGCCGGCCTCTCCCCGTAAGCAACGGTGAGGTGGGAGACCGAGAGCGGCGCCGGCCGGCTCATGCCCCGAGCCGCCCGTTCAGGCCCCGCGGCGGCACGCGGCCGCCGAGCGCGCGGGCGATGGTGGTGACGTTGTGGTCGATCATCCCCTCGTAGCTGCCCTCATAGGTGCCGGGACGGCCCATCGCGTCGGAGAAGAGGTTGCCGCCGAGCGCGACGCGGTGGCCGCGCGCGCCCGCGCCCTCGATCAGGGCGCGCACGGCGCGGTCGGGGACGGAGCTTTCGGCGAAGACGGCCGGCACGCGGCGCTCGGCCAGCTTGCGGACCAGCGATTCGATCGCGGCGAGGTTGGCTTCCGATTCGGTGGAGATGCCCTGGATGCTCTCGATCTCGAGCCCGTAGCGGGCGCCGAAATAGCTGAAGGCGTCATGCGCGGTGACCAGGACGCGGGCGGTCGCGGGGATGCTGCCGATGGCGTCGCGGGCATAGGCGTCGAGGCGCGCGCAGCGGGCGCGGAAGCGGGCGAGGTTGTCGGCGAAGGCCTCCCGCGCGTCGGGCGCCATGCGCGAGAGCGCCTGCTCGACCGCGCCCGCCGCCTCGGCCCAGAGCGTCGGGTCCATCCAGACATGCGGGTCGGCGGCATCGGGGTAGTCCGGGTTGGCGCGCAGCCTGTCCCGCGGGAGGGATTCGGCCATCAGCACCACCGGGCGGCCGGCGGCGCGGACGCGCTCCAGCACGTCGCCCATGCGGCCTTCCAGGCGGTGGCCGTTGCCGAAGACGGCGTCGGCGCCGAGCAGCCGGGCGATGTCGGAGCGCGTCGGGCGGAACAGGTGGGGGTCCACGCCTTCGCCGATCAGCGTCTCGGCGCGGATGCGGCCTCCCGAGACCTCGCGCACCACGTCGCCCACCATGGCGACGGTGGCCAGGACGTTGCGCGGCACGCGCGCGGCGGGGGGGGGCTGCGCGGCGGCGGCGGCCGGCAGGACGGGGGCGAGCGCGGCGGCGAGGATCGCGCGGCGCGTCGGCTGGATGCATGAACGCCTGTTCACATGTACTCCTGTCGAAGCGTGTGGACTGTTCAGCTGTTCATCTGTGCGTGTATTCAGATGTTCATGGAAAATCAGATACTTGGCTTTCCGGCCATCTGTGGTCGGGCCTGCCCGCGCGTCAAGGCCGCTGGACGCGGCGGCGCGGCGGCGTGATCCTGCGCGGCGGGGCTGGCAGGGCAGGGCGATGGGCGCGCGGGAGAGGATCGGCGAGGACCAGGTGGTGGAACTCGCCGAGATGTTCCGGCTGATGAGCGACCCGACGCGGCTGCGGATCATCCTCTCCTGCCTCGACGCGCCGGTTTCGGTGGGGGACATGGCGGAGGGGTTGGGCATCTCCGCGTCGCTGGTGTCGCACCACCTGCGCCTGCTGCGCGCCGCACGGTTGTTGCAGGCGGACCGGCGCGGGCGGCAGGTTTTCTACGTGGTCGGCGACAGCCACATCCGGTCCATGCTGACGGACATGGTGGACCATGTCGCGGAGGGCGAGGCGGAGTCGGAGCAGGCCCCCGGCGGATGAGGCCTTCCTGCGCTGTCAGGGAAGCATCCTCAGGGGGTTAACCCGTGTTAAGTCCCTCGGCCTGACTTGCATCAATGCCGCCCTGCATCACTTGTGCAGCGCAGGGGCGGCTTCTATAGGTCGCCGGGCGACGCGCCCGGCCGCTGCGGCGGGAAGGGCGCGCGTGCGGCCCGCCGGCCTGCCGCGGGTTGGGGAGCGTATTTCGGGGCGCGGCGACGCGCCGGACGGGACGACAGGATGCTGCAAGTGATCGCTGCGCTACGGCGAATGACGGCTCGGCTCTCCGGTGCGGCGGGCCTCGGGCTTCTCGGGCTCGTGCTCGCCTCGGGCGCCGCCCTGGCGCAGGGCGCGCCGATGCTCGGCGCGCCGCAGGAATGGGGGATGGGGCTGCAGGCCTCGGGCGGGCCCATCAAGGACGCCATCTCCTCCTTCAACACGCTGGTCTTCTGGATCATCGTGGCGATCACGATCTTCGTGTTCATCCTGCTGGTCTATGTGGTGTGGAAGTACCGGGCCGAGGCGCATCCGACCCCGTCGCGCACCAGCCACAACACGGTGCTGGAGATCGCCTGGACGGTTGTGCCGGTGCTGATCCTGGTGGTGATCGCGATCCCGTCCTTCCGCCTGATCTACTACCAGGACCGCGCGGTGGACGCGGACATGACCATCAATGTGCAGGGCCGGCAGTGGTACTGGCACTATGCCTATCCCGACCACGGCGCCTTCACCTTCGACAGCTACCCGGTCCAGACGGCCGAGCTGCAGGCCGGCCAGATCCGCAACCTGTCGGTGGACAACCCCCTGGTGATCCCGGTGGGCGCGAGCATCCGCATCCTGACCACCGGGCAGGACGTGATCCACAGCTTCTTCGTCCCCTCGCTCGGCGTGCAGAAATACACGATCCCCGGCCGCACGCTGGAGACCTGGATCCGCGCCGACCGGCCGGGCGTCTATTACGGCCAGTGCAACCAGATCTGCGGGGTGAACCACTGGTTCATGCCGATCGAGGTTCGCGCCGTCCCGCGCGAGGAGTTCGAGGCCTGGACCGCGCAGGCGCGCACGCGCTTCGCCGAGGGGCTGCCCCCGGGCCCGCCGCCTTCCGCGCTCGCCGCGCAGCCGGCGCCCCTGAACGTCGCCGAGGCGCGCCGGTAA
Organism: Falsiroseomonas sp. CW058; assembly: GCF_050563535.1. Taxonomy (NCBI): domain Bacteria; kingdom Pseudomonadati; phylum Pseudomonadota; class Alphaproteobacteria; order Acetobacterales; family Roseomonadaceae; genus Falsiroseomonas; species Falsiroseomonas sp. CW058. Next base: position 32,225 of record NZ_JBNXUO010000019.1, read on the forward strand.
GGCGCGCCCGGAAGCTCAACCGAGAAGCGGACACATCCCGATGGCGACCTCCGCCCACGCTCACGACGACCATCACGACCACAAGCCCGGCTTCGTGGCGCGCTGGCTGTTCAGCACCAACCACAAGGACATCGGCACGCTCTACATCGGCCTGGCGCTGCTGGCCGCGCTGGTGGGCATCGGCATCTCGCTGCTGATGCGCATCGAACTGCAGCAGCCGGGGATGCAGATCTTCGCCGACGGCCAGATGTGGAACGCCTATGTGTCGGCCCACGGCCTGATCATGGTGTTCTTCGTGATCATGCCCGCGCTGATCGGCGGCTTCGGCAACTGGTTCGTGCCGATCATGATCGGTGCGCCGGACATGGCCTTCCCGCGCATGAACAACATCAGCTTCTGGCTGCTGGTGCCGGCGCTGCTGATGCTGTCCGCGTCGCTCTTCGTGGGCGAGGGGCCGGGCGGCGGCTGGACCATCTACCCGCCGCTGACCGACAACACCTACCACCCCTCCATGGCGCTCGACCTCGCGCTGTTCGCGCTGCACCTGGCCGGCGCGAGCTCGATCCTCGGCGCGGCCAACTTCATCACCACCATCTTCAACATGCGCGCGCCCGGCATGACGCTGCACAAGATGCCGCTCTTCGTGTGGTCGATGCTGGTCACCGCCTTCCTGCTGCTGCTGTCTGTCCCGGTGCTGGCCGGCGCGATCACCATGCTGATCACCGACCGCAACTTCGGCACGGCCTTCTTCGACCCCGCCGGCGGCGGCGACCCGGTGCTGTTCCAGCACCTGTTCTGGTTCTTCGGCCACCCTGAAGTCTACATCATGATCCTGCCGGCCTTCGGCATCGTCAGCCACGTCGTCTCGACCTTCTCGAAGAAGCCGGTCTTCGGCTATCTCGGCATGGCCTATGCGATGGTGGCGATCGGCTTCGTCGGCTTCATCGTGTGGGCGCACCACATGTTCACCTCCGGCATGGATGTGGACACGCGCGCCTACTTCATGGCGGCGACGATGGTCATCGCGGTGCCGACGGGGGTGAAGATCTTCTCCTGGATCGCCACCATGTGGGGCGGTTCGCTGAAGCTCGACACGCCGATGCTCTTCGCGATCGGCTTCATCTTCCTGTTCACGGTCGGCGGCGTCACGGGCGTGGTGCTGGCGAATGCGGGCATCACGCAGATCCTGCACAACACCTACTACGTGGTGGCGCATTTCCACTACGTGCTGTCGCTCGGCGCGGTGTTCGGGATCTACTGCGGGATCTACTACTGGCTCGGCAAGATGTCCGGCCGCCAGTATCCGGAGAAGCTCGGCCGCATCCACTTCTGGCTGACCTTCGTCGGCGTGAACCTGACCTTCTTCCCGATGCACTTCCTGGGCAACCAGGGCATGCCGCGGCGCTACCCGGACTATCCGGATGCCTTCTCCGGCTGGAACCTGATCGCGTCCTTCGGGTCCTACATCTCCGTCGCGTCCTTCCTGATGTTCTTCTACGTCCTCTGGGTGACCTTCACGAAGGGCGAGAAGGCGGCGGCGAACCCGTGGGGCGAGGGTGCGACCACGCTCGAATGGCAGGTCAGCTCCCCCCCGCCCTTCCACACCTTCGACGAGCTCCCGCGCGTCCGCTGACGCGCGGCGGGTGACGGGCCGCGCGGACCCCGCAAGGGGGCCGCCGGCCAGCCTCCAGACGAGGACGCCACCATGTCCGGTGCGACGATCGACAACGGGGGGGCGCAAGCCCCCCTTTCCACGTCCCAGGCCGCGGACCTGTCCGAGGTGCGCGACTGGATCGCCCTGCTGAAGCCGCGCGTGATGACGCTGGTGGTGTTCACCGGCATCGTGGGCATGGTGGTGGCGCCCGATGCCATCCACCCCGTGCTCGGCGTCGCCGCCATCCTCTGCATCGCGATCGCGGCGGGCGCGGCGGGCGCGATCAACATGTGGTACGACCGCGACATCGACGCGCTGATGCGCCGCACGGCGCGCCGTCCCATCCCCTCCGGCCGCATCGCGCCGTCCTCGGCGCTGGGCTTCGGGCTGACGCTGTCGGTCGCCTCCGTCACCGTGATGGGGCTGGCGACGAACTGGGTGGCGGCCGCCTGGCTCGCCTTCTCCATCGCCTTCTACGTCGTGGTCTACACGATGTGGCTGAAGCGCCGCACGCCGCAGAACATCGTCATCGGCGGCGCCGCGGGCGCCTTCCCGCCGGTGATCGGCTGGGCGGCCGCGACGGGCGAGGTGACGCTGCTGCCGCTGATCCTCTTCGCCATCATCTTCATGTGGACGCCGCCGCATTTCTGGGCGCTCAGCCTCTGGGCGCATGGCGACTACGCGCGCGCCAAGGTCCCGATGCTGCCCGTCACCGCGGGGGCGAGGGAGACGCGGCGCCAGATCCTGTTCTACACCGCGGCCCTGCTGCCGGTGACGCTGGCGCCCTGGTTCGTTGGCTTCAGCGGCCTGCCCTATGCCGCGGTCGCGGCGACACTCGGCGCGGTGTTCCTGTTCCACGCCATCCGCATCCTGCGCGAGCCGCAGGACGAGGCGGGGCGGAGCCTGGCGAACGACGCCGCGGCGCGCGCCACATTCCGCTACTCGCTGTGGTACCTCTTCGCGCTGTTCCTCGCGCTCGCGATCGACAGGCTGGCTCTCTGATGACCCCCGAGGAGAAGGCCACCTTCGAGAAGCGGCGCCGCGCGCGCAACTGGGCCATCATGCTGACGCTGCTCGGCCTCGTCGTGCTGTTCTACCTGGTCGCGATGGCGAAGTTCCCGCGCAGCCTTCTCGGCTGACCGCCGCCATCCTACATCCCGGCCATGGACACGACCCGACAGCAGCAGATCAGCCGGCGCAACCGTCGCACCGCCGCCGCCGCCTTCACGGTGGTGGCGGGCATGGTCGGCCTCTCCTTTGCCGCCGTGCCGCTCTACGACCTGTTCTGCCGCGTCACCGGCTACAACGGCACGCCGATGGTCGGCACGCAGCGCCCCGACCAGGCGGGCGACTTCGTGGTGACGGTGCGCTTCAACGCCAACACCCAGCCCAACCTTCCCTGGCGGTTCGAGCCGGCGCAGCCTTCCGTCCAGCTCCGCGTGGGCGAGGAGGGGATGGGCTTCTACCACGCGCGCAACCTCTCCGCCGCGCCGGCCACCGGCATCTCCACCTACAACGTCACGCCCGAGGTGGTGGGCAAGTATTTCCACAAGACCGCCTGCTTCTGCTTCGAGGAACAGACCCTCGCGCCCGGGCAGGAGGTGGACATGCCGCTGGCCTTCTGGGTCGACCCGCGCATCGCGACCGATCCGAACACGCGCGGCATCCGCACCATCACCGTGAGCTACACCTTCCACCGCAGCCTGCACGATGCCGAACGGTCCGGCGCGCTGGCCAGCGCCGGGCCGCATGTCGGCCGGCAGGGCGCCGCGGCGCCCGCCGCGACGCGCTGAGCCGCGCCGGGCGGCACCCGGCCGCGCCGGCCTGCCCGCACCCACCTGCCTGCGCCGGGGCTTTTCGGTGCGCCGCGCACTTGAAGAACGCGGCCTTTTCGGGGATTGATGCGTTGGAACCGTAAGGCGGGCAAAGTCCCGCCGCGATGACACGCACCGACCAGGATCAGCGATGGCAAGCCACGGCGAGACGGGCGCAAGCCCCTACAAGCATCCCTACCACCTCGTGGAGCCCTCGCCCTGGCCCCTGCTGGGTGCCTTCTCCGGTGGCGCGCTCGTGCTCGGGATCATCCTGCTGGCGCATAACGGCACCTGGTGGATGCTGGCGCTCGGCCTGGTGGCGACGCTGGCGACGATGTTCTTCTGGTGGCGCGACATCATCCGGGAAAGCCGCACCCCGGGCCTGCATTCCTCCGTCGTGCGGCTCGGCCTGCGCTACGGCATGGTGCTGTTCATCGCGTCCGAGGTGATGTTCTTCGTCGCCTTCTTCTGGGCCTTCTTCCACTTCGCGCTGTTCCCCGAACATGTCTCGGGCGCGACGACGCCTGCCTGGCCGCCGAAGGGCATCCTGACCTTCGACCCCTGGCACCTGCCCTTCCTGAACACGATGATCCTGCTGCTGTCCGGCTGCACGGTCACCTGGGCGCACCATTCGCTGCTGAACAACGACCGCAAGGGGCTGATCCAGGGCCTTGCGCTGACGGTGTTCCTCGGCGCCTGCTTCACCGCGCTGCAGGCGAAGGAGTACATGATCGCGCCCTTCGGCTTCACGGGCGGCATCTACCCCTCCACCTTCTACCTCGCGACCGGGTTCCACGGCTTCCACGTCCTGGTGGGGACCATCTTCCTGGCGGTCTGCCTTTTCCGTGCCATCCGCGGCCACTTCACGCCGGAACGCCATTTCGGCTTCGAGGCCGCGGCCTGGTACTGGCACTTCGTGGACGTGGTGTGGCTGTTCCTGTTCATCTGCATCTACTGGTGGGGCGCGGGCGAGATCGCGCATCACTGACCGCCCCGGCGTGACCGACAGGACAACCCCGCCTGCGCAAGCCGGCGGGGTTGTTGCGTTCCGGGGGCACCGTCTGGATGGGAGCGGGGGGATGAGACGGGTGCTGATTGCCGCGGGCGTGGGGACGCTGGCGCTGCTGGTCGCCGCGGGCAGCGGGCTCGGCGCAACCTGGGTGCTGGCCGCGGCGGCGATGGGAGGGGGCCTTGGCTGGTACCTGGCAACGCCGCAGCGCGGGCGGGCGGGCTTCACCGGCGATGCCGGCCCGGGCGACCCCGGGGATGGCGGCGGGGACGGTGGCGGAGACGGCTGAGGCTTGATACTCGGGCAGGGATGAAACGCCCCCTGCTGGTCGCCACGCTCGCATCCCTGCCCGTGCTGGCAATCCTGGTGTTCCTCGGCACCTGGCAGGTGCAGCGCCTCGCCTGGAAGAACGACCTCATCGCGCGCATCGCGGCGAGCGAGGCAGCACCCGCCGCGCCGCTGCGCGACCCGCCGGAAATGCTGGCCAAGGTCCGCGTCGCCGGCCGGTTCGACCATGGGCGGGAGGCGCTGGTCGGGCTCGAGGTGCGCGGCCCCGTGCTCGGCGCCCGCCTCGTCGTGCCGCTGCTGCGCGAAGGGGCGCCGCCGGTCCTGGTCGACCGCGGCTGGGTCCCGCTGGAGCGCAGCCAGCCCATCGCCCGGCCCGAAGGGGAGGTGACGGTCGAGGGCTGGGTGCATCCCGGCGACAGGCCGAACCCCTTCTCCGCCCGCGACGACACGGCCGGCCGCCGCTTCTTCACCTTCGACCCGCCCGCCATCGGCGCCGCGCTCGGCCTGCCGGGGGTGGCGCCCCATGCTGTCGTCGCGCTCGGCCCCGGGACTGGGGGGCTGCCGGATCCCGCGCGCACGCTGCCGCGACCGACGAACAATCACCTCGGCTATGCGATCACCTGGTACGGCCTGGCGCTGTCGCTGCTGGGCGTGCTGGCCGCCTTCGCCCTGCGACGCCGGAAGGATGCATGATGCCCGACAATGCCGCCTATGCCCGCCTGAAGGCCCGCTTCGCCCGGATCGGCGCGCTGGGGGAGGCCGCGGGCATCCTGCACTGGGATGCCAGCGCGATGATGCCGCCGGGCGGCGGCAATGCCCGCGGCGAGCAGCTCGCCGCCCTGGCCGGCGTGCGGCACGAATTGCTGACCGCCCCGCAGGTCGCGGACGACCTTGCGGCGGCGGAGGCGGGGGACGAGTGGGACGCCGCCAACCTCGCCCTGATGCGCCGCGCCCATGCCCGCGCCACCGCCCTGCCGGTGGACCTGGTCGAGGCCTGCGAGCGCGCCAATTCCGCCTGCGAGAAGGTCTGGCGCCAGGCGAAGCAGGATGCCGACTTCGCCAAGGTCGAGAAGCTGCTGGCCGAGGTGCTGCGCCTCCAGCGGGAGGTGGCGGGCGCGCTCGGCGCGCGGCTCGGGCTCGATCCTTATGACGCGCTGATGGACGGCTACCAGCCCGGCGTGACGGCCGCCGATGTCGCGCCGGTCTTCGCCGCCTATGAATCCTGGCTGCGCGAGGCGCTGCCGCGGGCCGAGGAGATCCAGGCCCGCCGCGGCCCGCCCCTCCCGCTCGACGGACATTTTCCGGTGGAGGCGCAGCGCGCGCTCTGCCGGGAGATGGCGGAACGCGTGGGGCTGGAATTCAAGCATGCGCGGCTCGACGAATCGCTGCATCCGTTCTGCGGCGGCAACCCGTCCGATGTGCGGATCACCACCTTCTACGACGAGGCGAACCCGGCGAAGGCGCTGCTCGGCGTGCTGCACGAGACGGGGCATGCGATGTACGAACGCGGCCTGCCGGCCGGCTTCGCGCGCCAGCCGGTGGGCGAGGCGGCGGGGATGGCGGCGCATGAGTCGCAGTCGCTCATCGTGGAGATGCAGGCCTGCCGGTCCGACGCCTTCCTGGGCTTCCTCGGCGGCCGGCTGCGGGCGGCCTTCGGCCTCGGCGCGAAGGTCGCGGCGCCGGCGAATCTGGCGAAGCTCTGGCGCCGGGTGGAGCGCGGCTTCATCCGCGTGGATGCCGACGAGATGACCTACCCCGCCCATGTCATCCTGCGCTTCCGCCTGGAACGCGCGATGATCTCGGGCGAGCTGGAGGTGCGGGACCTGCCGGGCGCCTGGGCCGAGGGGCTGCGCGCGCTGCTCGGCATCGTGCCGCCGGACGACGCGCAGGGCTGCCTGCAGGACATCCACTGGCATGACGGCGCCTTCGGCTACTTCCCCGCCTATACGCTGGGTGCGATGGCGGCGGCGCAGCTGATGGAGGCGATCAAGGCCGACGTGCCCGAACTCGACGACATGCTGGCCGAGGGCGACCTGTCCGCGATGATGCGCTGGTTGAACCTGAACCTGCACGGGCAGGGCGCGCGGCTCGGCTTCCAGGACCTGCTGCGGCACGCGACGGGCCGGGCGCTCGACCCCGGCTGCTTCACCGTGCATCTGGCGCGGCGCTACCTGGACGGGTAGGGCGAAGGGGACCCGCGCAAACGGAGAACCGGCGCCGCGCGGTCGCGCGGCGCCGGGGTTGTCGGGGCGGATCAGGCGAAGGCGAAGTCGTCGGCGCGGAAGTCCTCGCGCCGGGTGTTGTCGAACCAGACCTCGCCGTCGTCGAGCGCCAGCACCGTGCTGCCGCCCACCTGCCAGAGCCGGTCCATCACGCCCTGGAAGGAGGTGATGCCGGTGCCGACCAGCCAGACCAGGTCGTCGCCATGGGTGAAGTCGAGGATCGCCTCCTCACCCGTCGCGCCGCTGACCACGAACTGGTCCCGCCCGCTGCCGCCGACCAGCACGTCCATGCCGCCGCCGCCGATCAGCGTGTCGTCGCCGCCGGCACCGTCCAGCCAGTTGGACCCGCTGCCGCCGAAGAGCTGGTTCGCGCCGTCATTGCCCTGCGCGCCTGCATTGGCGTCGCCGAGCCAGATCGTCTCGACATGGTCGGCCATCCAGATGAAGTCGGTGCCGGTGGCGACCATGGCGTCCCAGCCCTGGCCGGCCTCCTCCTCCACCCAGTCGCCCATGTCGTCCACGAAGTAGACGTCGTCGCCCGCGCCGCCGATCATGGCGTCCAGCCCCTCGCCGCCGTCGAGGACGTCGTTCCCCGCATCGCCGTAGAGGATGTCGGTCGCCATCCCCTCGCCGCCGTCGAGCCAGTCATCGCCCGCATTGCCGACCAGCTCGTCCGACCCGTCGCCGCCGAGCACCACGTCATCGCCGGCCCCACCGATGACGAGGTCGTCGCCGCCCTCGCCGTAGAGCGTGTCCTCGCCCGCGGCCCCGTCCAGCGTGGTGTCGCCGTCATGCCCGACCAGGACGTTCGCCAGGGTGTTGCCGGTGCCGGTGGCCGCGCCGCCCGCATCCATGTCGAGCACCAGCGTCTCGACATGGTCGGAGAGGGTGAAGCTGACGGTGGCGAAGACGATGTCGTCGCCGCCGCCCGACAGTTCCAGCACCGTATCGCCGGCGCCGACGACGTAGCTGTCATCGCCCGTGCCGCCCGCCAGGCTGTCCGCGCCTGCGCCGCCATCGAGGCTGTCCGCCCCGCCGCCGCCCGAGAGCGTGTCGTCGCCCGCCGCGCCGTCCAGCGTGTCATCCGCGGTGGAACCGGTGAGGAGGTTGGCCAGCGCGTTGCCCGTGCCCTCGTCGGCGCCGCTGCCTTCCACCAGCGTCAGGTTCTCGACGTTGGCGGCAAGCACGAGATCGACAGAGGCGAGGACGAGGTCGGTGCCCTCATCCGCGATCTCCTCCACCAGGTCGTCGGCATCGTCCACCGCATAGGTGTCGTTGCCCTCCCCGCCGACGAGGCTGTCCGCGCCCGCGCCGCCGATCAGGCGATCCGCGCCCGCGCCACCCACCAGCGTGTCGTCGCCTTCCGCGCCGTCCAGCGTGTCGTCCGCGGTGGTGCCGGTGATGACATTGGCCAGGGCGTTGCCGGTGCCCTGATCGGCGCCGCTGCCCTCCACCAGCGTCAGGTTCTCGACATGATCGGCGAGCACGAGGTTGACCGAGGCCAGCACCAGGTCGGTGCCCTCATCCTCGATCTCGACGGCCTGGTCGCCAGCGCTGTCGATGACATAGATGTCGTCGCCGGTGCCGCCGCCCATCTCGTCATTGCCGGTGCCGCCGTCCAGGCTGTCCGCCCCGCCGCCACCCTGGAGCAGGTCGTCGCCGTCGAGCCCGACCAGCGTGTCGTCGGTGCTGCTGCCGGAGAGGGTGTTGTCCAGCGCATTGCCCGTGCCCTCGTCGGCGCCGCTGCCTTCCAGCAGCTGCAGCCGCTCCAGGCCGGCGCCGAGGGTGAGGTCGATGGAGGCGAGGACGAGGTCATCGCCTTCCTCGTCCAGCTCCTCCACCAGGTCATCGGCATCGTCCACCGCGTAGGTGTCGTTGCCCTCACCGCCGGCCATGCTGTCCGCACCCGCGCCGCCCACTAGGCTGTCCGCCCCCGCGCCACCGGCCAGCGTGTCGTCGCCCGCCGCGCCGTCCAGCGTGTCATCCGCGCTGGAACCGGTGATGAGGTTGGCGAGCGCGTTGCCGGTCGCCTCGTCAGCGCCGCTGCCCTCCACCAGCGTCAGGTTCTCGACATGCGCGCCGAGGGTGAGGTCGACCGAGGCCAGCACCAGGTCGGTGCCTTCCCCGTCCAACTCCTCCACGAGGTCGTCGGCATCGTCCACCGCATAGGTGTCGTTGCCCTCCCCGCCCATGAGGCTGTCCGCGCCCGCGCCGCCGACGAGGCTGTCCGCCCCGCTGCCGCCCGCCAGCGTGTCGTCGCCCGCCGCGCCGTCCAGCGTGTCATCCGCGGTGGTGCCGGTGAACAGGTTCGCGGAGGCGTTGCCGATCACCAGCTCCGCGCCGCTGCCCTCTACCAGCTCGACCTGCTCGATGCCCTCGGCCAGGGCCGCGATGTCGGCCGAGGCGATCACCAGATCCAGCCCGTCGCCCCCGGCTTCGCTCAGCATGTCGTCGGCATCGTCCACCACATAGGTGTCGTTGCCCGCGCCGCCGGCCATGCTGTCGGCGCCCGTGCCGCCCATCAGGCTATCCGCCCCGCCGCCGCCTGCCAGCGTGTCGTCTCCCGCCGCGCCGTCCAGCGTATCGTCCGCGCTGGAACCGGTGAGGAGGTTGGCGAGCGCGTTGCCGGTGCCCTGGTCCGCGCCGCTGCCCTCGACCAGCGTCAGGTTCTCGACATGCGCGCCGAGGGTGAGGTCGATGCTCGCCAGCACCAGGTCGGTGCCCTCGGCCGCGTTCTCCTCCACCAGGTCATCGGCATCGTCCACCTCATAGGTGTCGTTGCCCTCCCCGCCGACCAGGCTGTCCGCGCCCGAGCCACCGGCCAGCGTGTCATCGCCCGACGCGCCATCCAGCGTGTCGTCCGCGGTGGAACCGGTGATGAGGTTGGCGAGCGCATTGCCGGTGCCCTGGTCCGCGCCGCTGCCCTCGACCAGCGTCAGGTTCTCGACATGCGCGCCGAGGGTGAGGTCGACCGAGGCCAGCACCAGGTCGGTGCCTTCTCCATCGAGTTCCTCCATCAGGTCGTCGGCATCGTCGACCGCATAGGTGTCGTTGCCCGCGCCGCCGGCCATGCTGTCCGCACCCGCGCCGCCCACCAGGCTGTCCGCCCCGCCGGCGCCCGCCAGCGTGTCGTCGCCAGCCGCGCCGTCCAGCGTGTCGTCCGCAGTGGAACCGGTGATGAGGTTGGCGAGCGCGTTGCCGGTGCCCTGGTCCGCGCCGCTGCCCTCCACCAGCGTCAGGTTCTCGACATGCGCGCCGAGGGTGAGGTCGACCGAGGCCAGCACCAGGTCGGTGCCCTCGGCCGCGTTCTCCTCCACCAGGTCATCGGCATCGTCCACCGCATAGGTGTCGTTGCCCTCCCCGCCTACGAGGCTGTCGGCGCCCGTGCCGCCGACGAGGCTGTCCGCCCCGTCACCGCCCGCCAGCGTGTCGTCGCCTGCCGCGCCGTCCAGCGTATCATCGCCGGTGGTGCCGGTGATGAGGTTGACCAGGGCGTTGCCGGTGCCCTGGTCGGCGCCGCTTCCCTCCACCAGGGTCAGGTTCTCGACCTCATCGGCCAGGGCCGCGATGTCCACGCTGGCCAGCACAAGGTCGGTGCCTTCCCCGTCCAGCTCCTCCATCAGGTCGGCGGCATCGTCGACCGCATAGGTGTCGTTGCCCGCGCCGCCGGCCATGCTGTCGGCGCCCGCGCCGCCCACCAGGCTGTCCGCGCCCGAGCCACCGGCCAGCGTGTCGTCTCCCGCCGCGCCGTCCAGCGTGTCATCCGCGGTGGAACCGGTGAGGAGGTTGGCGAGCGCGTTGCCCGTGCCCTGGTCCGCGCCGCTGCCCTCCACCAGCGTCAGGTTCTCGACATGCGCGCCGAGCACGAGATCGACCGAGGCGAGGACGAGGTCGGTGCCCTCATCCGCGATCTCCGCCACCGCATCGCCGGCATCGTCCACCTCATAGGTGTCGTTGCCCGCGCCACCCGCCATGCTGTCCGCGCCCGTGCCGCCGACGAGGCTGTCCGCCCCGCCGCCGCCCACCAGCGTGTCCGCGCCCGCCGCGCCGTCCAGCGTGTCATCCGCGCTGCTGCCGGTCAGGATGTTGGCCACCGCATTGCCCGTCGCCTCATCGGCGCCGCTGCCTTCCACCAGCGTCAGGTTCTCGATATGGGTGGCGAGCGTCAGGTCGACCTCGGAGAGGATGAGGTCGGTTCCCGCGCCCGCACCCTCCAGCACCATGTCCCCTTCGCCGAAGCCGTAGGTGTCGTCGCCGGCGCCGCCCGCCATGCTGTCCGCGCCCGCGCCGCCCACCAGGCTGTCCGCGCCCGCGCCACCGGCCAGCGTGTCGTCGCCCGCCGCGCCGTCCAGCGTGTCATCCGCAGTGGAACCGGTGATGACATTGGCAAGCGCGTTACCGGTGGCCGCATCCGCGCCGCTGCCCTCCACCAGCGTCAGGTTCTCGACCTCGTCGGCCAGGGCGGCGATGTCCACGCTGGCCAGCACCAGGTCGGTGCCCTCGCCCGCATTCTCCGCCACCGCGTCGCCGGCATCGTCCACCCCGTAGGTGTCGTCGCCCGCGCCGCCCGCCATGCTGTCATTGGCCGCGCCGCCGACGAGGCTGTCCGCGCCCGCGCCGCCCAGCAGCGTGTCCGCGGCCGCCGCGCCGTCCAGCGTGTCGTCCGCGCTGCTGCCGGTCAGGACATTGGCGAGCGCGTTGCCCGTCGCCGCATCCGCGCCGCTGCCCTCGACCAGCGTGGCGTCGTCCAGGCCGGCGCCGAGGATGATGTCGATCTCCGCCATGACGAGGTCCACTCCCTCGCCCGCCTGCTCCAGGATCGCGTCGCCGGCCGCGAAGGCGTAGGTGTCGTTGCCCGCGCCGCCGACGAGGCTGTCGGCCCCGTCGCCGCCGATCAGGCTGTCATCCCCCGCGCCGCCCACCAGCGTGTCGAGGCCCGCGAGGCCCGAGAGGATGTCATTGGCCGAACTGCCGGTGACGACGTTGTCGAGGGCGTTGCCGGTGCCGATGCTGGCCTCGCCGCCCTCCACCAGGGTCAGGTTCTCGACATTCGCGGCGAGCGCGAGGACGTCGATCCAGGACGCGACGACATCCGTGCCTTCCTGCGGGTTCTCGAACACGACGTCGCCGGCGTCGAGCAGCAGGTAGATGTCGTCGCCATCCCCGCCGGCCAGGCTGTCGCCGCCGCCGCCGACCAGGCTGTCATCGCCCTCGCCGCCATCCAGCGTATCCGCGCCCGTCGCGCCGTTCAGCGTGTCGGCCGCGGTGGACCCGGCGATGATGTTGTCGAGGCTGTTCCCGACGCCGAGATCCGCGCCGCTGCCCTCCACCAGGGTCAGGTTCTCGACATGCGCGGCCAGGGATTCGACATCCACCGAGGCGAGGACGAGGTCGGTGCCCCCGCCCGCAAGCTCCGTCACCGTGTCGAGGCTGTTATCCACGGCATAGGTGTCGTTCCCGGTGCCGCCGGCCATGCTGTCGGCGCCCGCCCCGCCCACCAGGCTGTCATGCCCGGCGCCGCCCGCCAGCGTGTCCGACCCGCCCGCGCCGTCCAGCGTGTCGGCCGCTGTGGTGCCGGTGATGACGTTGGCGCCGGCATTGCCGGTCGCCGCGTCGGCGCCGCTGCCCTCGACCAGGGTCAGGTTCTCGACATTCGCGGCGAGGGCGGCGATGTCGACGGTGGCCAGCACGAGGTCCGTGCCGCCGCCGCCCTCCAGGATCGCATCGCCGGCATTGTCGACCGAGAAGGTGTCGTTGCCCGCGCCGCCCGCCATGCTGTCGGCGCCCGCGCCGCCCACCAGGCTGTCGGCGCCCGCGCCGCCAGACAGCGTGTCGGCACCCGCCGCGCCGTCCAGCGTGTCATCGGCGCTGCTGCCGGTGATGATGTTGGCCAGCGCGTTGCCGGTGCCGCGCACGGCGCCGCTGCCCTCGACCAGCGTCAGGTTCTCGACCTGCGCGTGGAGCGCGGCGATGTCCACCATCGAGAGGATGTGGTCCGTGCCCTCGTCCGCATTCTCCAGCACCATGTCGGCCGCGGAGTTGACCGAATAGGTGTCGTCGCCGGCGCCGCCCGCCATGCTGTCCGCGGCGCCGCCGCCCACCAGGCTGTCCGCGCCCGCGCCGCCGTCCAGCGTGTCGGCGCCCGTGCCGCCGTCCAGCGTGTCGTCGTCGGCCCCGCCGAGCAGCACGTCCCGCCCGCCGCCGCCCGAGAGCAGGTCGTCGCCCGCCAGACCGTCCAGCGTCTCGTTCCCGGCGCCCGGCGTCCCGCCGGTCACGCCGCCGGAGACCGTCTCCGGCGAGATGGTGTCGTCGCCGCTGGTGCCGGTGATGAGGGTCATGGAGGCTGCTCCGCGTTCTGCCTGTGGTCGGGCGGTTGTCGCGGAGAAATCTCTAATGAATGGTTACGATGGCGACTGAATTGACCCCGGCCCAGCTATTCGCGCGCCGAAGGGGAAATCAAATGCCCATAAATTGAAACAAAATGCGTAAATGGCGCCGCGGCCGCTCTCAGCGCCCGAGATCGGGCGAGGGCCAGGTCCAGGGCGCCAGCCGCGTCACCGGGATGCGCGCCACCGCCAGGGTCCGGTCCTCCAGCGTGAACGGCACCTCCACCTCCGGCCCCGTGCCGTCGGCGGCGGGGCGGGAGAGCAGCGGCAGCACCGCCCGCGCGGTGCCGGCCGCGCGGCGGCCGACCAGCCCGGCCTCGGCCAGCGCATCCAGCGCCTCCGCCGCGCCGGCCAGCCGCAGCGTGCCCGCGCCCATCGGCTGCAGCGCGTCGTCGAGCGCGAGCGTCGCCGCCGCCTGCGCGCCGACCGGCCCCCACCGCAGGGCGAAGGAGCGCAACTCCAGCGTGCCGCCGCCGTCGCGCCACGCCTCCGCCCGCGTCACCGGCTGCCGCCCCGGCGGCACCGGGCCGGTGAGCGCGAGATCGGCGCCGAGCGAGGCGACCCGCCGCCCGAAGGCGAGTCCCGCCTGGCCGGCCGGCGCCGCGGGCAGGTCCACCCCCTCCAGCGCCACGCCGAGCGCGAGGGCGGGCTCGGCCTCGGTGGCGGAGCTTGAGCCCTCCACCGTCAGCCGCCCCGTCCGCACTTCCAGCGCGCCGCCGGGCGTGCCGACGCGCAGGCGTTCGGCCAGCACCTCCGCCTCCCGCGGAGGGGTGTCCTGCTCGAGCGGGAGGATCGCCACCAGGCTGTCGGCGACGAAGGGGAATTCCGCCTCGCCGAGGCGCAGCCGCTGCGGCCCGTGCAGTTCCACCCGCAGCCGGTCGAGCCGGGGCAGGGTGACGCGCAGCACCACTCCCTCCGACGTGTAGACGAGGCCCCCCGGCAGCGTCGCGCCGCCGCCCTGGATCCGCAGCGTGGCGAGGCTGAGCGTGGCCGAGAAGGGCCAGCCCCCGCGCAGGGGCGGGGCGTGCTCCACCCGCCAGCCCTGCGCCCGGCGCACCTGCGTCCAGGTGGCCAGCCCCTGTTCCAGCTGGGACGCCATGTAGCGCCACAGCGCCGCATGGGCCGCCGCCAGCACCACGACGGCCAGCAGCGCCCCGAGGGCGAGCCGGGGCCCGAGCGGGCGGCGCCGGCCTGGGGGCGTCTTCATGTCCATGCTGGGGGCCTGTATAACCCGCCTCCTCATCGCCGTGCAGACGCCCTTCCCACATCGCGCCGCCCAGGACATCCCGCTCGCCCCGGACGGGAACATGTGGGTGTTCGGCTACGGCTCCCTCATCTGGCGGCCGGGCTTCGCCCATGCCGGCAGCCACGAGGCGCTGCTGCGCGGCTACCACCGCCGCTTCTGCCTGTGGTCCCACCGCTACCGCGGCACGCCGGAGGCGCCGGGCCTGGTGCTGGGGCTGGACCGCGGGGGCGCGTGCCGCGGCGTCGCCTTCCGCGTCCCCGGCAGCCATGCGGCGGAGGTGCTGCGCTACCTCGACGACCGCGAACTGCCGGATGGGGCGGAGCAGGTCTATCACCGCCGCCTGCTGCCGGTGCGGCTGCTGGGCGCGGGCACCGCGCGGATGGTGCCGGCGGTGGCCTATGTGGCCAATCGCGGCTGCCGGCTCTACGCCCCCGCCCTCGCGCCCGAACAGGCGGCGGCGGCCATAGCACGCGGCGTCGGCCAGATGGGCGCGAACCGCGACTACCTGCTGAACACCGTCCGCCACCTGCGCGAGATGGGCGTGCGCGACGCGGGGCTGGACCGCATCGCGGCGCTGCTGCCGGCCGAATAGCCGGCCGGCCCGCGGCGCCTGTCCCCGCCGCTGTCCACAGATGTCCCCCGCGCCGCCCCGCCACCCGCGGCGCCGTGCCGCGCCGGCCTGCCCGTGCAGGCGCCGCAGCGGGCGGTTTCGCGAATTCGCGGAAAATCAAGGGGTTGGTGGCAGGATGGCCTGTGGATATTGGTCCCCCGTCAACCATCGGGGCGGATGAATCGCGCCTTCTCAGGGGGTTGGCCGGCATCCCTTGCGTGGAGCGCGAAGCATCAGCCCACAGACTTGTCCACAGGCGCCGAGCGGCCCGCCGGCTCGTCCAGCAGCGCCGCCGTCTCCGTCTCGATCGCCGTCTCCAGTGCGGTCAGCAGCGCGTCGCGCCGCAGCCCCGGCGGCAGCGGGGGCAGGGCGGAGATGCGGATGATGCCGGGATGCTTGTGGAAGCTGCGCCGGCCCCAGATGCGCCCGCTGTCGGTTGCCACCGGCACCACCGGCGCCGAGGTGCCGGCCGCGATGGCGACCACGCCGGGCTGGTAGGGCACGCGTTCCCCCGGCGCGGTGCGCGTGCCCTCGGGGAAGATCACCACCTGCCGCCCCGCTGCCACCGCGGCGACGGCCTGGCGCAACATGGCGCGCAGCGCCGGCCCGCCACCCTCGCGGTCCACCGGGATCATCCCCGCCTTGCGGACATGCCAGCCATAGAGCGGGATGCGGAGCAGTTCCTTCTTCATCACATAGGCCGGGTCGGGCAGCAGGCCGAGCCAGACGATGGTGTCGAAGGCCGACTGGTGCTTGGCCGCCACCACGCAGCCGCCGGCCGGGATGTGGTGCATCCCGCGCAGTTCCACCCGCACGCCGCAGACCACCCGCAGCAACACGACCACCAGCCGCGACCAGAGCCGCACGGTCGCCAGCATCGCGCCCCGCGGCGCGGCGAGCAGCGGCACCGCCAGCACCGCGACCGCGGCGGTGAGGGCGAAGAACAGCAGGTTGAAGATGAGGGAGCGGAGCGTGGTCATCGGCGGGCGGGGTCCCTTGCCGGGACCAGGGCGCTGAGCCCGGCCGCGGCGGCCAGATACTTGAGGTATTCCATCGGCAGCAGCGTCCAGGCGCGCCGCGGCGGGATGCTGCCGTCGCGCAGCGCGGCGGGCTGCACGGGATGCGGCACCAGCACCAGCCCCGGCGCCGCGCGCCCGATCTCGAGCAGCGCGCGCGGCATGTGGTAGCCCGCCGTCACCACCCGCAGCGAGGCGGTGCCATGCGCGCGGGCGAAGGCCGCGGCTTCCGCCGCGTTGCCGGTGGTGGTCGCCGCGGCATGGCCGAGCGCGACGCGGCCGCCGAGCGCCACCGGGTCGCGCCCATGCGCGCGCGCCAGTTCGGCGGGGGTCAGCCCGCGCGCCGCGCCGGAGACGAGCAGCCGCGGCGCGAGGCCGGCCTCCAGCAGGCGCAGCCCGGTCTCGACCCGCTCCGCCCCGCCGGTCAGCACCACGATGGCATCGGTGCGCCGCGCCGGCTCGGCCGGCGTGCCGGCTGCTTCATCCAGGAACCAGGCGAAGCCGCCACCGAGGGCGAGCAGCAGCGCCAGCGGCAGCGCCGCCAGGCGCAGGGCGCGGCGGGGCGTCACGGAAGCCGGTGCAGCCAGCGCCGGACGGTGGCCTGCGCCGTCGCCCAGCCCACCAGGAAGGCCGTCGGCGGCAGCGCCACCAGCCCCGGCCAGGGCAGGCGGGAGAGGCTGTCCATCGTGCCGGTGGCCGCCGCGGCGCCAAGCCACGGCCCCGCTAGGTCGGCCAGCAACGCCAGCGCCGGCACCGCGGCGAGGGTGCCGAGCAGTGCGCCCCCGGCCGCCAGCAGGCCGAGCCGCGTGGCGAAGCGCCCGGCGATGTCGCCATCCCGCGCGCCGAGGCCGTGCAGCACCTCGATCGCGTCGCGCCGCGCGGCAAGCCCGGCGCGCGTCGCCACCGCGACCACGGCTGCGGCGACCAGCGCCACCAGCAGCAGCACCGCCAGCGCCAGGCCCTGCAGGCTGCGCGCCAGCGCGGCCAGCCGCTGCACCCAGAGGCCATGCGCCTCCACCAGCGCGCCGGGGATGGCGGTCGCCAGCCGGTCGCCGATCAGCACGGGGTCGGCCCGCGCATCGCGCAGCCGCACCTCCACCACGCCGGGGACGGGCAGGGCGGGGTTGCCGCCGAGCCAGGGGCGCAGCAGTTCCTCCAGCCGGTCCGCATCCATGGCGCGGGCCTCCGCCACCTCGGGCATGGCGCGCAGCGCGGCGACGGCGCGGTCCAGCCGCGCCGCATCGGCATTCGGCACCTGCACCGTCACCGCGGCCGCCGCGCCGCGCTGCCAGCGTTCCGCCAGCGCCGCCGCCCCCTGCGCGCCGGCCAGCGCCAGCGCGGCCAGCAGCGCCATGGCGGCGACCAGCCCCGGCAGCAGCCAGCCCGACAGCGCGCGGCGAAGGCCGAGCGGATCGCGCGAGTAGCGTCGCCGGGCCATCAGCCCGGCCCGCCCGCCGCGACGCGGCGGCGCGCATCGCGGACCGGCGCCGGCTCAGGCAAGGTCGTCCTCCAGCCCGGCATGCAGGCCCCGCGCATCGTCGGGGTCGTGCAGCCGGCCGTCCTGCAGCATCAGCGCGGGCGCGGGGAAACGCGCCACCAGGTCCTCGTCATGGGTGGCCACCACCACCGTCGCGCCCAGCCGGTTCATCTCCTTCAGCAGCGCCAGCAGCCGGCGCGCCTGGCGGCTGTCGAGGTTGCCGGTCGGCTCGTCGGCCACCACCAGGGCGGGGCGGTGCACCACCGCGCGCGCGATCGCCACGCGCTGCTGCTCGCCGCCCGAGAGTTCGGGCGGCAGCGACGCCGCCTTCCCGTCGAGCCCGACCCATTTCAGGATCTCCGTCACGTCGGCGCGCAGCTGCGCCTCCGGCCGGCCAGCCAGGCGCAGGGGAAGCGCCACGTTGTCGAAGGCGGAGAGGTAGGGCAGCAGCCGAAAGTCCTGGAACACCACGCCGACCCGCCGCCGGATGGGCGCGAGCGCGGCGCGCGGCGCGCGGGAGGAGCGGAGGCCCAGCACCTCCACCTCGCCGCGCGTCGGCCGCAGCGCCAGGTGCATCAGGCGCAGCACCGAGGATTTGCCCGCCCCGGAGGGGCCGAGCAGCCAGGTGAAGGACCCCGGGGGCAGGGCGAAGGTCACGTCGACGAGCGCTTCCGGCCCCCAGCTTCCGGTATGCGGCCCGCCGCCGGGATAGCGGAGGCCGACCGCCTCGAAACGCACCATGGGCGCTGTCTGCCACGGCGGGCGGCGCCGCGCCATCGGGGGGCGCTGCGGCGCCCGGCCGCTGTCGCGGCTGTGCGCGGGCTGCGCCCTGGACGGGGCGGGGCCGGCGCGGCCACATTGGCGGTGCAATGAGAATCGCCTGCCCCGGCTGCGCCGCCGAATACGAGGTGCCGGACACCCTGCTGGCCTCCGGCCCGCGGATGCTGCGCTGCGCGCGCTGCGGCCAGTCCTTCGAGGCCGGGCTGCCCCGCGCACCGGACGCCGCCCCCGCCCCGCCCGCCGGCGCGGCACCTGCCGCCGAAACCCCGCCATCCGGGCCGGCGCCGCCCGAGCCGGCGCCCACCCCGCCCGCGACCGTGGAGGCCGAGGCGGCGCGGCCGCCGCCCTCGCGCGGGTTGCGCGAACACCATCCCATCCACCCGCCCCTGCCGCAGCGGGAGGAGCGGGCGGAGCCGAGCCCGAAGGTCGCGCTGGTCGGCTGGGCCGTCTCGCTCGCCGTGCTGGCGGCGGCGATCTGGGGGGCGGTCGCCTTCCGCGCCGAGATCGCGACCGCCTGGCCGCCGGCGGCGCGGCTGTTCCTGGCGCTGGGCCTGGGCTGAGCGCCGCCGTCCCGCCCGCGCCACGGCGCGTCAGGGCCGCGGCGGCATCCCCGCCAGGGCCCGCCGCGCCTCCGCCGCATCGGCGGCGATCGCGGCCTTCAGCGCGTCCAGCCCGTCGAACCGCGCATCCGGCCGCAGGAAGGCGTGCAGCCGCACCGCGATCTGCTGGCCGTAGAGGTCGCCCGACCAGTCGAACAGATGCACTTCCAGCCGCGTCACCGGGTCGCCGCCCAGCGTCGGCCGGCGGCCGACATTGGCAACCCCCGGCACCACGGACCCGTCCGCCAGCCGCACCGTGACGGCGTAGACCCCGCGCGCCGGCTCCAGCTGGCGGCCGAGCAGGATGTTGGCCGTCGGCCAGCCGAGCTCGCGGCCCAGCCGGTCGCCGTGGAAGACCTCGCCATGCAGGTCCCAGTCGCGGCCGAGCTTGGCGGCGGCGCGCCCAGGGTAGCCGTCCTGCAGCACGCGGCGGATGCTGGTGGAGGAGATCGGCCCCTCCTCGTCCACCACGGGCGGCACGATGGTCAGGCCGATGCCGCGCGCCTCCGCCTCACGCGTCAGGAAGGGGACATCGCCGCCGCGGCGGTGGCCGAAGGCGAAATCCGCCCCGCAGGCCAGGTGGCGCGCGCCGATGCCCCGGTGCAGCACCTCCTCCACGAAGGTCTCGGCCGGCATCGCGGCGAGCGCGGCGTCGAAGGGGATGGCGTAGACCACCGCCACGTTCAGCGCGCCGAGCGCGGCGGCCTTGGCGGGCAGCAGGGTCAGGCGGAAGGGCGGGTCCTCGGGGCGGAAATGCTCCCTCGGATGCGGCTCGAAGGTCAGGGCGGCGAGCGTCAGGTCGGGCCGCGCCGCATGCGCCGCGCGCAGCACCGCGGCGTGGCCGAGATGCACGCCGTCGAAATTGCCGAGCGCGACGGTGGCGCCGCGCAGCGCCGGCGCCAGGTCGCGCCAGTCCTGGACGATGGCCGGCGTCATCACACCTGCTCGGGGCGCAGCCAGACCTGGGTGCCGGGCGGGGGCGCGAAGGCGGCGAGCAGGTCGATCGCCTCCGCCACCGTCGCCGCGCGCATCGCCAGCGGGCGCTGCGCGGGGCGGATGAAGCCTTCCTCCACCATCCGGTCGAGCGCGCCGAGGAAGGGGCCCCAGTAGCCCTCGACATCCACGAAGACGACGCCCTTCGCCTGGATGCCGAGCTGCGCCCAGGTCAGCGCCTCCACCGCCTCCTCCAGCGTGCCGAAGCCGCCGGGCAGGACGATGAAGCCGTCCGACAGGTTGGCCATCATCGCCTTGCGCTCATGCATCGTGTCGACGACATGCATCTCCACGCCGCCGCCATGCCCGACTTCCCGCTTCAGCAGGCCGTGGGGGATCACGCCGATCACCTCCGCCCCGGCTTCGAGCGCCGTGTCGGCGGCGATGCCCATCAGCCCGACCGCGCCGCCGCCATAGACCAGTCCGATGCCGCGCCGCGCCACTTCCCGCCCGAGCTCGCGCGCGGCCTCGGCATAGGCAGGGCGGGCGCCGGGGGCGGAGCCGCAGAAGACGCAGACGCGGCCGAGCGTCCTCACTCCGCCGCCTCCGCCGGGACGGTGCGGGCGGCGAGCGCCGCGCGGGAGGGGACGGCGACCAGCGCCTCGCCCTCCAGCACCGGCTCGCCCTTCACGCAGCAGACGGTGCGCAGCGTCGCGCGGTGCTTCTCCGCGTTCAGCGCGGTGATCTCGACCGTCGCGGTCACCGTGTCGCCGATGCGGACCGGCTTCCGGAAGCGCAGCGACTGCGACATGTAGATGGTGCCCGGCCCGGGCAGCTGCGTGCCCATCACCTTGGTGATCAGCCCCGCGGCCAGCATCCCGTGGGCGATGCGTTCCCCGAAAATGGAGCCCTTGGCGTATTCCTCGTTCAGGTGCATCGGGTTGGTGTCGCCGGTCACCGCGGCGAACAGCACGATGTCGGCTTCCGTGATGGTCTTGCCGAAGGAGGCCTTCTGGCCGACGGACAGGTCCTCGAAGAAGCAGCCCTCGGACATGCGGGAACCCCTGCTGCGATGCGGCAAACCCTTCCGTTAGCCGCGCGGCGCCGGGCGGGCAAGGGGCGGCATGGACAAGGCCCCGCGGGCTTGCGAGAAGGCCGGCCTTCGCAGCCCCGGACCCCTGCCGCATGCCCGTCACCGAACTCGGCTCCTCCGACCGCATCCTCGCGGAGCTCCGCAGCTGGGTGGAGGCCGAGACGCCGACCACCGACGCGGGCGCCGTGAACCGCCTGGTGGATCGCTGCGAGGCGGAGCTGCGCGCGGTGGGCGGCTGCGTCACGCGCCTGCCGGGCCGGGACGGCTTCGGCGACACGCTGATGTGCCACACGCCGGGGGAAGGCGCGCCGGTCGTCGTGGCGGGCCACCTCGACACCGTGTGGGACCACGGGACGCTCGCGACCTCGATGCCCTGGCGGGTGGATGGCGCGAAGGCGCATGGCCCGGGCATCTACGACATGAAGGCGGGCAGCTTCTTCGCCTTCCATTCGGTGCGGGAGATCCTGCGCCAGAAGGTCCGCACCAGGCGCCCCGTCACGCTGCTGCTGACGCCTGACGAGGAGGTCGGCAGCCCGACCAGCCGCGGGCCGATCGAGCAGGCCGCCCGCGGCGCGCGCGCCGTGCTGATCCCCGAGCCCGCCGGCGCGGGCGGCGCCTGCGTCACCGCCCGCAAGGGCGTGGGCCGCTTCGACATCCAGGTCCATGGCGTCTCGGCCCATGCCGGCGGCAACTGGCAGGACGGGCGCAGCGCGGTGGTGGAGCTTGCGCGGGTCATCCTGGCCATCCACGGCATGACGGACCTGGCCGCGGGCATCACCACCAATGTCGCGCCGATCCGCGGCGGCACGCGGCCGAACGTGGTCCCGCCGGAAGCGGGCTGCGAGGTGGACCTGCGGGTGCCCACCATCGCGCTGGGCGAGGAGCTGGAGGCCCGGATCCTCGGCCTCGCGCATGAGACGGACGGCATCCGGGTGGTGGTGACCGGCGGCATGAACCGCCCGCCCTTCGCCCAGACGCCGGAGATCGTCGCGCTCTACGACCAGGCGAAGGCGCTGGCCGCGCGCCATGGCTACGACCTGCCGACGCAGCACCGCGGCGGCGGTTCGGACGGCAACTTCACCGCGGCGCTCGGCGTGCCCACCCTGGACGGCCTGGGCTGCACCGGCGCGGGCGCGCATGCGCCGCATGAGCACATCCTGTGGAACGACCTGGCACCGCGCTGCGCCACGCTGTGTGCGCTGCTGGAGGAGATCGGGTAGCGGCCGATGCGCGGCGCCGCCTTCTACGGGCTGGCGGCGCTGGCCGAGATCGCGGGCTGCTACGCGGTCTGGGCGGTGGTGAAGCTGGGCAAGCCGGCCTGGTGGCTGCTGCCGGGGATGCTGTCGCTGGCGGCCTTCGCCTGGGCGCTGGCGCAGGTGGAGGCGGCCTTCGCCGGGCGCGCCTTCGCGGCCTATGGCGGCGTCTACATCGCCGCTTCCCTCGGCTGGATGTGGGCGGTGGAGGGCGCGCGGCCCGACCGCTTCGACCTGCTGGGCACGGCGCTCTGCCTCGGCGGGACAGCGGTGGTCCTGTTCGCGCCGCGGGGCGGATGACCCGCCCGCATTGAGGTGCGGCGCCCGACGGGCTAGACCCCGCGCCCATGACATCCCCTCCCGCCACGGTGGCCGTCGGTCCGGTCCGGATCGCCAACCACCTGCCCATCGCGCTGATCGCCGGCCCCTGCCAGATGGAATCCCGCGCCCATGCGCTGGAGACGGCGCAGGCGCTGAAGGAGATCGCGCTGCGGCGGCGGATCGGCCTGATCTACAAGACGAGCTTCGACAAGGCGAACCGCACCAGCGGCAAGGCGGCGCGCGGCATGGGCATGGCCGCCGCCCTGCCGGTCTTCGCCGAGATCCGCGACAGCCTCGGCCTGCCCGTGCTGACCGACGTCCATGAATCCGCCCAGTGCGCCCCGGTGGCGGAGGTGGTAGACGTGCTCCAGATCCCCGCCTTCCTCTGCCGCCAGACCGATCTCCTGCTGGCCGCCGCCGCCACGGGCCGCGCGGTGAACGTCAAGAAGGGCCAGTTCCTCGCGCCGTGGGACATGAAGAACGTCGCCGCGAAGATCACGGAGGCCGGCAACCCGAATGTCCTGCTGACCGAGCGGGGCGCGAGCTTCGGCTACAACACGCTCGTCTCCGACATGCGCGCCCTGCCGATCATGGCGCGCGACACCGGGCTGCCGGTGATCTTCGACGCCACCCATTCCGTGCAGCAGCCGGGCGGGCAGGGCGCCTCCTCCGGCGGGCAGCGCGAATTCGTCGAGACGCTGGCGCGCGCCGCGGTCGCGGTCGGCGTCGCGGGCCTGTTCATCGAGACGCACCAGGACCCGGACCGCGCGCCTTCCGACGGGCCGAACATGGTGCCGCTCGCGCAGTTCGAGGCGCTGGTCGCGCGGCTGCAGGCGATCGACGCGCTGGTGAAGTCCTTCTGAGGGCGCGGCGGTGAACCCGATCGTCCTGATCCCCGCCCGCATGGCGGCGACGCGCCTGCCGAACAAGCCGATGGCCGATATCGGCGGCGACCCGATGATCGTCCATGTCTGGCGCCGCGCCGTGGAAGCCGCGATCGGCGAGGTGGTGGTCGCCACCGACAGCGACGCGATCGCCGCGGCGGTGGCGAAGGCCGGCGGCCGCGTGCAGATGACGCGCGCCGACCACCCCTCCGGCTCCGACCGCATCCACGAGGCGGTTTCGATCCTCGACCCCACCGGGCTGCACGACGCGGTGGTGAACGTGCAGGGCGACCTGCCGACGATCGCGCCGGCCACCATCCGCGCGGCGCTGGTGCCGCTGATGGACCCGGCCGTCGACCTCGCCACCCTGGTCGCGGAGATCACGCGGGAGGAGGAGAGGACGGCGCCGCAGGTGGTGAAGATGGTGGGCAGCGAACACGCGCCCGGCCGCTTCCGCTGCCTGTATTTCACCCGCGCCACCGCGCCGGCGGGGGAAGGGCCGCTGTGGCACCATATCGGGCTCTATGCCTGGCGCCGCGCGGCGCTGGCGCGTTTCGTGGCGCTGCCGCCCTCCGGCCTCGAACGGCGGGAGAAGCTGGAACAGCTGCGCGCGCTGGAAGCGGGGATGCGGATCGACGCCATCGCGGTGGATGCCGTCCCCCTCGGCGTCGACACGCCCGAGGACCTGGCCCGCGCGCGGGAGATGCTGGCGTGACGGAGGCGCAGCGCCGCGCCATCCTGCTGCGCACCGTCGCGCTGGAAGCCGATGGGCTGGCCGCGCTGCGGACCGCGCTGGAGGGCGAGCTCGGCGCGCGGGTGCTGGCGGCGGTCGATGTCATCCTGTCCCGCAGCGGGCGCGTCGTCGTCACCGGGATGGGCAAGTCGGGCCACATCGCGCGCAAGCTGGCGGCGACCATGGCCTCCACCGGCACCGCCGCGCTGTTCGTCCACCCGGCGGAGGCGAGCCACGGCGACCTCGGCATGATCACGCGGGAGGATGCGGTGCTCGCGCTGTCCTGGTCGGGGGAGGCGCCGGAACTCGCCGACATCATCGCCTATGCCCGCCGCTTCGACGTGCCGCTGGTGGCGCTGACCTCGCGCGCCGACAGCGCGCTGGGATCGGCCGCCGACATCTGCCTGGCGCTGCCGCGGATGCCGGAAGCCTGCCCGAACGGGCTCGCGCCCACCACCAGCACGACCATGCAGCTCGCGCTCGGCGATGCGCTGGCGATGTGCCTGCTGGAGGCGCGCGGCTTCTCGCCGCAGGATTTCCGGGACTTCCACCCGGGCGGCAAGCTCGGCGCCCGGCTGAAGCGCGCGCGGGACCTGATGCACGGTGCGGAGGAGCTGCCGCTGGTGCCGCGGGACGCGACGCTGCAGCAGGCGGTGGTCGAGATGACGTCGCGCCGCTTCGGCGTGACCGGCGTGGTGGACGCCGCGGGGGGGCTGGCTGGCGTGCTGACCGATGGCGACCTGCGCCGCGCCTTTCAGAAGGGCCTGGCGCTGTCCGCCCCGGTGGCGGAGGCGATGACCCGCAACCCCCGCACCGCGACGCCGGAGGCGCTGGCCGCCGACCTGCTCGGCATCATGAACGAGGCGCGGATCACCAGCCTGTTCGTCGTGGCGGGCGAGCGGCCGGTGGGCATCCTCCACCTGCACGACCTGCTGCGCGCAGGTGTGGTGTAGCGGGGCTATTCCGACCGCAGCGCCTGGATCGGGTCGAGCCGCGCCGCGCGCCGCGCCGGCCAGAAGCCGAAGAACAGGCCAGTGAAGCCGGAGACGGCGACCGCCAGCGCCACCGCGTCCCACTGCACCAGCACCGGCCAGCCCGCGGCGCCCGCCATCAGGTGCGACACGCCGATGCCGCCCGCCACCCCCGCCGCGCCGCCGAGCAGCGCGAGCATCACCGCCTCCAGCAGGAACTGCCACAGGATGTCGCGCCGCCGCGCGCCGATCGCGAGCCGCAGCCCGATCTCCCGCGTGCGCTCCGTCACGCTCACCAGCATGATGTTCATCACGCCGATGCCGCCCACCAGCAGCGACACGGCGGCCACCGCGGCCAGCAGGGTGGAAAGCGTGCGCGCCGAGGCGTCGCGCGTCGCCGCGATCTCGGCGAGGTTGCGGATCTGCACGCTGTCGGCCTCGTTCGCCGCCACGCGGTGACGCTGGCGGAACAGGGCGCGCAGCGCGTCCTCCACCTCCTTCAGGTCCTCGCCCTCATGCACCTTGACGCTGATGACGTTGACCGCGCGGAACCAGGCCCGCGACGCGCCCATCACCGATCGCCGCGCGGTCCAGAAGGGCATCATCACCGCGTCGTCCTGGTCGGTGCCGACCGGGCTCTGCCCCTTGCGGGCCAGCACGCCGATCACCTCGAAGGGGGTGGCGCGGACGCGGATCTCGCGCCCCACCGGGTTCTCCTCGCCGAACAGGTTCTCGGCCACGGTGGCGCCGAGCAGGATGACCTTGCGCCCGCCATTCGCCTCCTCCGGCGTGAAGAAGCGGCCCTCGGCCACCGTCCAGTCATGCGCGGCGAAGTATTCGGGATCGACCCCCTGGACGAGGGTGGACCAGTTCTGGTTGCCCGCCACCACCTGCTGCGTGGCGCGGATCGAACCAGCCGCGACCTCCACCGCCGGGATGTCGCGCTCGATCGCGCGGACATCGTCCCAGGTGAGGTTCTGCCGCCCGCCCGCGCCCAGACGCACGCCGCCCACATTGGCGCTGCCGGGCACCACCAGCAGCAGGTTCGACCCGAGCGACTGGATCTGCCGCATCACGGCTTCCCGCGCGCCCGCGCCGACGGCGACCGTGGCGATGACGGCCGCGACGCCGATGAAGATGCCGAGCGCGGTGAGGATGGCGCGCATCTTGTTTGCCGCCAGCGCCGCGACCGCGCTCCGCAGCGCCTCCGCCGGGTCCATGCCGACGCGCGTCGGCGGCAGCGGCGGCAGCACGCCCGCCCGTGCGGCCGGCGTCGCCGGGGGGTCCGCGACCGTCGTCCTGACCGGCGCGTTCATGCGGCGCCCCCCGCGCGCCGGTCCGCGCGCGCCTTCACGCGAACTTCTCCCCGCGCGTCGTCATGCGACCCTCTCCCCGCGCGTCGTCACGCGACCCTCTCCCCGCGCGTCGTCACGCGACCCTCTCCCGCGGGGCGTCGGACCGGAGGTCCAGCAGCGCCTGGCCCGCATCCCGCGGCACCTGCCCCGCATCGCCCACCAGCCGCCCGTCGCGGAAGCGCAGCGTGCGGGCGGCGAAGCGCGCCACGTCGGCGTCATGCGTCACCATCAGCACCGCGACGCCGGCGCGGTTCAGCCCCTGGAACAGCGCCATGATCTCGAGCCCGGTCCAGGAATCCAGCGCCCCCGTCGGCTCATCCGCAAGCAGCAGGTCGGGGGAGTTCACCAGCGCGCGCGCGATCGCCACCCGCTGCTGCTGCCCGCCCGAGAGCTGCGTCGGCCGGTGGCCCATCCGGTCGCCGAGGCCGACGAGGTTCAGCGCCGCCGCCGCACGGTCGCGGCGCAGCCGGCGCGGCACGCCGCGATAGATCATCGGCAGCTCCACATTGCCCAGCGCATCGACGCGCGGCAGCAGGTGGAAGGACTGGAACACGAAGCCGAGCCGGCGCGACCGCAGCTCCGCCAGCCGGTCGGCCGACAGCGTCGCCGTGTCCTCTCCCGCCAGCAGGTAGCGGCCGGAACTCGGCCGGTCGAGGCAGCCGACCAGGTTGAGGAAGGTGGACTTGCCCGAGCCGGACGGGCCCATCGCCGCCACGAAGCTGCCCGGCGCGATGTCGACCGTCACGTCCTGCAACGCGGCGACCACCTCGTCCCCCGCCGGGTACAGGCGGGTCAGCGCCTCCGTGCGGATCAGCGGCGCGCCCATCAGAAGGGCCGGATGCCGCCGGGCGGCGGGGCGGCGGCGCTGCGCTGGGCGGTGCCGCGCTCCGTCCCGACCACCACCCGCATCCCCTCCTCGAGGCCGGAGAGCACCTCCGTCACCGTCCCGTCGGTCAGGCCGGTCCGCACCGCGACCGCGCGCGGCGCGGCGCCGTCCTCGTCCACCACATGGACCGTGCCGGCGGTGCCGCGGCTGCCCGCGCCGGCCCGCAGCTCCGCCAGCCGCGCCCGCTGCTCGGCGGTCAGCACGGCGTTGAAGCGCGCGATCAGGCGCTGGCGGGCCGCCTGCTGCTGCTGGCGCCGCGCCTCGGCATCCTGGGGCAGGGCGGCCATGCGGTCCCGCAGTTCCTGCTGGGCGGCCGCGATCTCCTGCCGCTGCGAGGGGGTGAGGTCCGGCAGCTCGCGCAGCGCCTGCTCCACCGGGCCGCCGGTCGCGGGCGCCGCGCTCTCGGCGGCCGCCGCGCCGGGCGGGCGCCAGCGCAGCGCGGCGTTCGGCACGCGCACCGCGTCGCGCCGCTGGTCGGTGACGATGCGCATCGTGGCCGTCATGCCCGGCAGCATCCGCCCGCCGACATTGGCGGCGCTGACCACCACCGTGTAGGTCACGACGTTCTGCACCGTGGTGGGCGACAGCCGGATCTCCTTCACCGCGCCGCGCAGGTTCACGCCGGGATGGGCGGCCACCGTGAAGGTCACCTCCTGCCCGGCGCGGATGCGGCCGATGTCGCTTTCGTCCACCGTCGCCCAGACCTCCATCTCGTCGAGGCTGGCGGCCACCATGAACAGGATCGGCGCCTGCAGGCTGGCCGCGACAGTCTGGCCGAGATCGACGTTGCGGGACACCACCACGCCGTCGATCGGCGCGCGGATCGTCGCATTCGCCAGGTCCACCTCCACCTGCTGGAGCTGCGCGGCGCGCTGCGCCTGCGCCGCCTCGGCCGCCGCGACCTGCGCCGCGGCGGTGCGGGTCGCGGCCTCGGCGCCGAGGATCGTCGCCTCCTGCTGGGCGACATTCGCGCGCGCCGTCGCGGCTTCCGCCCGCAGGCGCTCGGCGGCGAACTGCGCGCGCGACAGGTCGCGTTCGGCGTTCACGCCGCGGGCCCGCAGCTCCGCCGCGCGGCGGAGCTCGGCCTCGGCGTCGCGGGCCTGGGCGTCGGCGGCGTCGACGCGGGCGCGGGCGGCCAGCAGCTGCGCGCGGGCGGAGACGAGGTCCGTCTCCGCCTTCTCGCCCTGGGCGCGGGCGACGAGCACGGCGGCGGTGGCCGATTGCAGGTCGGCCGCCGCCGCGGCCTGGCGCGCCAGGATGGTGCGGGTGTCGAGCCGGGCCATCTGTTCGCCGGCGCGGACGCGGCTGTTGAAATCGGCGTTCAGCTCCCGGATCTGGCCGGAGAGCTGGCTGCCGACCTGCACCGAGACCACCGGGTTCACCGTGCCGGTCGCCGCCACCACCGCGGTGACGGCGCCGCGATCCGTCTCCGCCAGGCGCAGCCGCGGGCCATCGGCGGTAGCGCCCCCGGCCCAGCCCGGCAGCCAGGACCGGTCGGGCGCCCAGCCGGCCGGGATCCACCCCTGCGCCTGGGGCGTGGTCGCCCACCAGCCGGTCGCGACCAGCAGGGCGAGGGGAAGCAGCAGAAGCGGGCGGCGGGGCATCGGGCGGTATCCTGTCCGCACAGATGTAACGCGCGTATGTCGGCCGCGCATCGGGGATTTCCGCCCGCGCCCGCGCCCCCTAGAAGGCAGTCCTTGGGGGAGTGACCTGCGGATGCGGATGCTGGTGCTGGGGGCGGGGGCGCTCGGCGGCTATTTCGGCGGCCGGGCGCTGGAGCGGGGGATGGAGGTCGCCTTCCTCGTCCGGCCGCGCCGGGCCGCGCAGCTGGCGGCCGACGGGCTGGTGGTGGAAAGCCCGCTCGGCGACATCCGCCGCCCCGTCGCGACGCTGGCCGAGGCCGGGCCCGGCTTCGATGTCGTGCTGCTGTCCTGCAAGGCCTATGACCTGGACGGCGCGATCGCCGCCATCCGCCCGGCGGTGGAGGCCGGCGCGCGCGTGCTGCCGGTGCTGAACGGCCTGGCCCACATGGAGGCGCTGAACGCCGCCTTCGGGCCCGACCGCGTCTGGGGCGGGCTTGCGAAATGCGCCGCCACGCTGACGCCGGCAGGCGTGGTGCGGCACCTGGGCGACTGGCGCTGGCTGACCTTCGGCGAGCAGGACGGGCGGATGGACGGGCGCGCCGCCGCCTTCGCCGCCGCGCTCGGCGCCTCGCCCGGGCTGGTGGCGGAAGCGGTGCCCGACATCGCGCGCCGCATGTGGGAGAAGCTGGTGCATCTGGGCACCGTCGCGGCCGGCACGGTGCTGCTGCGCGCGAGCGTGGGCGAGATCGTCCGCGCCGGCGGGCAGGGCTTCCTGCTGGCGCTGCTGGACCGCAACGCGGCGATCGCCGCGGCGCATGGGCACCCGATGACGGACGGGTTCATGGCGCAGTACCGCGCCCTGTTCTCGGATGCCTCCAGCACCTACACCGCATCCATGCTGCGGGACCTGGAAGGCGGCGGGCGGACCGAGGCCGACCACATCCTGGGCTGGCTTGCCGATGCCGCGCGGCGGGCGGGCGTGGACCCGGCGCTGCACGACCTCGCGCATCTGCACGCCCGCGCGCATGACCAGCGCCGCGCCGCCGGAAGGCTGCCGTCGTGACGGAACGCGTCACCCTCTCGGCCCGCGGCGTGACCGCGCAGGTGAAGGCGCTGGGGGCGGAGCTGTGCAGCCTGAAGGATGCGGGCGGGCGCGAATTCCTGTGGCAGGCGGGCCAGGCCTGGCCGCGCCACGCGCCGATCCTGTTCCCGGTGGTCGGGCGGCTGCACGACGACGCGCTGGACTTCGGCGGGCAGCACTACCCGATGGGCCAGCACGGCTTCGCGCGCGACCTGCCCTTCCGCCTGGTGGAGCAGCGGGCCGACAGCGCCCGCTTCCTGCTGGCCGACAGCGAGGCGACCTGGGGCGCCTATCCCTTCCCCTTCCGGCTGGAGGTCGCCTATGCGCTGCGGCGCAACACGGTCAGCATCGGCTGGAGGATCGACAACCCCGGCGAGACGCTGCTGCCCTGTTCGATCGGCGCGCATCCCGCCTTCCGCTGGCCGCTGCCCGGCGCCGGCAGCAAGCCCGCCCACCGCATCGAGTTCGAACAGGACGAGACGCGGCCGGTCTATCGCCCCGGCGCGGACGGGCTGCTCGACCCCACCCCGCGCGAACTGCCGCTGAACGGCCGCAACCTCGGCCTGCGGGAGGAGCTGTTCGCCGAGGGCGCGCTGGTCCTCCTCGACCCCGCCAGCCGTCACCTGCGCTACTGCGCGCCGGGCGCGCCGGCGGTGGAGCTGGCCTGGCAGGGGATGGGGCAGCTCGGGCTCTGGATGAAGCCGGGCGGAGACTTCCTCTGCATCGAGCCCTGGGCGGGACATGCCGACATCCAGGGCTACCGGGTGGAGGCCTGGCACAAGCCGGGGATGCTGATGATCGGCCCGGGCGAGAGCCGGCATTTCGCGCACCGCATCACGCTGGACTGAACGGCGGCGGCCGTGGCGGGGCGGACGGCGGGCCGTGGAACATCGCTTGTGCGGGGGGCGCGGGGCGGCCATGTTGACGGCCGTTTGATCGCATCTCTCCGGGATTCGCGCCGATGCGCCGCCTTCTGAGCCTTGCCCTGCCGGCCGTCCTGCTCGCCGCGCCGGCCTCCGCCCAGCACTGGAACGACTCCGGCCCCGGGCGGGACCTGCTGAGCTCCACCATCACCGAGTTCGACAGCTTCCGCCAGCGCGCGCCGCAGCAGCCCGGCTTCGCCGCGCCCGGTGCCGCGCCGCAGCAGCAGGCGCGCGCGCCGATCCCGATC
Source organism: Falsiroseomonas sp. CW058 (assembly GCF_050563535.1). Classification (NCBI taxonomy): domain Bacteria; kingdom Pseudomonadati; phylum Pseudomonadota; class Alphaproteobacteria; order Acetobacterales; family Roseomonadaceae; genus Falsiroseomonas; species Falsiroseomonas sp. CW058. The sequence goes on from NZ_JBNXUO010000019.1 coordinate 63,590, forward strand.
CTGGACTGGGTGCCGCCGCCGCCCGCGGCCGCAGCCCCCGCGCCGCGCCGCAGCGCCCCGCGGCGGGTCAGCCGCCCGCGCGCGCCGGACCCGGTGATGCGCGACCCCGCGCCGCTTCCGGCCGCGGCGCCCGTGTCCTCCGGCGGTGGCGACTGGGAAAGGTCGCTGTCCGAGCGCGAGCGGGAGCTGGACCGGCTGCGCCGCATCCTCGAGGAGGACCGGCTGCGCTACCAGCAGGCACGCCAGCCGCAGCTGCGCTGAGCGGGGCGCGGCGGGGGGGGCGCCGTCCCTCCCGGACCCTCCCTGCCAAGGGGCAGCGGCCCCTTGGAACCCATGAGTATCCAACGCCGAAGGGGGAGGGGGCTTCGGCCCCCTCCCCCTTCGGCGTTTAGGTCCCGAGGTCCAGGAGGCCGCTGCCTCCTGGCGGGTGGGGTCCGGGGAGGGCAGCGCCCTCCCCGCACGCGCCCCGAGCCCCGGTCAGGCCGCCACGGCGACCTTGTACTCGGCCTCGGTCTTCGCGCGGATCTCCGCCTCCGTCACGCCCGGCGCGCATTCCACCAGCCGCATCCCGCCCTCGCCCCGCTTGTCGATCGCGAAGACGCCGAGGTCGGTCACCACCATGTCCACCACGCGCCGTCCCGTCAGCGGCAGGTTGCACGCCTTCAGCAGCTTCGCGCTGCCGCCGGCGGTGTGCTCCATCAGCACGATCACCTTCTTCACGCCGGCCACCAGGTCCATCGCGCCGCCCATCCCCTTCACCATCTTGCCGGGGATCATCCAGTTGGCCAGGTCGCCGTCCTGCGAGACCTGGAGCGCGCCGAGGATGGACAGGTCGATATGCCCGCCGCGGATCATCCCGAAGGACTGGGCGCTGTCGAAGAAGCTGCTGGTCGGCAGCGCGGTGATGGTCTGCTTGCCGGCATTGATGAGGTCCGGGTCCTCCTCACCCTCATAGGGGAAGGGGCCGAGGCCGAGCATCCCGTTCTCGGACTGCAGCTGCACCGTCATCCCGGCGGGGACGTGGTTGGCCACCAGCGTCGGGATGCCGATGCCGAGGTTGACGTAGTAGCCGTCCTGCAGCTCTCGCGCCGCGCGGGCGGCCATCTGGTCGCGGGTCCAGGGCATGTCGCGTCTCCTCCTTACCGCGGCAGGTGGTCGGGGCCGGCGGCGGGTGCGGGGTGCTTCTGCACCGTCCGCTGCTCGATCCGCTTCTCGAAGCCGGCGGGCAGGGCGATCATCCGCTTCACGAAGATGCCCGGCGTGTGGATGTCGTCGGCGTCGATCTCGCCGGGGCGGACCAGGTGCTCCACCTGCGCCACGGTCACGCGCGCGGCGGTGGCCATGATGGGGTTGAAGTTCCGCGCCGTCTTCCGGTAGCGCAGGTTCCCCTCGTGGTCGCCCATATAGGCGTGGATGACGGCGAGGTCCGCGAAAAGCCCGCGTTCCATCACGTAGTGCTCGCCGTCGAATTCCCGCGTCTCCTTCCCCTCCGCCACCGCGGTGCCGTAGCCGGTCTTGGTGAAGAAGGCGGGTACGCCCGCGCCGCCCGCGCGGATGCGCTCGGCCAGCGTGCCCTGCGGGTTGAACTCGATCTCCAGCTCCCCGGCGAGGAATTGCTTCGCGAAGGTCGCGTTCTCGCCCACGTAGGAGCTGATCATCTTCCGGATCTGCCGCGTCTCCAGCAGCATCCCGAGGCCCACGCCGTCGATCCCCGCATTGTTGGAGATGACGGTGAGGTCCTTCACGCCGCTCTCGCGGATCGCCTCGATCAGCACGGAGGGAATGCCGCAGAGGCCGAAGCCGCCGGACATGACCGTCATGCCGTCCTTGAGCAGGCCGGCGAGTGCGGCCTTCGCATCCGGGTGGATCTTGCGCATGGCGCGCCGCCGCTCCTGTGGATCGAGGGGGTGGGATCGGGCGGCAAACTACTGGCGCGGAGAAGCATGCGAAAGAGGGGCGGGGCGGTCTTGCGCGTCCCGCGCGCGGGGGTTATACGGCCGGCCTCCCAAGACTGCGGGGCCATAGCTCAGTTGGGAGAGCGCTTGAATGGCATTCAAGAGGTCGTCGGTTCGATTCCGATTGGCTCCACCAGTTCGAAGGGCGTCCGCCGCAAGGCGGGCGCCCTTTTCGCTTGCGGGCTTTCTTCGCCCGGCATCGCCTGAAGGGGCGCCGGGCGGGCGGCGCCGCGGGGTCAGGTGACGCCCACCACCCGCCAGGCGGATTCGCGCCCGTCCGGGCCGCGCAGCGTCAGCACCTCGCCGGGGCGGAGCCCGCCGCCGAGATGGCAGAGCCGATGCGACGGGACGTCCGGATCGGCCGAGAAGCGCAGCATCCAGCCATCCTCGTCATGCAGCACCTCGCCCGCCTGGGGCGGCGCATCGGACAGGTGCAGCGCCGTCGGCCAGGGGGCGGGGTCGTCCTGCCAGGCCTGGGCATCGGGCATGTTCCCGGGATCGAGCGCGACCGAGAACTCGATCCTCTCGCCCTGCGCGCCGGGCGCGCCGGGTTCCCAGGCCCTCGCCAGGGTCACCTGCCTGAGCTGCGCCGCCGTCACGCCCGCACACCCTCCTCCTGTCATCCCGCCGGGGCGCAACGCGACCCCCGCCCGGCGGTTCAGGCAGCATAGGTGCGTCCGGCCGCGCGGCGCAAAGCCGGGTTGGGCACGGCGGGTCAGATCGCGACGCGGACGCCCAGCTCGACCACGCGGTCGGACGGGATACGGAAGAATTCGGTGGCGGAGAGCGAGTTGCGGCTGAGCAGCGTGAACACCCATTGCCGCCAGCGCGACATCTTCGGCACGGCGGCCGCCACCACCGTCTCCCGCCCCAGGAAGTAGCTCGCCTGCATCGGCTCGAACGGGATGCCGAGGTCGCGGAGCGATTCCAGCTCGCGCGGGATGTGGGGGCTTTCCTGGAAACCGTAGCGCAGGATGATGCGGTGGATGTCGGGGGCGAGTTCCGTCACCTCGCGCCGCTGCTCCCTCGCCACGCGGGGGATGTCCTCGTTGACGACGGTGACGAACATGACGCGCTGGTGCAGCACCTTGTTGTGCTTCAGGTTGTGCAGCAGCGCGCCGGGCACGAAATCCGCCTGGCCGGTCATGAAGACCGCGATGCCGGGCACCCGCGTCGTGCGGCTCTGCGGCAGGCGGGCGAGGAAGGACTTCAGCGGCAGGCTGTCCTGCCGGAAGCGGGCGAACAGCAGTTCCCGCCCCTGCTTCCAGGTCAGCATCAGCATGAAGGTGAGGATGCCGAGCAGCAGCGGCACGTAGCCGCCTTCGGGGATCTTGAGCGCGGTCGAGGCGAAATAGGCGATGTCGAGCAGCAGCAGCGGCACGAAGACGCCGAGCGCGAGCGGCAGCGACCAGCCGAACTGCCGGTGGAAGACGACGAGCGCGAGGACGGAAGTGCAGAGAAAGGTGCCCGTCACCGCCAGCCCGTAGGCGCCCGCCAGGCTGTCGCTGTTCTTGAATTCCAGCACCAGGATCACGACGCCGATCAGCAGCATCATGTTGACCTGCGGCATGTAGATCTGGCCCTGCTCCGTCTCGCTCGTGTGGACCACCTGCAGCCGCGGCAGGAAGCCGAGCTGGACGCATTGCCGCGCGATGGAGAAGGCGCCGGAGATCATCGCCTGGCTCGCGATGATGGTGGCCGCCGTCGCCAGCACCACCAGCGGCAGGCGGAACCATTCGGGCGCGAGGAAGAAGAAGGGATTCTCCAGCGCCGCCGGGTCGGCCAGCAGCAGCGCCCCCTGGCCGAAATAGTTGAGCGCGAGCGCCGGCAGCACGAAGCTGACCCAGGCCAGCTGGATCGGCCGGCGGCCGAAATGCCCCATATCGGCATAGAGCGCCTCCGCCCCCGTCACCGCGAGCACGACGGAGCCGAAGGCGATGAAGGCGGCGAGCCTGTAATGCGCGCAGAAGGCGATGGCGTGGTGGGGGGAGAGCGCGACCAGCACGCCGGGCTCCCGCACCACCTCGATCAGGCCGAGCAGGCCGATGGTGGCGAACCACAGCGCGCAGATCGGCCCGAAGACGCGCCCCATGCTCTCCGTGCCCTTCCACTGCACGAGGAACAGCGCGAGCAGGATGCCGAGCGCGATGGGGATCACCGCCTCCTCGAAATGCGGGGAGATGACCTTGAGGCCCTCCACCGCCGAGAGGACGGAGATGGCCGGGGTGATGATGCCGTCGCCGAAGAACAGGCTGGCGCCCGCGATGCCGACCAGCGCCACCACCCAGCGCCCCCGCGCCGAGCGCACGTTGCGTTGGGCCAGTGCCATCAGCGCCAGGATGCCGCCTTCGCCGCGGTTGTCGGCACGCAGCACGAAGGTGACGTATTTCACCGTGACGGTGAGGACGAGGGACCAGAAGATCAGGCTCAGCAGGCCCAGGATCTCCCAGCGTTCGACGCCGTCGGCCGAGAAATGCAGCAGCGCCGCCCGCATGGCGTAGAGCGGGCTGGTGCCGATGTCGCCGTAGACGACGCCGAGCACGGCGAGGAGGGCGGCCGCGGTGATCGGGCGGTCGGCCGCAGGGGGGTGGCTCAAGGATGCGCTCCGGCAGCGGAACGCCGATACGCATAGGGCGGCAGGCGGTTGCAGCGCAAGCGGAGGCCTGCGTGCGTGAGGGCCGCCTCCGGCGCCCGTCCGCGGGCGCCGGGGCGGGGCGGGGCCGTCAGTGCCCGCGGAGGATCTGCGACAGGAACAGCTTCAGGCGGTCGGTCCGCGGGTTGCTGAACAGCGACTCCGGCTCCCCGCTCTCCACGATCTCGCCCTGGTCCATGAAGACCACGCGGTCGGCGACCTGGCGGGCGAAGCCCATTTCGTGCGTCACGCAGATCATCGTCATGCCGGTGCCGGCCAGCATCACCATGGTGTCCAGCACTTCCTTGATCATCTCGGGGTCGAGCGCGCTGGTCGGCTCGTCGAACAGCATGATCTTCGGCTTCATGCAGAGCGCGCGGGCGATGGCGACACGCTGCTGCTGCCCGCCCGAGAGCTGGCCCGGATACTTCTTCGCCTGTTCCGGGATGCGCACCCGGGTCAGGTACTCCATCGCCAGCTCCTCCGCCTCGCGCTTCGGCATGCGGCGCACCCAGATGGGCGCGAGCGTGCAGTTCTCGAGGATGGTGAGGTGGGGGAACAGGTTGAAGCTCTGGAACACCATGCCGACCTCGCGGCGGATGGCGTCGAGCGAGCGGAGGTCGTCCGACAGCTCGATCCCGTCGACCGAGATGCGGCCCTCCTGGTGCTGTTCCAGGCGGTTGATGCAGCGGATCAGCGTGGACTTGCCGGAGCCCGAGGGGCCGCAGACCACCACCCGTTCGCCGGTGGCGACCTGGAGGTTCACGTCGCGCAGGACGTGCAGCGCGCCGAACCACTTGTTGACGTTCTCCAGCACGATGGCCGGCGGCGCGTCGGTCCGCACCGCGGAGGCGACATGCGCCGTCATGGTCTCACTCATTCGAAGTCCCCCTGTCTCCCGGCGAGCGCGCGAACGATCCCACGGCGGTTACCTCCGCCTGTGCCTGTTCAGGTCGCGCTCCAGATCCTGGCTGTACTTGCTCATGGCGAAGCAGAACACGAGGTAGATGACGCCGACGGTGACGTAGACCTCGACGCCGAAGCCCTGCCATGCGGGCTCCACGATCGCGGTCTTGCCGGCCGTCAGCAGGTCGAAGATGCCGATGATCAGCACCAGCGACGTGTCCTTGAAGAAGCCGATGAAGGTGTTGACCAGCGGCGGGATCACCAGCCGCAGCGCCTGCGGCAGGATGATGAGCCCGGTCTTCTGCCAGTAGGACAGGCCGAGCGCCTCGGCCGCCTCGTACTGGCCGCGCGGCAGCGCCTGCAGGCCGGCGCGCACCACCTCCGCCAGGTAGGCGGCGGCGAACAGCGTGATGGCCACCTGCGCGCGCAGCAGCTTGTCGATGTTCATGCCTTCCGGCAGGAACAGGGGGAACATCACGCTGGCCATGAACAGCAGGCTGATCAGCGGCACGCCGCGGATCAGTTCCACGTAGAGCACGCAGAGCACCTTGATCGCCGGCAGCCGCGACCGGCGGCCGAGCGCGACGAGGATGGCCAGCGGGAAGGCGAAGGCGAGGCCGAAGGTGGACAGGATCAGCGTGATGGGCAGCCCGCCCCAGCGTTCCTGCGGCACGAAGGAAAGGCCGAACACCCCGCCCCACATCAGCACGCCGATCAGCGTCAGCGTCGCCGCCCAGATCGGGATGAGCCGCCAGTTCCAGAAGCGCCGCATGGCCGAGATGACGTAGAGCGCGACGAACAGCAGGCAGACCAGCGCCGGGCGCCAGTGTTCCTCGTACGGGTAGGTGCCGAACAGGATGAAGCGGTGCTTTTCCGTGATCACCGCCCAGCAGGCGCCGACGCCCTTGATGTCGCGGCAGGCCTGGGTCTGCGGCTGGTTGCCCTGGAAGGGGACCGACCAGATGGCGTTGACGAAGGCCCAGTCGATGAAGCCCAGCGTCCAGCGCACGATCAGGTAGCCCAGCGCCAGCGTCACGGCCGTCGACAGCCAGGAGGAGAACAGGTTCTGCCTCGCCCAGGCGACCGCCCCGGTGGTGGCCACCGGGGCCTTGCGGGGCGCCGCCTCCGGCGATCCGGCGGCGGCGTTCAGCGTGATCTCGCTCATCGTCTCAGCGCTCCACCAAGGCGATACGCGCGTTGTACCAGTTCATGAACAGCGAGATCGACAGGCTGATCGTCAGGTAGACCAGCATGATGATTGCGATGCCCTCGATCGCCTGGCCGGTCTGGTTCAGCGTCGTGTTGGCGATGCTGACGATGTCCTGGTAGCCGATCGCGACCGCGAGCGAGCTGTTCTTGGTCAGGTTCAGGTACTGCGAGGTCATCGGCGGCACGATCACGCGCAGCGCCTGGGGCAGCACGATCTTGCGCAGGATCTCGCCGCGCTTGAGGCCGAGCGCCTGCGCCGCCTCCCACTGGCCCTGGTTCACCGCCAGGATGCCGGCGCGCACGATCTCCGCGATGAAGCCCGCGGTGTAGGTGACGAGGCCGATCAGCAGCGCGAAGTATTCCGGGCTGACGGTGACGCCGCCGCGGAAGTTGAAGCCGCGCAGCGCCGGGATGTCCGGCGTGAAGGGCGCGCCGAAGGCCGCCCAGACCGCAAGCGGAAGGCCGATGATGAGCGCGATCGCCGCCGGCCAGACCTTGCGCGGCTGGCCGTCGGCATACTGCCTCGCCCGCATGACGCGCGCATAGAGAAAGGTCAGCACGATCCCGGCCACCATCGCGGCCAGCGACCACCAATGCGCCTCGGTCCATTCGATCCAGGGGAGCTTCATGCCGCGGTTGGAGAGGAACACGCCCTCCACCGGGTTGATCGCCTGGCGCGGCCCGGGCAGGCCCTGCAGGATCGTGTACCAGAACAGCAGTTGCAGCAGCAGCGGCAGGTCGCGGATGACCTCGACATAGACGCCCGCGATCTTCGACAGCAGCCAGTTGCCCGACAGCCGCGCGATGCCGACGGCGGTGCCCAGCAGCGTCGCCAGGATCACGCCCACCACCGCCACCTTCAGCGTGTTCAGCACGCCGACGATCAGGGCGCGCAGGTAGGTGTCGGTCGGCTCGTAGGGGACCAGCGCCTCGCCGATCGGCAGCCCGGCTTCCCGCGTCAGGAAGCCGAAGCCCGTGGCGATGCGGCGGACTTCCAGGTTGTGGACGGTGTTGGACCAGAGCCACCACACCACCGTGCCGATCAGCCCGACGACGATGACCTGCCAGACGATGCCGCGCAGCCTCTCATCCGACCAGGACAGGCGGATGGGGCGCTTCGGCGGGCCTGCGCTGGCCAGGCGCGGATCGGCGGTCGAACTGGACATCGGCTTCCCTGTCTTTCAGCACGCGGCCGGGACGGTTGGTTCCCCCCGGGATGCGGCAGGGCCCACCGGGCCCCGCCAGCCACGCCCCCGCCAGCGGCGAGCCTGCCGGGGCGGTCATGGCAAGGACGGGGCCGCACGGGGCGGCCCCGCCCGGTCTCACCGGAAGGGAGGGCCGTACTGCAGGCCGCCCGGCTGCGTCCACAGCCCGTTCGGGCCGCGCTGCAGGCCGATCGGGCCGAGGTTGCGGTCGAAGATCTCGGCGTAGTTGCCGAGGGCGCGGATGATGTTGCCCATGAAGGCGTTGTCCACGCTCAGCATCCGGCCGAGGTCGCCGCTGCGGCCGAGCAGGCGCTGCACGTCGGGGCGCGCGTCGTTGGCGGTGGCCTGTGCCACGTTCTGCGACGTGATGCCCAGTTCCTCGGCATTGATCAGGCCGAAATGGATCCAGCGCAGCAGGTCGGCGAAGCGCTGGTCGCCATGGCGCACCAGCGGGCCGAGCGGCTCCTTCGAGATCACGTCGGGCAGGATCGTGTGCTCCGCCGGGCGCGGCTGCGCCGAACGCGTGGCGGCCAAGCCGGACACGTCGGTGGTGTAGGCGTCGCAGCGGCCGGCGACATAGGCCTGCACCACTTCCTCCAGCCGCTCGATCACGACCGGGGTGAAGCGGATGCGGTTGGCGCGGGCCCAGTCGGTCAGGTTCTGCTCGGTCGTCGTGCCGGGCTGGACGCAGATGGTGGCGCCTTCCAGTTCCCGCGCGGTGCGCACGCCGGTCGAGGCCTTCACCATGAAGCCCTGGCCGTCATAGAAGTTGATGCCGGTGAAGTCGAAGCCCAGCGAGGTGTCGCGCGACAGCGTCCAGGTGGTGTTGCGCGCCAGCATGTCCACTTCGCCCGACTGCAGCGCGGTGAAGCGGTTCTGCGCGGTGGTCGGCACGTAGCGGACGCGGTTGGCGTCGTTCCACAGCGCCACCGCGACGGCGCGGCAGTAGTCCACGTCGAAGCCGCGCCACACGCCCTGGCTGTCCGGCTGGGCGAAGCCGGCAAGGCCGGTGTTGACGCCGCAGATGAGGTTGCCGCGTGCGCGGATCGCATCGAGCGTCGGCGAACCGCCGCCCGCGGGTGCCTGGGCCGGGGCCTGCGCGAAGACGGGGGCGGTCAGCGTGGCGGCCAGCGCAACGGCGCCGGCGGCACGGGTGAAGGCAAGGCGCAAGGCCTGCATCCGGAAATCTCCCTTTCGTTCCCTTGTCGGGCCCCGGCAGTCCGCCGGCACCCTTCCCTGTCTCCGGCGGCCATGCTGCGCCAGCCCTGCCGCCGGATCAACGCGATAAAGTTTCGCGGCGTCTCCCCTACTGTCAAACCGGTTGCGTGACCAGTCGGCCTCTTTGCCGGGCCCGCTCCAGGTGCGACAGGATGGCGGGGCGGAGCGGGACGGGGGGTCGGATGCGCATCATCGGGGCGGAGGAACTGCGCGGGCTGCTGCCCTGGCCGGCGCTGGAGGCGGCGCTGGAGCGGATGTTCCGCGACGGCTGCTCGGCGCCGCTGCGCCACCGCCACGCCCTGCCGCAGCCGGCCGCGCCGGAGGGGATGCTGCTGCTGATGCCGGCCTGGACCGCCGCCCATACCGGCGTGAAGCTCGTGCATGTCCTGCCCGGCAACGGCGCGCGCGGCCTGCCGGCGGTGCAGGCGGTCTATATGCTGTCAGATGGCGCGACCGGCGTGCCGCTCGCCCTGCTCGACGGCGGGGAGTTGACGGATCGGCGCACCGCGGCCGCAAGCACGCTGGCCGGCCGCTTCCTGGCGCGCCCGGACAGCAGCCGCCTGCTCGTGCTCGGCGCCGGCCGGGTGGCCGCGGCGCTGGCCGAGGCCTGGTGCGCGCGCTTCCCGATCCGCCGCGCCGCGATCTGGGCGCGCAACCCCGCGCAGGCGGAGGCGCTCGCGCAGCGCCTGCGCGCGCACGGCCTGCCGGCCGAGGCGGCCGCCACCCCCGACCCGCGCGGCTTCGACATCGTGTCCTGCGCGACGCTGTCCGAATCGCCGCTGCTGCGCGGGGCGGAGGTCGGGGCCGGCACGCATGTCGACCTCGTCGGCGCCTTCCGCCCCGCCATGCGGGAGAGCGACGGCGCGCTGCTGGCGCGCGCGACGCTGGTGGTGGACACCCGCGCGGGCGGCCTGGCGGAAGCGGGCGACGTCGTGCAGGCCATCGCGGAAGGCGCGATCGAGGCGTCGCATGTCGCGGCGGACATGGCGGAGCTGTGCCGCGGCGCCCATCCCGGCCGGCGCCGCGAGGAGGAGGTCACGGTCTTCAAGTCCGTCGGCTGGGCCGGCGAGGACCTGGCCGCGGCCGTGCTGGCCTTCGCCGGGACGCCCTGACGCGGGGGCAGGGGACCCCGGCGCGGAGGTCCTACGCCTTCGGCCAGACGAGCGCGGGCCCCGCTTCCAGCCGCCCCCCGGTCGCCCGTGCCGCATCGGACAGCAGCGCCGTCACCTCCGCCGTCGGCTCCCCGCCCGGCGGCATCGCCAGCACCAGCGCGACCTCCCCGCTCTCCGTGCGGTTCTCGAGCTTGGCGGCGATCCGCGCGCCGGGCGACATGCGCGGGCAGGCGTCCCGCACCAGCGACAGCAGCGCGAGGTCGAGTCGCGCGCGGTCCAGCCGCGCGTCCCAGATCCCCTCATGGGGCGCGACGTCGATGCCGTGCCGGGCGCCGAGCGCCACGCGCAGCAGGGGCAGCGCCTGCTTCAGCGCGGCGGCGGGGGAGACCACCTGTTCGTCCACGGGCGGCCGCCGCGCGGCGTCTAGGAAGCCGCGCATCGTCTCCTCCAGCCGCCGCGACGCCTCGATCGAGCGGTCGAGCTGCCGGCGCGGCGCGCCTTCCGCCACGGCCCGGCCCAGCAGTTCGAGATTCGAGGCCAGGACCATCATGGCGTTGTTGATCTCGTGCTGCACCGCGGGTGCGGTCAGGCGCAGCCGCTCATGCCGCAGGGCGGCCATCTGCTCGTGCCCCTGCGCGGCGGAATCCGTGTCCAACTCGATCGCTCCCAAGAACCTCGCTCCCTCAACCGGCAGCGGCGCGCGGCTCGGCGCCGATGCCTTCCAGTATCTCGCGGAACAGGCGGGCGGGCAGGCTGCCGCCGCGCACCTCCAACATCGCGCCGCCGTCATCGTTGCCCAGCCAGACGCCGATGACGAGCGGCCCCGCGATGCCGACGAACCAGGCATCGCGGAAATCCTGCGTCGTGCCGGTCTTGCCCGCCACCGCGCGGCCGCCCGGCGGCTGCGCGGCGCGGCCGGTGCCGCGCGCCACGGCCGCCTCCAGCATCCGGCGCATCTGGGCGGCGTGGTCGGCGCCCGTCGCCCGCGTCGCGGCGGGCGGCGCGACCGGCACCGCCCGCCCGCCCGCGCGGGCGGCGGCCAGGCCGCGGGGGCTGGGCAGCAGCCCGCCATTGGCGAAGGGGGCGAAGCCGGCGGTGAGTTCCAGCAGCGTCACCTCTCCGGTGCCGAGGGCGGTGGTGGCATCCCGCGGGAAGGGACCGGCCAGGCCGAAGCGGGCGGCCACCGCCGCCGCCTCCCGCGCGCCGCCGGCCCGCGCCAGCACGCGCACCGCGCTGGTGTTGACGCTGTGCGCCAGCGCGTCCTCCAGGCTGATCTCGCCGCGCGCCCGCCATTCGCCATTGCCCGGCGACCAGCCGCCGAGGTTGATCGGCGTGTCCCCCACCATGTCCGACGGCGCCGCCCCGCGTTCCAGGGCGGCGAGGAAGACGAAGGGCTTGAAGGCGGAACCCGGCTGCCGCCGCGCCTGGGTGGCGCGGTTGAACTGGCTCGCGCGGTAGTCCCGCCCGCCGGCCATGGCGCGGATGTTGCCGGTCGCGGCCTCCATCACCACCACCGCGCCCTGGCCGACGCGCAGCCGCGCGGCGGGGCCGGCCAGCAGCGCCTCCAGCCGCGCCTCCACCACCGCCTGCATCCGGAGGTCGAGCGTGGTGCGCAGCACCAGGTCCGCATTGCCGGGGAACCGGGTGCCGAGGTCGTCCATCACCCAGTCCGCGAACCAGCCCGAATCGCGCGACGGGCGCGGCGGGATGCGGATCTGCTCGGCCGCCAGCGCGGCTTCCCGCGGGGTGATGGCGCCGGTCTCGGCCATGGCGGCCAGCACCTCGGCCGCGCGGCCGGCCGCGGCCTCGGGGGCGGAGCGGGGGTTGAGGCGGGAGGGCGCCTTGGGCAGCCCCGCCAGGATGGCCGCCTGCCACAGGTTCACCCGCGCCGCCGGGACGCCGAAATAGAGCCGCGCCGCCGCATCCACCCCATAGGCGCCGGCGCCGAGATAGACGCGGTTCAGGTAGATCTCCAGCAATTCGTCCTTGCTGAACTTCCATTCCAGCCAGAGCGCGAGCAGCGCCTCCTGCGCCTTGCGGTGCAGGCTGCGCTCCGGCGTCAGGAACAGGTTCTTGGCCAGCTGCTGCGTCAGCGTCGACCCGCCCTGCGCGACGCGCCCCGTGCTCCAGTTCACCCAGGCGGCGCGGGCGATGCCCACCGGGTCGATGCCGGGATGGTCGCGGAAGCGCCGGTCCTCGATGGCGATGACGGCGGCGGGCAGGTGGGCGGGCAGGTCGCGCAGCCGCACGATCTCGCCATGCACGTCGCCCGAGGTGGCGATGATGCGCCCGTCCGCGGCTTCCAGCGTCACCCCGGGGCGGCGGGTCTGGGACAGGGCGATGTCCGCCCGCGGCAGGTCCCAGGTGAGCGCCAGCACCAGCGCCGCCAGCGCCAGCCCGCCCCAGATGGCCAGCAGCACCAGCCGGCGCAGCCAGCGCCAGGCGGCGCGCGGCGGCGCCGGGCGCGGGGGGGCGGGCGGGCTGGCGGGGGGGGCGGGCGCGGGCTTGCGGCCGATGCGGGACATCGGCGCCCGTCCTAGCACGTCCGCGCCGTCCGGCCCGCCCGTCCCGCGCGCTACTTCCGTCGGCGCATCATCCGCAGCGCCTCGCGCAGGTCGAGCCCGCCGAGCAGCTGCGCCGCGCCGAAATAGGCGACCAGCCCCGCCCCCACCAGCAAGGCCAGCGCCGCCAGCCGCGCCGCGCCGCCGGCCAGCGGGAAGATCGCCGCCTGCAGCACCAGCAGCACCGCCGCCATCACCGCCGCCGCGCCGAACAGCCGCGGCACCGCGCGGCGCAGCCGCCGGTCCGGCACCAGCCGCCCCCGCCGCATCAGCAGCCAGGCCAGCGCCGCCACGTTGCACCACGACGCCACCGAGGTCGCGAGCGCGATGCCGACATGCGACAGGTGGCGGGTCAGCACCAGGTTCAGCGCCAGGTTCAGCGCCACGACGCCGAGCCCGACCTTCACCGGCGTCGCCGTGTCGCCGCGGGCGAAGAAGCCGGGCGTCAGCGCCTTCACCAGCACGAAGGCCGGCAGCCCGAAGGCATAGGCGACGAGCGCGGCCGAGGTCGCGGCCGCCGCCGCCTCGTCGAAGGCGCCGCGCTGGAACAGCGCGCGGATGATCGGCTGCGGCACGGTGGCCATGGCGAAGGCCGCCGGCAGGGCGAAGGCGATCGTCAGCTCGATGGCGCGGTTCTGGCTGCGATGCGCCGACAGCGCCTGCCCGGTCCGCAGCTGGCGCGACAGCAGCGGCAGCAGCGCCGTGCCCACCGCCGCCCCGATGACGCCGAGCGGCAGCTGCGAGATGCGGTCCGCATAGTACAGATAGCTGACCGCCCCCGCCGGCAGGAGTGAGCCGATGACGATGCCGATCGCAAGGTTGAGCTGCGTCACCCCCGCGCCCACCAGCCCGGGCACCATCCGCCGCAGCACGCCCCGCACTTCCGGCGTCAGCCGCGGGCGCGACAGCGGGTTGATCGCCATCCCCGCCATCCGCGCCGCGGCGACCAGCATGGCCAGCTGCAGCACGCCCGAGGCCACGACCCCCCAGGCCAGCGCATGCGCCGGCGTCGCCACATGGGGCGTGAGGCCGAGCAGCGCCGCCATGGTCACCAGGTTGAACAGCACCGGCGCGGCCGCCGCGGCGCCGAAGCGGTCCATGCCGTTCAGCACGCCGGAGACGAGGGCGGCGAGGCAGATGAACAGCAGGTAGGGGAAGGTGATCCGCGTCAGCTCCACCGCCAGCGGGAAGCGCAGCGCCTCCCCCACGAAGCCGGGCGCCAGCACGAACAGCAGCTGCGGCATGAAGACGATGCCGAGCAGGACGAGCCCGCTGAGGCAGATGGTCATCAGCCCCGCCAGCGAATTGGCCAGCGCCCGGGCCCGGCCGGGGCCTTCCAGCGCGTAGCTGCCGGCGAAGGCGGGCACGAAGGCGGCGTTGAAGGCGCCTTCGCCGAACAGCTGGCGGAACAGGTTCGGCAGGCGCAGCGCCACGAAGAAGGCATCCGCCACCGGCCCGGCGCCGAGCTTCGCCGCGATCAGCATGTCGCGGGCGAAGCCCAGGATTCGGCTGGCCATGGTCCAGCCGCCGACGGTCGCGATGCTGCGGAGCATGGGCGGGGTGTAGCCCGCGGCCACGCCGGTTGGAATTGCCCCTTCCTGCCGCCGGGCAGGTTCAGGTGCCTGCCGGCCACCCGGCCGGTTCATGTGGAGGAAACGCCGCGCTGGCAGGTTCGGCAGGATGGACGCCGCACCCGAAGGCCATGCCGCGCCGCGCCGCCGCATGGACATGCGTGACCTGGCGGCGGCCACGCCTTTCGGTCTGCTGGCCGGGGCGACGCTGCTGCTGCTCGCCCTCCAGGCCGCCCCGCGCGCGGGGGAACCGGTAGGCTTCCTCTTCGCGCCCGGCCTCGGGCCGGAGGAGGCGCTGCCCCGCCTCCTGGCCACGCCGGACTGGGCGCCGCTCGCGCTCCGCCGGATCGGTCCGCTGACGATGCTGGTGGCCGCGCCGCTGGCGCCGCCCGCCGGCGCCGCGGCCCCGGCGCGCCCGGCCGGGGCCTGGCTGGCACTGGCCGCGGGCAGGCGCTTCGGCTGCGCGCCCGCCCCGAACCCTTCCCGCAACCCCGCCCCCCAACCGGAATAGGCCCATGGACCTCGACCTGATCCGCCGCGACGTCACGCGCGTGCTGCTGCCGCTGCTCGGCCTCCTGGCGGTGGGGACGGTGCCGCTGGCCTGGCTGTCCGGGGGCGGAACGGCAGAGATCTGGGGCGGCGCCGGCCTGTCGGGGCTGGTCGCGCTGGCCGCATTCGCCGCCGCGCGGCTCGGCCCGTTGCATCCTGCGACGCGGCAGGTGGTCGCGGTGGCGCTGATGGTGCAGGTCTCGGTGCTGGTCTGGGTCGCGCCGGAGGAACTGCGGATCGACCTGCACATGGCCTATTTCGCCGGCCTTGCGGTGCTGGCCGGCCTGGTCGACCGCCGCGCCATCCTGCTCGGCACCGTCACGGTGGCGCTGCATCACCTCGCGCTCGGCCAGGTCGCGCCGATGGCGGTCTTCGCGGGTGAGGGGACGTTCGGCCGCGTCGGCCTGCATGCGGCGATCCTGCTGCTGGAGGCGGCGGCGCTGCTGGCGCTGGTCGGCGGCCTCGAACGCGCCGCCGCCGCCGCCGCGGCCGCCGCGGCCGAGACCGAGGCCGCCCGCGCGCGGGAAGCCGCGCAGGCGGCGCTGCATGCACGGGAGGATGCGGCGGCGGCCGAGGCCGCGCGGCAGGGCCGCCGGCAGCTCGCGACCGATGTGGAAGGCCAGCTCGGCAGCATCGCCGCGGGCGTGGTGGACGCGGCCGCGGGGATCGGCACCGCGACCGCGGACCTGTCCCGTTCCGCCCAGGGCGGCGCGGCCGGTGCGGGCCAGGCGGCGCTTGCGACCGCGGAGGCGGCGGCGGGGGTGCAGACGGTGGCGGCGGCGGCCGAGGAGCTGGCGGCCTCGGTCAGCGAGGTGACGCGCCAGGTCTCGACCGCCGCCGATGTCGCGCGCACGGCCGCGGGCAAGGCGCGCGACACCGACCGGATCGTGGCCGGCCTGTCCGAGGCGGCGGCCCGCATCGGGGAGGTGGTGCGCCTGATCTCCGGCATCGCGGGGCAGACCAACCTCCTCGCGCTCAACGCCACGATCGAGGCGGCGCGGGCGGGGGAAGCCGGGAAGGGCTTCGCGGTGGTGGCGGGGGAGGTGAAGGCGCTGGCGGCGCAGACCGCCAAGGCCACCGACGACATCAGCCAGCAGGTCGGCGGCATCCAGGGCGCGACCGACCTGGCGGTGGCGGCGATCCGCGACATCGTCGCGGTGGTGGCGCGGCTGGACGAGGTCTCGGGCGCCATCGCCGCGGCGGTGGAGGAACAGGGCGCCGCCACGCGGGAGATCGCCGGCAGCGCCGCGAAGGTCGCGAACAGCACCGAACGCGCCTCCGACGCGGTCGGCCAGGCCGAGCGCGCGATCCGGGAGACCGCCGGTGCGGTCGGTTCGCTGGAGGCGACGGCGCGGCGGCTGGACGGGGAGGCGGCGGCGCTGCGGACCACGCTGCGCGCCACGGTGGAGGGGCTGCGCGCGGCCTGACCGGCGCCGGGCGGCCATGCCGGACGGGCGCGGCAGGGGTGCTTGCCCCGGCGCCCCTTGGCGCCTAGGTGGGAAGGCAGCGCCCCGGCGCGCCCTTTCGCCCCACAGGCAGAGTCCAAGTCCCGCACATCATGAGCGACAACCAGGATACCCCGCCCCCGGCCGCCGCCTCGGCGCCGGAGACCACCGGCGCGGCCGATGCCGCGCCCCGGACCGACGCCGAACGCCTCGCCGCGCTCGAGGCCGAGGCCGCGCAGCTGCGCGACAAGTGGCTGCGCGCCGAGGCGGAGCTGCAGAACATCCGCGCCCGCGCCCGGCGCGAGGCGGAGGAGGCGCGGCTCTACGCCGTGCAGAAATTCGCCCGCGACGTGGTCGAGACGGCCGAGAACCTGCGCCGCGGCCTCGACAGCCTGCCGCCCGCGGCGGAGGGCGAGCCCGAGCTGCTGGGCAAGCTGCGCGGCGGCTTCGAGGGGGTGGAGCGCGGCTTCGTGGCCGTGCTGGAACGCCACGGCGTGCAGCGTGTGGAAGCCCAGGGCAAGCCCTTCGACCCCGAGCTTCACCAGGCGATGGCCGAGCAGCCGGCGCCGGAGGGGACCGAGCCCGGCACGGTCATCCAGGCCTGGACCCCGGCCTGGACGCTGAACGGCAGGTTGCTGAAGCCCGCCATGGTCGTCGTCGCCGGCAAGGGCTGATCGCGGGCCGCCGGCGGCGGGGGTTCAGCCCCGCCGCCGGCGGCGCCGCATCTGCACCCAGACCAGCCCCGCCACCACCGGCACCAGCGCCGCCAGCACCGCCTCGGCCTTCAGCCAGCCGCCCCAGGGCAGCGGCTTCAGCGCATAGCCCGCCAGCGACAGCACGTAGTAGCTGATGCCGGCGACGGAGAGGCCCTCCACCGTCTCCTGCAGGCGAAGCTGGGCGCGGCCGGTTTCCGCCATCGCACCCAGCAGCTTCTGGGTCTGCGCCTCCTGCGCGACCGCCACACGCGCGCGCAGCAGGTCCACCGCGCGGGCGCAGCGGGTGGACAGGGTCGCGATGCGCGCGCCCGTCGCCTCCACCGTCGCGATGGCGGGGTCGAGCCGCCGCTCCAGGTAGTCCGCCAGCGTCGGCAGGCCGTGCAACCGTTCCTCCCGCAGGGATTGCAGGCGCCGCCCGACCAGGACGTGGTAGGCGCGCGACGCGCTGAAGCGGTCCGCCGTCCCGGCGGCCAGGCGCTCGATGGTGGTGGCGAGGCCGGTGAGCTGTTCCAGCGCGTCGCGCTCCGCCTCCAGCGCCTGCAGGCCGGGCAGCTTCGCGGCCAGCGCGGCGAGGCTGGCGGAGGCGCGGGCCAGTTCCGGCCCGCAGGCGCGGGCCTGTGGCAGCGCGAGCAGCGCCAGCAGGCGGTAGGTCTCGACCTCCCACAGGGCCTGCGCCAGCCGGCCGGCCAGCGCCGCCGTCATGCCGTGGTCCTGCAGCAGGATGCGGGTGAAGCCGTCGGGGCCGGGGCGGAAATCCGTCCAGGCGGTGGCGGCGCCGGCCGACAGGCTCGACCCCGCCAGGTTGTCCGGCGCGAAGCAGCCGGGGGGAGGGGGCGCGTCCTCCCCCTCGCTGCGGAGGATGGCGACATGGGCGGCGACGAGGGTGCGGCCGGGCAGCTCCGCCAGCCAGTCGGTCGGCACCGCCCCGATGGCCGGGCCCTCGAAGGGGTCCGGGGCGGCGCCGTCGGGGCCGGGGCGGAGGAAGGTCCAGCCGTCGAATTCCGTGTGACGTTCGTAGCGCAGCGTGAAGCGGCCGAAATCCGCCATCACGAAATCCGCGCCCGCATCCGGCGGCGTCACGCCGTAGCGGCGGCAGAGCGTCGCGAGATGCGCGACCGCCGCGCCGCGGTCCGCCCCCGCGTCGCGCAACTGCGCCAGGCGGCTGATCGCGACGGGGGTGGCCAGCGGCAGGGGCGGGCGGGCGTGCAGCTCCCCGGCCAGCAGGTCGCGGTCGGGATGCAGGGGGAGGGAGGAGATCATGTCGCGGCCCGCAGGATAGCCATGACTGGCGCCGCGGCGGTAGCAGCGATGCGCGCGGCGCGCGGCAGGCCGGCCCCGTCGGCCCGCCGCCCCCCTTGCCGTGCCGCATGGCGGTGAATATGTCACGGCCATCACCACCCACCCCATCCGGCAGGGGCCGGGCGCGGTGCCTTCGGGGCCGCACCCACGCCGCCGAACAAGGAGCACACGGATGAGCAAGGTCATCGGCATCGACCTCGGCACGACCAATTCCTGCGTCGCCATCATGGAAGGCAAGGACGTCAGGGTCATCGAGAACGCCGAGGGTGCCCGCACCACCCCCTCCATGGTCGCCTTCGCCAAGAACGGCGAACGCCTGGTCGGCCAGTCCGCCAAGCGGCAGGCGGTGACCAACCCGACCAACACGCTCTACGCGGTGAAGCGCCTGATCGGCCGCCGCTTCGACGACCCGATGGTGACGAAGGACAAGGGCCTGGTGCCCTACGCCATCGCGCGCGCCGACAACGGCGATGCCTGGGTCGAGGTGGATGGCAAGAAATACGCGCCGCAGCAGATCAGCGCCAACATCCTCACCAAGATGAAGGAGACGGCCGAGGCCTATCTTGGCGAGAAGGTGACGCAGGCCGTCATCACCGTCCCCGCCTACTTCAACGACGCCCAGCGCCAGGCGACCAAGGAAGCCGGCGCGATCGCCGGCCTCGAGGTGCTGCGCATCATCAACGAGCCGACGGCCGCCGCGCTCGCCTACGGCATGGACCAGAAGAAGGGCGGCACCATCGCGGTCTACGACCTCGGCGGCGGCACCTTCGACATCTCCGTGCTCGAGATCGGCGACGGCGTGTTCGAGGTGAAGTCGACCAACGGCGACACCTTCCTGGGCGGCGAGGATTTCGACGCGCGCGTCATCGACTACCTGGCCGACGAGTTCCGCAAGGAACAGAGCATCGACCTGCGCGGCGACAAGCTGGCGCTGCAGCGGCTGAAGGAAGCGGCCGAGAAGGCGAAGATCGAGCTGTCGAGCTCGAAGCAGACCGAGGTGAACCTGCCCTTCATCACCGCCGACGCCTCCGGGCCGAAGCACCTGGTGATGCAGCTGACGCGCGCCAAGCTCGAGGCGCTGGTCGACGACCTGATCCAGAAGACGCTCGAGCCCTGCAAGCAGGCGCTGAAGGATGCCGGCATCGCGGCGGGCGAGATCGACGAGGTGATCCTGGTCGGCGGCATGACCCGCATGCCGAGGGTGATCGAGGTGGTGAAGGGCTTCTTCGGCAAGGAGCCCGCGCGCAACGTCAACCCCGACGAGGTGGTGGCGATCGGCGCGGCCATCCAGGGCGGCGTGCTGAAGGGCGACGTCAAGGACGTCCTGCTGCTCGACGTCACGCCGCTGAGCCTCGGCATCGAGACGCTGGGCGGCGTCTTCACCCGACTGATCGACCGCAACACGACGATCCCCACCAAGAAGTCCCAGGTGTTCTCGACCGCGGACGACAACCAGTCCGCCGTGACCATCAAGGTCTTCCAGGGCGAGCGCGAGATGGCGGCCGACAACAAGCTGCTCGGCCAGTTCGACCTCACCGGCATCCCGCCCGCCCCTCGCGGCGTGCCGCAGGTGGAGGTGACCTTCGACATCGACGCCAACGGCATCGTGTCCGTCAGCGCGAAGGACAAGGCCACCAACAAGGAACAGCAGATCCGCATCCAGGCGAAGTCGGGCCTGTCCGACAACGACATCGAGCGGATGGTGCGCGAGGCCGAGGCGAACGCGGAAGCCGACAAGAAGCGGCGCGAGGCGGTGGAGGCGCGCAACGGCCTCGACGCCCTGGTGCACGCGACCGAGAAGACCATCCGCGAGAACGCCGACAAGATCCCGGCGGCCGAGAAGGACGCCGCCGAGAAGGCGGTGGCCGATGCGCGGAGCGCGATGGAAGGCCAGGACATCGACGCCATCCGCAGCGCCAACGACACGCTGCAGCAGGCGGCGATGAAGATGGGCGAGGCGCTCTACAAGGCGCAGCAGGCGGCGGGCGAGCAGGGCGCGGCCGGCGCGGGCGGGCAGCAGGGGGGCGGCCCCGGCGCGAACCCCAACGAGAAGGTGGTGGACGCCGAGTTCGAGGAAGTCGACCCGAAGAAGAAGAAGCCCTCCTGACCGGGGCTTCGCTTCCGGATCGAAGGAATCGGCGCGCCCGGCTTCCGAAAGGGGGTCGGGCGCTGCCCTGTTGAAGCCTCTGCGCATCGAGGACCAACGGCCCCATGGCCAAGCGCGACTTCTACGAGGTCCTGGGCGTCGCCCGGGACGCGAGCGAGGAGGACCTGAAGAAGGCCTACCGCAAGCTCGCCATGCAGTTCCACCCCGACCGCAACCAGGGCGACAAGGCGGCGGAAGGCAAGTTCAAGGAACTGAACGAGGCGTATGACGTCCTGAAGGACGCCGAGAAGCGCGCCGCCTATGATCGCTTCGGCCATGCCGCCTTCGAAGGGGGCGGCGGCGGCCCGGGCGGCTTCGGCGGCGGCGCCGGCGGCAACCCCTTCGGCGGCGCCTTCGAGGACATCTTCGAGGAGATGTTCGGCGGCCTGCGCGGCGGCGGGGCGCGCGGCCGCGGCCCGGTCGGGCGCGGCGCCGACCTCCGCCAGCAGGTCGAGGTGACGCTGGAGGAAGCCTTCGCCGGCGCGAAGAAGACCATCCGCGTGCCTTCCTCCGTCGCCTGCGAGGCCTGCAAGGGCAGCGGCGCGGAAGGCAGCACCGCCCAGGCGGCCAGCACCTGCGGCACCTGCGGCGGCGCGGGCAAGGTGCGCGCCCAGCAGGGCTTCTTCCTGATCGAGCGCACCTGCCCCACCTGCTCGGGCAGCGGCCGCGTCATCAAGAACCCCTGCAAGGTCTGCGCCGGCCAGGGCCGGGTCCAGCGCGACCGCACTCTCGCCGTCTCCATCCCGGCGGGCGTCGAGGACGGCACGCGCATCCGCCTCTCGGGCGAGGGCGAGGCCGGTCTGCGCGGCGCGCCGGCTGGCGACCTCTACGTGGATGTCGGCGTGAAGTCGCACCCGATCTTCCAGCGCGACGGCGCCAACATCTTCGTCCGCGTGCCGCTGCGGATGACGCAGGCCGCGCTCGGCGGCGCGGTCGAGGTGCCGACCATCGACGGCGGGCGGGCGCGCGTCACCGTCCCGGCCGGCACCCAGACGGGCGACCAGTTCCGGCTGCGCGGCAAGGGATTCTCGGTCCTGCGCAGTGCGGCGCGGGGGGACATGTATGTCCAGGTCGCGGTGGAGACGCCGCAGAACCTCACCAAGCGCCAGCAGGAATTGCTGGCGGAGTTCGAGCGCGAGGCCGAGACCTCCGGCCGGAGCAGCCCGGAATCCGAAGGCTTCTTCGCCAAGGTGAAGGAATTCTGGGACGGGCTCGGCCGCTAGGCTCCGGCCCGGGCGGGCCCGCGCGACTGTGATGGGGGGCAGGGCGCGGTCCCGCTTGCCCCGGCATGCAACCCGCGGCAGGCGGCCACGTTGTTCCCATGACCGTCGCATCCCCCCAGCGACGGCCCAGGCAGGCGGCGGCGCGGTTTCGGTCCCACCCGCGTCGCCGCCCGCCCCCCATCCCCGCTGCTTCTGCCCTTGTCCCTAGCCCGCGATCGTCCTGAGTGTGCGCGCCGCAGGCGGACATACGCAGGGCGTGAATCGCCGGGCCAAAGGGGGCTGGACCGGCATTGACCTGACGACAGTCAGGGCAACGCCGGTCTAGCGCAGCGCGCGCAGGCTGACCGCCAGCGGCAGCCAGGGCTGGTCAGGCCAGGTCCAGAGACCATCGGCGTCGCGCACCAGGCAGCGGAAAAGCTGCCAGGTCAGGCGCGGATGCTCCCGCAGCCAGTCGAGCCGCAGTCCCGCCGCGCGCAGCGCGCCCAGGATGTCGGACAGCGGATGCAACCAGGTCATGGTGCGGCTGTTGGCCAGGCGCGCGGCGGGGTCGGCATAGTCGGAAGGCTCGTCCCAGATGCGGCCGGCGCGTTCGAAATAGGGTGCGACCCAGCCCGGCCGTCCGGCCGCATCGGCCGCCATGTCGTCGAAGACCAGGGCTGCGGGGTGCGAATCCGCGAAATGGAGAGCCCCGCCGGGGCGCAGGAAATGCGCGATCACGCGCGCCCAGCCGGCAAGGTCGGGATACCAGCCGATCGTGCCCCAGCTCGTGAAGACCAGGTCGAAGCTCCCGCCTTCCCCGGGCAGCGCCGCCGGCGCGCCATGCACCTCCGACAGCACGAAGCGGGCATTCGCCAGCTGCAATTCGGCGGCCAGCGCGCGGGCGGCCCCGATCGCGGCGGGGCTGAAATCCACGCCCACCACCTCCGCCGCGCCGCGCTGCGCGAGGGCGACGCTGTCGTCGCCGATGTGGCATTGCAGGTGCAGCACGCGCAGCCCCGCCACGGGACCGAGCTCCGCCTCCACGATGGCATCCAGCGTCCCGCGGCCTGCACGGTGCGACGACCGGTCATAGCCGCCCGGGCCGAGATGGACCGCCGTCCGCTCCTCCCAGTTGGCACGGTTCAGCGCGCGCCAGTCCTCCGCCATCGCCGTTCCCCTGTCCCACGCGGCACCCGCGCCGCTTGACCCCGTGCCGCCCGCGGGCGAAGCGTCAGGGTGGCGCCGGGCGCGGCGCGGTGGCAAGCGGAGGGCCAGACATGCGCATCGGGATCGCCGGCATAGCGGGCCGCATGGGCCGGCTGCTGGCCGAGGAGGCGCTGGCCGCCGGCGCCACGCTGGTGGGCGGCACGCTGCGTCCGGGCTCGGCCAAGGCCCCGCCGCCCGGCGCCGCGGTGTTGGCCGATGCCGCGGCCCTGTTCGCCGCAAGCGACGTGGTGATCGACTTCACCCATGCCGAGGAGGCCGCGCCGCACGCCGCGCTGGCCGCGCGCAGCGGCAAGGGGCTGGTGCTCGGATCGTCCGGGCTGAACGCGGCGCAGGAACGCGCGGTGGCGGAAGCGGCGGCGGCGGTGCCCATCGTCTACGCCGCCAATTTCGCGCCGGGCGTCAACCTGGTGCTCGCCCTCGCCGAACGCATGGCCGCCGCGCTGCCCGCCGCGCAGTACGACGCGGAGATCGTGGAGATGCACCACCGGCAGAAGGTGGACGCACCCTCGGGCACCGCGGTCGCGATGGGGCGCGCCGTGGCGAAGGGCCGCGGCACGACGCTGGAGGCGGCGGGGATCGAGAGCGGGCGGGACGGCCATGGCGGCCCGCGCGCGACCGGCGCCATCGGCTTCGCCGCGCTGCGCGGCGGGCAGGTGGTGGGGGAGCACACGCTGGTCTTCGCCGGCGCGACCGAACACATCGCGCTGACCCATCGCAGCTTCGACCGCCGCGCCTATGCCACCGGCGCGGTGCGCGCGGCGGGGTGGCTGCGCGGAAGGCCGGCCGGGCTGTATTCGATGATGGACGTCCTCGGAATGACGTGACACGCGGGGGCGGGCGCCTGCCTTGACCCCGCCCCACCGCGCTGCGATACGCCCCCGTCCCGGATCCGCCGGGGCCTTGCATCTGGCTGGCCCCCGCCGGCCACACGCGACAAGAGGCCGAACCACGCCATGCGCGACAAGGGCGAATACCTGTTCACGTCGGAGAGCGTCTCCGAAGGCCACCCGGACAAGGTGGCGGACCGCATCTCCGACACGGTGCTGGACGCCTATCTCTCGGCCGATCCCTATTCCCGCGTCGCCTGCGAGACGCTGGTGACCACCAACCGCGTGGTGCTGGCCGGCGAGACGCGCGGCCCCGGCAGCGTGACGCCCGAACTGCTGGTCCACCTCGCCCGCATGGCGATCCACGACATCGGCTACGAGCAGGACGGCTTCCACTGGCAGAACGCGCATGTGGAATGCCACCTGCACGCCCAGTCCGCCCACATCGCGCAGGGCGTCGACGCCGCCGGCAACAAGGACGAAGGCGCCGGCGACCAGGGCATCATGTTCGGCTACGCCTGCACCGAGACGCCGGACCTGATGCCGGCGCCGCTGTACTACGCACACACCATCCTGCGCCGCGTCAGCGAACTGCGCCGCATCAAGGACAAGGCGGTCGAGGGCCTGCTGCCCGACGCCAAGTCCCAGGTCACGCTGCGCTACGTGGACGGCAAGCCGGTGGGCGCGACCTCCGTCGTCGTCTCGACCCAGCATGTGGACGGGCTGGAGCAGGCCGAGATCAAGGCGATGCTCCGCCCGCTGGTCGAGAGCACGCTGCCCAAGGGCTGGATGTGCCCGGACAACGAGTTCTACGTGAACCCGACCGGCAAGTTCGTCATCGGCGGGCCGGACGGCGACTGCGGCCTGACCGGGCGCAAGATCATCGTCGACACCTATGGCGGCGCGGCCCCGCATGGCGGCGGCGCCTTCAGCGGCAAGGACCCGACGAAGGTGGACCGCTCGGCCGCCTATGCCGCGCGCTACGTGGCGAAGAACGTCGTCGCCGCCGGCCTCGCGGACCGCTGCACCATCCAGGTCAGCTACGCGATCGGCGTGTCGAAGCCGCTGTCGGTCTATTTCGACCTGCACGGCACCGGCAAGGACGTGGACGAGGCGAAGCTGGCGAAGGTGGTGGACGGGCTCGTCAACCTCTCCCCCCGCGGCATCCGGGAGCATCTGCACCTGAATCGCCCGATCTACGTCCCCACCAGCTCCTACGGCCATTTCGGCCGCACGCCGGACGCCGAGAAGGGGACCTTCACCTGGGAGAAGACCGACTTGGCCGACGAGCTGCGGCGCGCCTTCGGCCGCTGAGGCCGCGGCCCTTGCAGGATGGCGGGGCGGCGGGCGAAAGCCTGCCGCCCTTTTCCTTTCCATGATGGTCCCGCACCGCGCATGACCGCCGACCGACCGCCCCTCGCCGAGGGGATCCCGGACCGCCTCTATGGCCGCCGCCGCGGGCATCCGCTGCGGCCGCGCCAGCAGAAGCTGCTCGACGTCACCCTGCCGCGGCTTCGCTTGGCCGATGCCGAGGCGGCCGACCCGCTGGCCGCCTTCGGCATGCCGGGCGCGCCGCTCTGGCTCGAGGTCGGGTTCGGCGGGGGGGAACACGCGCTGGCGCAGGTCGAGGCGCATCCCGGCGTCGCCTACATCGCCTCCGAGGTGTTCGAGAACGGGCTCTGTTCCCTGCTGACGCGCCTCGTCCCGGAAGGCGAGGAGGCGGACGCGCCGCTGCCGCGCAACCTCCGGCTATGGCCGCGGGATGCGCGGCACCTGGTTTCCGCCCTGCCCGAGGGCGCGCTCGACCGGCTTTTCCTGATGTTCCCCGACCCTTGGCCCAAGGCGCGCCACGCCAAGCGGCGCTTCGTCAACCCGGCGCTGCTGCCCGCGGTCGCCCGCGCCATCCGCCCGGGCGGCGAATGGCGCATCGCCTCCGACGACCCGACCTACCAGGGCTGGGTGGAGGAGGTGATGGCCGGCGCCGATGGTTTCGAGCGCCTGTCCCGCGACGAAACGCGGCCCGAGGGCTGGCCCGGCACGCGGTACGAAGCCAAGGCGTTGCGGGAAGGACGCACTCCCTTCTACTGGGTGTTTCGTCGCCGCTGATCGCGATTGTGTGATTGTATAAATCACGGTATCGTGAGGCTCGGTTGATTGCACCGGGTCACTCGCGCCATGTCCGTTCCGCTGCCCGCCAATGACGACTACCGCCGCCGCCTGCGGCACCCGGCCGAGTTCACCGGCGAGCGCGGCGGATATGCCCCCTGGTGCGGCCCGGCGGCGGTGGCGACCGCGGCGGGCCTGTCCTATGGCAGCGCCTGCGACCTGCTGGCCCGCGTCGCCCCGGACCGCTACCCGCCGGGGCGGGAGATCATGACCGCCTGGTGGCGCGACCTTGTGGCGGCGCTGGACCTGGCCGGCGTGCCGGCCGAACCCCGCCCCGTCGAAGGCCGCCCGACCCTCTGTCAGACGGTCAGGGGGGGGCTGCCGGAGGGCTGGTGGCTGGCCCGTGTCACAGGGCATTTCTGCCTGCTGGAGGTGGCGCGCCGCGGCACCGCGCGCGTCTTCGACAACCGTCTGCACGCCGAACCGCTTTCGGTGCGCGCGCATGGCCGGCGGCGGGTGACGCATCTCGCCGCCCTGCCGGCGCCGCCGGGGGCCGAGTAGTCGGTCCTTGCCGCCGCCCTGCGCCAGGGCTATATGGGTGGTCGAGATCGCTTTCCGAGTTGACGGGAGGTGGCCCCAAAAGGGCCGCCTTTTTTGTTGGCCGCGGCCGGACGCGCAGAAGACAGCCCGATGGACCAGCCCGAAACCACCCCCGCCCCGCCCGACCCCGACCTGCCCCGCCACGAGGGGCTGGAGGCGCGCATCGCCGACGCCATCCTGCCGAGCCTGGGGCAGATGGGCTACGAACTCGTGCGCGTGCAGGTCAGCGGCAAGGAACGGCCGGTGGTGCAGATCATGGCCGACCGCGCCGATGGCGACGCCTTCCGGGTCGAGGATTGCGAGGCGATCAGCCATGCGGTCGGCGCCATCCTCGACGTGGCCGACCCGATCCGCGGCGAATGGATGCTGGAGGTGTCCTCCGCCGGCATCGACCGCCCGCTGACCCGCGCCAAGGACTGGAACCGCTTTGCCGGCCATCTCGCGCAGGTCGAGCTCGTCGTGCCGGTGGAGGGCCGCAAGCGCTTCAAGGGCATCGCCCTCGGCGCCGATGCCGAGGTGGCGCGGCTGAAGGCCGAGGACGGGACGGAGCACGCCTTCCCGCGCGGCAACATCCGCAGGGCCAAGCTGGTGCTGACCGACGAACTGATCGCCGCCACGGCGGCGCCGCCCACGCAGAACTAAGGAGAGGCTTTCATGGCCATCGACGTCGCCATCGCACGCCCCGAACTCCTCCAGGTCGCCGACGCCGTCGCGCGGGAGAAGATGATCGAGCGCGACGAGGTGCTGGAGGCGATGGAGCAGGCCATCCAGAAGGCCGGCCGCGCCAAGTACGGGCACGAGAAGGACATCCGCGCCGTCATCGACCGCAAGTCGGGCGAGGTGAAGCTCTCCCGCTGGACCGAGGTGGTGGAGCAGGAGCCGGTCGAGAACGAGGCGACGCAGATCCCGCTGCGGATCGCGCTGAAGGTGAAGCCCGGCATCGCGGTGGGCGAGTTCATCGTGGACCCGCTGCCGCCGATCGACTTCGGCCGCATCGCCGCGCAGACCGCCAAGCAGGTCATCGTGCAGCGCGTGCGCGAGGTGGAGCGCAGCAAGCAGTTCCACGAGTACAAGGACCGCGTGGGCGAGATCATCAACGGCGTCGTCAAGCGCACCGAATACGGCAACCTCATGGTCGATCTCGGCCGCGCGGAAGCCCTGCTGCGACGCGACGAGACCATCCCGCGCGAGGCCTTCCGCAACGGCGACCGCGTGCGCGCCTACATCTACGACGTGCGGGAGGAGCCGCGCGGCCCGCAGATCTTCCTCAGCCGCACCCATCCCGGCTTCCTCGCGAAGCTGTTCGCGCAGGAGGTGCCGGAGATCTACGACGGCATCATCGAGATCAAGGCGGTCGCGCGCGACCCCGGGTCGCGCGCCAAGATGGCGGTGATCTCCCGCGACAGCTCCATCGACCCCGTCGGCGCCTGCGTCGGCATGCGCGGGTCGCGCGTGCAGGCGGTGGTGCAGGAGCTGCAGGGCGAGAAGATCGACATCATCCCCTGGTCGCCCGACACCGCGACCTTCATCGTCAACGCCCTCGCGCCCGCCGAGGTGACGAAGGTGGTCCTCGACGACGACGCGCGGCGCGTCGAGGTGGTGGTGCCCGACGACCAGCTCAGCCTCGCCATCGGCCGCCGCGGGCAGAATGTGCGGCTCGCCAGCCAGCTCACCCGCTTCGACGTGGACATCCTGACCGAGGCGGAGGAGAGCGAGCGCCGGCAGGAGGACTTCCGCAAGCGCAGCGGCCTGTTCGTCGAGGGGCTCGACGTCGACGACGTGATCGCCGGCCTGCTGGTGACCGAGGGCTTCGGCTCGATCGAGGACATCATCAATGTCGACGACGAGGAGCTCGCCGGGATCGAGGGCTTCGACGAGAACGTGGCGGCGGAGCTGAAGCGCCGCGCGCAGGCCTTCCTCGACAAGCGCGACCTGGAGCTGGACGGCAAGCGCCGCGAGCTCGGCGTCGAGGATGCGGTGGCGGAGGTGGGCGGCTTCTCGCCCGCCATGCTCGTCGCGCTCGGCGAGAAGGGGGTCAAGAGCCTCGAGGACCTGGCGGACCTGGCCGGCGACGAGCTGGTGGAGATCCTGGGGAGCGAGGCGGTGGACGAGGAGACGGCGAATGCCGTGATCCTGGCCGCCCGCCAGTCGGCCGGCTGGTTCGGCGACGAGGACGTGGTGGGCGCCGCCGCGGCGGCCGAGGACGCCGGGGGCGGGCAGGACGACGCGGCCGGGGACGACGCCGCGCCGCAGGATGGCGGGGAGACGGACGACGAACGCGCCGGCTGACATCGCGGACGCGGCGGACGCGCCGGGCGACCCGGAGGAGGAGGCCGAGCGCGGCCCCCTCCGCCGCTGCATCGTCACGCGCGAGAGGCAGGCGAAGGAGCTGATGCTGCGTTTCGTGCTCTCGCCCGAGCGCGCCGTGGTTCCCGATCTCGGCGAGAGGCTGCCGGGGCGGGGAATGTGGTTGAGCGCGAAGGCCGATGTGATAGAACGGGCCGTCACCCGTGGGGCCTTCGCCAAGGCCTCGCGTGGTGTCGCGCATGTGCCCCCCGACCTTCGCGCCCGGATCGAGGACGGCCTTCGGGGGCGCGTCCGCGACCTTGTCGGTTTCGCAAGGCGGGCGGGGCAGGCGGTGAGTGGCTGGCAGGCGGCCCGGGAATGGCTCCAGGCCGGCCGGGTCGGCCTGGTGGTGCAGGCGGCCGATGGCAGCCCGGCCGAACGGGCGCGGCTCGTCGGCCTCCGCCAGGTGCCGGTGGTCGCGCCGATGGGCGCGGCGGAACTGGGCGCGCTGTTCGGCCGGGACCGGGCGGTGCATGTCGCCGTCGCCCCCGGGCGGCTGGCGGAGAGGATCGCGGCGGAAGCCGCAAGGCTCGCGGGCGTCGCCGCCGCGGGTCTGGAGACGGGCGGCGCGCCCCCGCGCGCGGCCCATGGCGACCCGGCTGCGGGCGGGACTCCCGCCGGATGAGGAGCGATCGCCGCGCCCTGCGGGACGCGGACCGACATGCGCCGCGCTCCGCGGCAACAGGCTACCGCGTTCGCGCGGACAAACGAGGGTGCCGCGCTTCGCGCGGCGGGACATGACGGACGATAAATCGGGTTCGGATCGGCGGATGAGCGACCAGAACGACCAGGATGCGGGCAAGGGCCGGCTTTCTCTCCGGCCGGGTGGCCGCCTGGAACTGGGGAAGACGGTGGACGCGGGCAGCGTCCGCCAGTCCTTCAGCCATGGCCGCAGCAAGGTCGTGCAGGTCGAAGTGCTGAAGAAGCGCACGCCGGCGCCGGCGCCGGCGGCCGCGGCGAAGCCGGGCACCCCCGCTGCGCCGGCGGCGGGCGCCGGCGGCGCAAGGCCGTCCGCGCAGCCCGGCCGGTCGGGCCCGCAGGGCGCCGGCCAGGCCTCCCGCGGCGCCCCCTCCGTGGGGCGGCCGCTGACGCAGGCCGAACAGGCGAACCGGCAGCGCGTG